>DATMMV010000098.1:0-23016 GCA_035569635.1 Bacteroidia bacterium | reverse complement strand
ATATGTTCCGTTTGTAGTAACTATAGGTGTTACATCAGCCCTGTAACTATAAGTACCGGCATAACCAAGGCTGGACCAGCATTTGTCAATATCTGATCCTATAATTGGCATAGGATAATTTGCGCTTGTACCACCGGGGTTTTTGACAGTTACGGTAATAGGGACCCCGTTTCCGGAAGCGTCAGCATACAAATAGGCTTTCAAAATAACCGCACAGGCAGGTATACCTGAAATAACTATCGGGGCCGGTTGAACAGATCCGACCGGTGGAGATGCTATCCCGGCAGAAGTGGAGCGTTGTTGAATTACAACACTGCCTGCAACATAATTCAAACCGCAAGCTGAATTGTTATAGGTAACTCCTAAAGAAGCGTTACCATTTAGTACGGTGGGGTCAGAACTTCTGGCATTAGTTGAATTTTTTTCACATTGGAAACAAGTAGTTCCGGGAATGTGTTTTTCTTTCGGATTCTGTGCAAACCCGCTTTTGAAAAATAGCAGAAGGCTTATAAAACATAAGATTTTTTTCATTGGCAAGGATTCAATATATGAGAATTACAATATTTCAGGTCAAAATCAAACTTTTTCAAGCTTTATCCTTTTAAGGATAGACGGCTTGTTTCCAAAAATAGTTGGGCGTCCGGTGAAATAAATTACTCTGTCGTGCATATACCTGTAAATCAGCTTAAACATCATAAATTGCTTTAACTCTGAATTTTTTGTAATTGTAATGTAAAGTAAAACTAATGCAACTGTATTTTATTTAATTGTAAAAAATTAATTGATATATAATACATAATGTTTTATTATTTATTATATTAAATTGATAATTAATTATTTAGTATATATTATTATAATAAGTTATATAATTTATATAGTACTGGATAGGAAATAACTTGAAGAATAAAAAGCAGAGGCAGATGAGATTGGAGGATATAGAAAGCCTTTTCCGGATTCTTTAGTTAAACCATGATTGATCATAAGTGACAGTGAAAATATAGTTTTTTTTATGATTTCAGAAACTTTTAATTTGAGTTCAACCTACTTTTCTCTTTGTTAAAGCGAAGGTTATATATGTGAAATATGTAAGCCTTTTCAGCGATATGTAACACATAAAAATTAAATATTCTCTCCTTTGTGTGGTAAATTGGTATAAACTATTTTTTTTCTATGACAACAAGTTTTATTAGTAAAAAGAAAATTGATCATGGCGAAAATGTAAGAGCTTCAGACCTCAGGCAAGGAATTTTTGACCTGATTAAAAGGGGTCATCCGGATTTTGATGAAAATCACTTTTTATCATTAGATGAACTTAATCATTACCGCAGGCTTTATCTAACCTCACTTATTACCCAGGAGAAAGGAGAACTTGAAATTATTGACGGTGTTGTACTGAACGCGATTAAAAACAACACTATTCTCTCTGAAAATATTGAAGAAGAGATTGAAAACAGATTGACTTTTGGGCAAAAGCTAGCCGACAAAATTGCTTCGTTTGGCGGAAGCTGGACATTTATAATTACTTTCTTTTCATTTATTTTAATATGGATGCTTGTTAATATTTGGCTCTTATCCATAAAATCTTTCGACCCCTTTCCGTTTATTCTTTTAAATTTAATTCTATCCTGCCTGGCTGCCATTCAGGCTCCTATTATCATGATGAGCCAAAACAGAAGAGAAGAAAAAGACCGGAATCGCAGCGAGCATGATTATAAAATTAATCTTAAAGCAGAGCTTGAAATTAAACTTCTGGGCGAAAAAATGGATCATTTACTCGTTCATCAAAATAAAAAATTACTCGAGATACAAGAAATTCAAACGGATTATCTTGAAGATCTTATGAAGGAAATAAAGAAAATAACTCTGAGTAAGCTGAAATAATAACATGCATAATACGTGATATATGTAAGATTACTTTAAAGGTATGTAACATATTAAAGCCACACATGTCCACCTTTGTATCATACTATTTGTAAATCATTTAATTTAAAAAAAGCCGTATGGAAACGCAAGGACTGAACTTATTTATTGTTGACGATAACAAATTAATGGTTTCAACACTCAAACAATATTTGCAAAACAGGTTTGGATTGGGCATACAAATATCAACTTTTTATGACGGCGACAGTTGCTTAAAAAAAGTAGACAAAGATACACACATCGTTATTCTTGATTATTTTATGGAAGGGAAAAACGGCCTTGAAACTTTAAAATCCATCAAATCCATAAACCCAAAAACAGAAGTTATTATGTTATCCGGTAATGAAGATATGGCGTTGGTTATTGATTCATTCAGGGCCGGTGCAAATGATTATGTGGTGAAAGGTTCGGGCGCGTGGAAAAAAATAAGCAAAGTAGTAAGCCATATTATAACGGCACCCATTAGGCTGATGGTTAAGGAATTCGGCGTATCCAAGTATTTTGCCATATTTATGCTGACCTTTGTAACAATGGGTATTGTTGTTGTTATTGCACTTAATCTTTTGAAAAGATAGACGTAAAATCTGAACTCCGTTGTTTTAAACCCTTTATGCTATAAATGCACCGTTTATTTGCGTAAAACAGGTAAATCAGTGAATTATGCAATTCTTTTATCCGTTTTTATAACTGTACCCGACTAAAATTGCGCACCTTAGTAAGTATTCCTTAAAAAAAATTTTCATTTGAAACTGTACATCAAATATATGGTAAGTACCCGCTGCATTATGGCGGTGAAAGAAGAGTTGAAAAAACTCGGTCTGCATTTTATTGTGGTTGATTTAGGTGAAGTTGAAATAATGGAAGAAATTTCTTCCGAAGTAAGAGAGCAACTTAGGGCGGCTTTATTCAGTTCGGGCCTCGGGTTAATGGACGATAAAAAAGCCATGCTGATAGAAAAAATAAAAAATGTGATTACTGAAATGATTCATCATACGGAAGAACAACCGAAAATGAATTACTCCGACTTTATCAGTGAGAAATTAAGTTATGATTATACGTACCTGTCCAACTTATTTTCAGAAGTAAAGGGAATTACCATACAGCAATTTATTATCGTTCATAAAATTGAAAGGGCAAAAGAATTGCTTTTGTACGACGAGCTTAATCTTACAGAGATTTCTTATAAACTCCATTACAGCAGTGTGGCACATTTATCTAATCAGTTTAAAAAAGTTACCGGGCTCTCGCCCTCTCATTTTAAGCAATTAAAAGATAAAAGAAGAACCCCGCTTGAAGAAATTGGAAACGAAAAAGACCTGAATTAATTTATCGAAATGAAAAATGGCTAAGAAAAAAAAATCTGATGAGTTAGTAATTGCAAACAAAGAAATTGCTTTTCAGAATAAGGAGAAGGAAAAACGTGCGGCAGAGTTGGTTATTGCCAATAAAGAGCTTGTGTTTCAAAACGAGGAAAAGGAAAAACGTGCAGCTGAGTTAATCGTTGCTAATAAAGAACTTGTATTTCAAAATGAAGAAAAGGAAAAGAGAGCCGAAGAATTAATTGTTGCTAACTATGCCCGCGGCCTAATTGAAGCGAGCCGCGACCCTTTATTTACCATCAGTCCGGCCGGCAAAATTACCGATATAAATCAGGCGGCCGTAAGGGCTACAGGAGTGTCCAGTAAGAAATTAATCGGTACAAATTTTTTTAATTATTTTACTGAGCCGGATAAAGCCCGCGAAGGGTACCAGCAAATTTTTGCAAAAGGTTTTGTGGCGGACTATCCTTTAACCATACGTGACCATAAACAAACAGATGTACTGTTTAACGGCTCGGTTTATAAAGATCATCAGGGTAGCGTACTTGGCGCAGTTGTGGTAGCAAGAGATATTACTGAGCAAAAAAGAATTGAAAAAGAATTAATAGAAGCAAGAATATTTGCCGAATTAGCCACCCAAATAGCGGAAGAAGCAAAGAGTAAAGCAGAAGGAGCAACCCGTGTGGCAGAAGATGCTGTTAAATCAAAACAACAGTTCTTGTCAAACATGAGCCATGAAATCCGTACACCTATGAATGCCATAATTGGCTTTACAAAGGTTGTGCTAAAAACAGATTTAACAGCCAAACAGAAAGAATATTTAACCGCTATTAAAATGAGTGGCGATGCATTAATTGTGTTGATTAACGACATACTTGATTTGGCAAAAGTGGATGCCGGAAAAATGACCTTTGTTCAAACGCCTTTCAAAATGGCTTTGTCTTTATCAGCTATGCTGCACTTATTTGAAACAAAAATTCAGGAGAAAAACTTAGTTCTGATTAAAGAATACGATAGTAATATTCCGGAAGTACTGGTAGGGGACCCTGTTCGTTTACACCAAATCATTTTGAATTTGGTTAGCAATGCGGTAAAATTCACTACAGAAGGGAGAATTACGGTTAGTGTGCGCTTGTTAGATGAAGATGAAAGTACTTCAACACTTGAATTTGCGGTAACCGATACAGGAATTGGAATTCCCCAAAATAAAATAGAAAAGATTTTTGAAAATTTTCAGCAGGCAACAAGCGGCACTTCAAGATTATATGGGGGAACCGGATTAGGGCTGGCTATTGTTAAGCAATTAGTGGAACCACAAGGCGGAAGTATTCATGTAAAAAGCAAAGTTGGAGAAGGCTCTACTTTTAGTTTCATACTGACATTTCAAAAGACAAAAGAGGAAGCGGTGGCGGAAGTAGAAATAATGGAATTGGATACTGAAATTAAAAATATAAAAATATTGGTGGTTGAGGATATTGCACTTAATCAATTACTCATGAAAACGCTTTTAGATGATTTTGGATTTGAACGTGATATTGCCGCCAATGGAAAAATAGCTATTGAGAAACTTCAAACAAAATCATACGATATTATTTTAATGGATTTACAAATGCCGGAAATGAACGGTTTTGAAGCTACGGAATACATTCGTAATACAATGAATTCTAAAATTCCCATTATAGCTTTAACTGCGGACGTTACCACTGTTGACCTTGCAAAATGTAAAGCCGTTGGAATGAATGATTACATTGCTAAACCGGTTGACGAAAGATTGTTGTACAGTAAAATAATCAGCTTGGTAAAAAAGCCTGCACTTATTAAATCAGGCACAAGTAATGAAAGTAATCTCGGGCAAAGTAAAAAAATAAAATGTATTGACTTGCACTATTTAACTCATCGTACAAAATCTGACCCGAAATTGATGATGGAAATGATCTCATTGTATCTGGAACAGACACCTCCGCTTATAAATGTTATGAAACAAAGTCTGAAGGACAAAGATTGGAATTCCTTATATACGGCAGTGCATAAAATGATCCCATCCTTTTCAATAATGGGTATTAGCATTGATTTTGAAAATATGGCAAAGAAGGTACAAGAATATGCCAGTACCCAACAACAAACAGACGGAATACCCGACATGGTTTTACAACTTGAAAATATCTGCGTTCAGGCCTGTATAGAATTAAAAGAAGAATTTAACACAATTAAAAACACTCCGATATGAAAAATGAAAAGATAAAACTTTTCCTGGTCGACGATGACGCCGTGTTTTTAAAATCACTGGAAATAGAATTTTTACAACATGCTGATTTTGCTATTGAAACTTTTGCAACCGGCGAGCTTTGTATGAAGAATCTGGAACGTAATCCTGATATAATTATTCTGGATTATCACCTCGATGGTATTGACAAAAATGCTATGAACGGAATGGAAACACTCGATAAGATAAAGGCATTCAACCAGGACATTCCGGTGGTGATGTTATCGTCGCAGGATAAGATTGACGTAGCTATAAACTGTATGCATCACCGTGCTTTTGATTATGTTGTTAAAAGCGAAACTGCTTTTATGCGTCTTCAAAAAATTATAACTTCCATTTTCAGGTATAAAAAAATGGAAAAGGAATTAAAGTGGTATATGGAAAGAATGTGATTTTCCCCTTTCTTCAATACATCGTCTTTATTTTGTCTCTCAGAACACTCTGATAGCGGGAACCCTTTTTCTTGTGCAAGACTTCACAACAGCGAATTATGTAATTATTTTGCAAAGTGATGTAACATATTCGCTTTACCAATGAGCATTTTTGTGTTCTGATTTATTTCAATTATAAAAATGAGAACGCGATTAATGTCTTCCGAAAAAAGACTGAAACATAAAAGGAGAGACCGGATAGCAGTAGTCGTTATGTTAGCGGCGGCGGTTGCAATGGTGTTTGTAATTTTAAAACCCTAAAACTATTTTCCATCATGAAATTTTTTAATTTACTTCTTTTTGTATGCTTAATAAACAAATTCAGCCTGAATGCCCAAACCAAAAAAGAAACTTTTGAAAAAGAATTTGATGCTGCCGAAAAAGTATTTTCTAAAGTTTATCAGGACGGAAAAAACGAAGCGTTAACCTATTATAAGGGGGGGTTCACGGAAGCCCGTTTTCTCCTGTTAAATCTCTATTTCCAGGATACAACAAATATGAATCTGGCATTTAAAATCGGAGTTTGTTACCTGAGTTCAAGAAAAGAAAGAGGTAAGGCTATTGGTTATTTTGCTAAAGCCGTTACTTCTGCTACCGATAACTATAAAGAAAGTTCATACAAGGAAAAGAACGCACCTTTAATTGCTTACAAATTTTTAGGAGATGCTTATCATTTAAATTACCAATTTGACAAAGCAATAGAAGCTTACGAAAAATTTATTGCCGTAATGGCACGAAACCTCAACCTTGATAAAACTCTATTAACTGAGGCAAGCCGGAGAATAGAAATGTGCAAAACGGGAAACCAACTTGTTGCCAATCCGGTAAAAATTAAAATACAGAACCTGGGTAGTACCGTTAATTCTACTTATGCTGATTATTCACCTGTTTTATCGGCCGATCAAAAAACTATATTCTTCACCTCCCGCAGGCAAAATTCAAAGGGCGGCCAAAAAGATGTAGAAGGAAATTATTTTGAAGACATTTATATGTCAAATAAAACATCGACCGGCTGGTCAAATGCAATAAATATCGGTGCGCCAATCAATACCGAAGGAAACGAAGCAAGTGTGGGTATATCTCCCGACGGGCAAACTATTTTGATTTATAAAGATGATAAGGGAGATGGAAATATTTATAGTACAACTCTCAATGGAGACGTATGGACTGCCCCGGTAAAACTTAACGAAAATATAAATTCAAAATATTGGGAGCCCAGCGCATTTTTCTCTGCCGACGGAAACACACTTTATTTCACAAGTAATCGTCCGGGTGGATACGGAGGAAGAGATTTGTATATAAGTAAAAAAACTCCTGTCGGAGATTGGGCAAAAGCCGTTAATATGGGCGCCGCGATAAATACACCCTATGATGAGGATGCTCCTTTTATTCATGCCGATGGAACTACTTTCTCTTTCAGTTCAAACGCGCACAATACAATGGGCGGCTTTGATATATTTACAAGTATTCTTTCTAACGATTCTATTTGGTCAGAACCTATGAATGTAGGTTATCCGATTAACACAACCGACGATGATATTTTTTATGTGATAAGCCCTAACGGACTTAATGCGTATTTCTCTTCCTTCAGAAATGAAGGCTTTGGGGAAAAAGATAATTACATAGCTACATTTCTTGAAAAGAAAGAAACACCTCTCACATTAGTGAAAGGTGTGGTACTTGATGAAAATAATTTACCCGCTAAGAATGTAGTTATTACGGTTACAGATAATGAAAACGAACAGGTTGTTGCAATTTATCATGCCAACAGTAAAACCGGCGAATTTCTTTTTATTCTGACGCCCGGTAAAAATTACAACATTACTTATCGTGCCGATGACCATTTGTTTTATTCCGAAAATATGGATATTCCGAAAGAATCGATTTATCATGAGCTTGAAAGAACTGTAACACTGCCGCCGATTATAGTAGGTTCTAAAATTGTATTGAATAATATTTTCTTTGATTTTGATAAGGCCACCTTACGTCCGCTTTCAAATGTGGAATTGAAAAATTTAGTATCGATAATGAAAGGCAATCCGAAGATGAAAGTGGAAATATCGGGTCACACAGATAGTAAAGGGAGTGCAGCTTATAATCTGAAACTCTCGGAAGAGCGCGCTCAGGCTGTAGTAAAACGTCTGATAGAGAATGGCATCGGTGCAGACCGTATGAAAGCTAAAGGATATGGAAAAAGCATGCCTTCCGTACCGAATAAAAAAGCTGACGGAAGTGATGACCCTGAGGGAAGACAATTGAACAGAAGAGTTGAATTGAAAATTACGGAAATAGATTAATCTTTTTACAAATTAATAAAACAAAACAATGAGGCATTTAAAAGATGAAACAAAACCTGAAGGTTTTCACACGGAGTTTAAACTCAATGTAAAATTTATATTCTTCATAGGCACCTTTGTGGCTATTGTTACGATTGTTATCATAAAATATTTTATATAAAACGTGAGTGGAAAATCATTTAATAACTGCTCAGTTAAAATCAGCGAAAAAATTAATCACTCCCGGCGAAAACCTGTATTTTAAAAAAACGAAAGATTTCTTTAAAGAGGTTACGGATTTAACATTATTTACATTCCGGTTTTTTAAGGAAGCGGTTAAACCGCGTTACGAATTAAATGAGTTAAGTAAGCAATCTTTTTTAATCGGTTATAAATCCTTTCCGCTAATAGCTATTACAGGATTTATTATGGGGCTTGTATTAACAATACAATCGAGGCCAACACTGGCTGAATTCGGAGCCGAATCGTGGTTACCGGCTATGGTTGCTGTTTCTATCATAAGAGAAATTGGCCCTGTGATAACTGCTTTAATATTTGCCGGTAAGGTTGGTTCAAGTATTGGTGCCGAATTGGCCTCTATGAAAGTAACGGAGCAAATTGATGCGATGGAAGTTTCAGGAATTAATCCTTTTAAATATTTAGTTGTAACCCGTGTTGTTGCTTCCGCTTTAATGTTGCCTGTCTTGGTAATTGCCGCGGATGCAGTTTCCTTATACGGAGCTTATGTAGGAGTTAATCTGAAATCTGATGTAAGTTTTCATCTTTTCTTTCTGCAGGTTTTTCAAAAGCTCACTTTCACGGATATTTTTCCTGCAGTTATTAAAACATTTTTCTTTGGATTTGCTGTGGCATTGATCAGTTGTTACAAAGGTTATAATTCTAATAAAGGAACGGAAGGCGTTGGAAAATCAGCTATATCCGCGGTTGTTTTCGGGTCATTAGCTGTTTTCGTTCTCGATATGATAGCGGTTCAGATAACAAGTTTATTTACCTGAAGATAAATGGAGACTATAGTAGCAGAAATAGAGCACTTAAAAAAATCCTTTGGCATTAATGATGTGCTGAAGGATATCAGTTTTAAAATTAAAAAAGGAGAGAACCTTGTTGTATTCGGAAAATCGGGAAGTGGTAAATCTGTATTGATAAAGTGTCTGGTTGGTTTAATTGAACCTGATGAAGGGAACGTTATTTTGTTGGAAAAAAATATTTCCCAATTAAAAAATGATGAATTAAATGTACTCAGAAAAAAAATAGGTTTCCTGTTTCAAAGCGCTGCTTTATATGATTCGATGACTGTTCGGGAGAACATGGAGTTTCCGCTCCGCGATCTGAAATCACAATCTCAGGAAGAAATTGATGCCTTAGTTATAGAAGCATTAAAAAATGTAGGGCTTGAAGATGCAATTGATAAAATGCCGTCCGAGCTTTCCGGCGGAATGAGAAAAAGGATTGGTCTCGCACGCACACTAATACTGAAACCGGAACTTATACTTTACGACGAGCCGACAACAGGGCTTGATCCCATTACATCAAAAGAAATCAGTAAACTTATTTTAGATATTCAGAAAAAATATAATACCACAAGTATTATTATCACACACGATGTAGAATGCGCCCGTATCACCGCCAATCAAATGATGGTAATTAAAGACGGAACATCTGTGGCCGAAGGAACTTTTAAAGAATTATCCGAATCAAAAGACGAATGGGTGCGTTCATTCTTTGAATAACATTAAAAATAAAAAAATGAAAAAACAAACGGGAAATAAAATGAGACTTGGAATATTTGTTTCGATAACTATGGCTTTATTTATTGCAGGGATTTACTTTATCGGTCAAAGGCAACAATTATTCGGGAGTACATTTCGTATAAGCGGAGTGTTTAAGGATATAAGCGGACTTCAAATTGGTAACAATGTGCGCTTTTCGGGAATTAACATTGGTGTTATTGACAATATAGAGCAAATTACAGATTCTGCTGTACAGATTGGCATGTTGATTAATGAAGATACCAGAAGATTTATGAAAAAAAATGCTAAAGCAATCATCGGCTCCGATGGTTTGATGGGAAATAAAATTGTTATAATTATCCCGGGAAAAGCGGGGCAAGGACAACTTTCGGATAACGATGTTATTGAAACTACTCAACCTGTAAGTATGGATGATATTTTATTGAAAGTAAAAGAAACCAGTGATAATACTGCAAGCATAACAGGTGACCTTGCTGTTATTACAGGAAATATACGTGAGGGAAAGGGAACGATTGGAAAATTATTTATGGATACGGTACTTGCAAAAAATATTGATCAAAGTATTGTAAGCATTAAACGGGGGGCAGGAGGTTTCAGTCAGAATATGAAAGCGGCAAGCCATAATTTTTTACTGAAAGGGTTTTTTAAAAAGAAGAAAAAAGAAGAAGTTGGAAAAAAGAAAAAATAAACATGTGAATAATGCAACATATTCACCGGGTTTTGTAATACTTCTGCTCTTCAGGAAGCGCACCTTTGTCCAATAAATTTAAAAACGAAAATATGAAAAAGACAATTTTAAAATTAACACTAACAGCTGTTATTATGGCAGGAAGTCTAACAACATTTGCACAGCAGAACAAAAAAGCCGAAAAGGAAAGAAAAGATGTGGCTGAAGCTAAAAAAGACCTTAAGGAAGCAAAGGCAGATTCAGCTGCTGATTTCCAAAAATTTAAAGAAGATGCTGAAAAGAAAATAAGCGAAAATAAAATCAAAATTGCCGAATTGAAAGAGAAAAAATTAGCCGGAGACAAGGATAAACAAAATAAGTATGATAAAAAAGTTTTAACTTTAGAAAAAAAGAATAATGAACTGAAAGCTAAGATTGACGGGTGTAGTAATGTAAAAACCAGTCGCTGGACAGCATTTAAACGTGAATTTAGTCATGACATGGATGAATTAGGTCATGCGTTTAAAGACATTGCAGTTAATAACACAGGTGTTGATTCTAAAAAATAAAGCATTCAAATTATTAAGGGCGGAGAAAACTTTCGCCTTTTTTATGCAATAAAATAAATCTAAGTTACCCCACCCCGGCCTTAAAAAACTTTTTAAATTATTTTTCAGTGGATATTCTAAAAGACTTCCCCTAAATTTATAAATATACCATTAGAGCCGTTTAACCCTATGGCGTAATCAATACACATATTAGTATTTGAGTGTTTGTTTATTTTTATTCGGATTCCGGTACCAATAGATGGAAATACAGTTTGAAATTTATTACTTGGCCAATCTGTTACCGATTGAGCATTTGTAAATACAACACCACCTAATAAACCGTTATGAGTTATACCAAAACGATATTCCATTTCCAGATATAGTAAATTTTTTCCTCTTAATCTGCTTTGTATATAACCTCTTCCTGTATTGGCATAAGCATCCCAACCTGTACTGGGCAAATCCAGATAAGGCGCATTACCATTAAAAGTAAACCAACTATAACTCCAAAAACCTAAAACGTTATCCGATTTGCCCGGTTTAAAATATTTTCTTAAATCAATTGTGAGCGACCGGTAATTCCGATCACTCCCTAAAAAAGTAAAATTAGGGCAAAAGCTTATACTTCCGTATATGGCGGCAGATGGATTGATAAAGTTTTTTCTATTATCAAACAAGGCATTTAAAGATATTCCGGATGATACAGAGTTTTTGGCAATACCATATTTCTTAAAATCACTCACCTCACCGTTAAAGTTTCCAAATTCGCTGATACCCCAATGATAATTCAGGTTATAAGCCAATCCTGCATAAAACCCGGAACCCAATATATGACCTAAGACAGCTTCCCGAATTATAATATTTGAATAATTCAAACGGTCGGAATTTTTTACTGATGTATGCCCGCCCAAACCATAAGTATATTCGGGATATTTGTAATACCTCCAGTCGCCAAGTAAATTGTATTTATTTTTTCTTGTCCATATATTGGACAAAACCGGAAATATAATTTGATTATTTTGTGTGTAAGCTATACTTGTATTAACAGCCGAAAGTTTGGTACTAATTTCGTTATCGGTATAAAAAGCCCCGTTTGCTGCAATTACAACAGCCAACCGCGTTACGAGTGAATACCCTGCGGCAGGAAGTACTGCAAGGTGAATTTTTCCTGCTTTTTTACCTGGCTCACATTTTTCAATAGGTGGTTTTTTTCTGAATATTTGCCTGTAAAAATCTACTATATCTCTTTCTTTGCTTTCTTTTTCACAAATATCTAAACTGTCCTGCAGAGCACTTTTTTTTGTTTTTCCGGATTGTGCGCATATATTCAGTGTAAGTAATAAGGCATATAAACCCGATTTAAGTTTTGTTTTAACCGATCTGAAAGGCGTTCCGGTCTTCAAGAAATAAATAAGAGATAAGGTCACAATGAATAGGATAAAACTTTAGTCCATTGCGGTTAAAATGGGTACCTGCAAATGAAAGGCCAGCTCTTTAGTTACACTCTCATAAAAGAGATTATGAAAAACCGAATGTTTTTTAGGATTGAGCATCACCACATCGGTAGGGTTAAGTTTGAAATATTCCAGTAATCCCTTTGCTACCTGATTATCTGTTATAAATACTGATTTATGATTGGTATTTTGAAGTTTTTTTTCTACAAACAAATTACTTTTGGCATTTTCAATGGTAATTTCTTCATTGGGATATTCCACATTAACAACCTCAAGTTCTGAATCGAATACCTTGGCAAAATACTTTGCTATATATATTATAGATGAGTTTTCTGTCTTTTTAAGGTCGCAGGCAAAAGAAATTTTGTGAATGCGATGATATTTTACCGATTCGGGAATAATAAAAACGGGGGTCACTGTGTTTTTCGCGATTTTTACCGAAGTGCTTCCGATAATTTTCTCTTTAATTCTTCCGGCCTCACCAATTATTCCCATAACAACCAAATTTGCTTTATACTTTAACGTTGCGGCAATAATTACATCGTACGCATATCCCGTTTCTGAAAAACATTCAATGTTAAGGCCATTATCATTTTTCAGTATTTTTTTTTTCAAATTCTCTAAACCGTCAATCGAAGTTTGTTGCAAAGAAGCGTACATTTCTAACTGAATCAGGCTGTCACTACTTACGGCGGGAATAGCAGAAGCGTTAACTAAGATAAGTTTGGCGTTAAAATATTTAGCCAACTGCACTGCGTAATCTGTTGCATTATCCGCCGCTGCCGAAAAATCCGTAGGTACAAGTATTGTTTCCATAGTATTTACTTTTTTTTAATTCTTTACAAAAATGAAACTATTCAACACATAAGATGTTACACGATTTTTTTAAACTCTTATATATATCACGCATCTGTAGAAGGCATAAAAGGGCTGCATTGTGAATGCGTGAATAGTATAACCTATTCCCGATCTTATGTAACAATCACTAAAACAAGAGAACCACCTTTGCAGAATTATATGCACAAATTAAAAAAAGCCCTGCTTATTTTTACGAGTATTGCTGCCATCATTGGTGTGATTGTTGTTTTATGCATTTCACCTTTAACAAAGTATCTGATTGAAAAATATGATGAAAAATATGTTGGACGACAAATTACCATGAATTGGGCTTATGTAAACCCTTTTACCGGTTATGTTCATTTCAATGACCTTAAAATTTATGAATCAAGAAGCGACAACATTTTCATATCGGCAAAAGGCTTCAGTGCAAATATTTCAATAATTAAATTATTTTCAAGTACTTATGAAATAAGTGAATTGATTTTAGATAGCCCTCACGGAGTAATTAGTCAAAACAAAAACAAGTTGAACCTTGATGACCTGATAATTAGATTCTCTTCTGCGGGAGATTCTGTCAGTAAAAAGCAACCAGTTCGCTTTAGTATTCTCAATATAAAAATTAATGAAGGAGAATTTTATTACCGGGAAGAATTAATTCCGATAAATTACTTTATAAAAAAAGTTACTATTGAAAGCAGCGGATTACAATGGAATTCGGATACGATTGCCGTCCGTTTTTCTTTTTTACCCGGACAGGGAAGTGGCAATATGGAGGGTAATTTTACGATTAATACAAAGAATCTGAATTATCGCCTCGCAACTATTTTACATAATTTCGATTTGAATATAATTCAGCAATACCTCAAAGACCTGGCAAACTACGGAAACTTTTCAGCCAATCTTGATGCGGACATTAAAGCAACCGGAAGTTTTACAAATAAAGAAGATATAAAAGCAACGGGAATGCTTGCAATAAATAAGTTTCACTTCGGAAAAACGAAGAAGGAAGATTACGCATCTTTCGAAAAATTATCGTTGAACATTATTGAATTAAATCCTGGGAGTTTTAAATATTATTTTGACAGCGTTTCGCTTCGCCACCCTTATTTGAAATATGAATTATATGATCATCTGGACAATATACAGGCTATGTTCGGAAAAAACGGGTCTAATGTTGCAAGTGTCAATGCAGACCCGGCCAAATTTAACCTCGTTATTGAAATAGCTAATTATATCAAAGTACTTTCAAAGAACTTTTTTCAAAGTAATTATAAAATTAACCGCCTTAGAATTTCAGAGGGAAATTTAAAATACAATGATTTTTCGGTCAGCGAGGAATTTTCGGTCAGTTTAAATCCGCTTACTGTTTCTGCAGACTCCATTGATAAAAATCATAAACGTGCAAAAGCGTCTTTTAATTGCGGAATTAAACCTTATGGCAATGCCGAAGTAATTTTAAGTATAAATCCGCATGCTGCGGGCGATTTTGATATGTATTATCATCTTCGGAAATTGCCGGCCGCTTTGTTTAATCCTTATACTATTTCATATACTTCTTTTCCTTTAGACAGAGGAACCATTGAGATTAATGGCGGATGGAATGTAAGAAACGGAATTATACAAGGCGAGAATCATTTGGTTATAATCGATCCGCGCACTACGAAAAGAATGAGAAATAAAGATGCAAAATGGATTCCCCTGCCTTTGATTCTATCTTTTATTCGTGAGCGTGGAAATGTCATTGATTATGAAATTCCAATCACCGGAAATCTGAAAAACCCGAAATTTCATATAAAGGATATAATCTTCGATTTACTAGGGAATATTTTCATAAAGCCTGTAACCACACCCTATAGAATGCAGGTAAAAAACATCGAAACCGAAATTGAGAAATCACTTACTATTAAGTGGAAGATGCGCTCCTGTTTGCTGCGATCAAATCAGGAAAAATTTATTAAAGAAATGGCAGATTTTCTGATAGACAATCCGGACGCTTCTATTACTGTACATCCGCAACAATATGCCCTGAAAGAAAAAGAATATATTCTTTTTTTTGAGGCTAAGAAAAAATATTTCCTTGCCATAAATTGTAAAACTTCTTTTTCGGAAGAAGATTCTCTCATAGTTGATAAAATATCTTCGAAAGATTCAGTGTTTGTTCATTATCTGAACAATCATATAAGCACTTCTATGTTATTTACTATACAAGAAAAATGTGTCAGGTATGTTGGCTCAGCAATCGTCAGCAAAAAATTCAACCAACTGATTAAAGAAAGGGAAAATGCTTTTCTGTTTTACTTCAAAAAAAGAGAAGTGGAAAAACGAGTTAGCATATTAAAGGAAGAGCATGTTATTCCTTACAATGGTTTTTCATTCTACAAAATTGAGTATAAAAATGAATTCCCGGATGACCTAATTAAAGCGTATAAAAGGATGAATGAACTGAATGACGAAACCCCAAGAAAGAAATTTAAGGAAGAACGCAGAAAAAACAACAGAACATTGTACTGACTCATACGTCATCAAGACAAACTTTATTTGCGTTTGATCAGGTTTCTTTTGGCTGACCTTTTTTCCTCTGAATTATGTAATTTATTATAAAAGTAATACAATACTAAATAAATGAAATGCATTAATCTTTGCCTTGTCTCAAAAATGTTTTTGAGAATAAAATTGAAAAAATGGAACGAATTATAAAAATAAGTGTAGCATCATTGATAATTACTATAATAATAGTTTTTTTCGGATATTCCGCATATTCATTGAGTAATGGTTTGAAAGAAAACCGGGAAGACAAACCATTAACCATTAATCCGGGCACTGAAGAATTAAAGGCGGATATGCGAAAACTGTGGGAAGACCACGTTGTTTGGACCCGTAATGTAATATTTTGTCTTGTAGATGAACTTCCGGGGAAAGATCAGGCAGTAAAACGCTTGCTCCAGAATCAGGTTGACATCGGGAATGCGATTAAGCCATATTACGGAGAAAAAGGAGGGAACAAACTAGCCGGACTATTATGCACACATATAAACCTTTCGGCGGAGGTAGTAGATGCGGCGAAAAATGGTAATACTACCGCTCTGGATGCAGCTAATAAAAAATGGTATGCAAACGCTGATGAAATTTCTGAATTTCTTTGCAGTGCTAATCCTAATTGGATACTGGCCGATATGAAAGTGATGATGAAAAGCCACCTTAAAATTACTACTGATGAAGCTAAGCACCGGATAAAAAAAGAATACGATGCGGATATTATTGCTTTTGATAAAGTACATATGGAAATTCTTGCAATGGCAGATATGCTTGCTGGTGGAATAATAAAGCAATTCCCTGAAAAATTTACCTTACTTACCGATAAATAAATAAAGTCATAAACTAATAATCACCTCGCATGCCTTTATTAGCGGGTATATCAAAAATTGATTTTCCTTTTAAAGCAGATCAACAGGAAGTAAAGCAATGTGCAAAAAAACTATTCATGTTTTCTTTTCCTTAGCTTTGAAAATTAAATAGGCGAATGATGTAACTTATAGTAAAAGCTTTGTAACTACTATCACTCTTCGTTTCTCATCTTTGCCCTGTGAAAATTCATTCGCAATTAATCCAAAAAATTATGAAAAAAGGAATCCTGTTTTTAGCAATTACCCTGATGGGCAGTTTTGCTTACGCACAAAAAATACCTGAATCCGAAGTGCCCGCTGCCGTTAAAGCAGCGTTTATGTCATTTTATCCTAAAACTACAGTGGAAAAATGGAAAAAAGAAAATGGAAACTATAAAGCTGAATTTGATGAAAAGAAAACTGAAATGTGTGTGATTATTGACCCGAATGGTAGATTAATCAAAACAATAACGGAAATAGAAGTTCCGGCACTGCCCAAAGCGGCTACCGATTATGCTGCAAACAAACATTCCGGTAAAAAAATAAAAAAGGCAAAGAAGATTACCGCTGCAGACGGGCTTGTAACCTATGAAATGGAAATTCACGAATCAAACTTATGTTTTGATTCTAAAGGAAATTTTCTGAGTGAAGAAAAAGAAAAAAAGAAACACTGATTTTAACTAAATTTTATTTAAAGAGCTCCGATAAAACGGGGCTTTTCCTTTTAAAAGTACCTTGATATATTCTGTGAATAACGTAATTTATTAAAATTATTTTGTAATGTTTTTTGCAAAGAGTTTGACATTTTTGTATTGTTGTAAAAATTCATTTACAATGTAATATCAACTAACATGACAAATACCGCAACCCCTATCAGAAAAGAACATTCAAATGCTCCCATTGCCGAAAATCACAAGGGAATTGAAAATCACAAACAAACCGCAAAACATCTTGAAGAAGCAGCAAAGCATCATTTGGATGCTGCCAAACATCATGAAGCCGGCAATCACGAAAAAGCCAGCGCAAGTACAATTAAAGCTCATGGACAAAATTGCCTTGCTAACGAACTTCAAAGGGAAGATGCAAAGCATCATGCCATTCACGGTTAGTAAGTAAGTTTAGTTAGTAAAGCACTTTCGTTGAAAAATGAAAGTGCTTTTTAGTTAAGGAGTGTGAATCATGTAATTTATTTCAAAATTTGTGTAATACTTCTCCTTTAAAATGCTCGCATCTTTGCGCGGTTACGAAAACTTATTCATAACTCAAATAAATACTTATTCATGAAGACAAAAACAAATTTATTGCTGGCACTGGCAATTTTCGGGTTGATGATATCCGGTTCGGCATTTGCCCAGGATTCAAATGATTCAACTAAAACCAGAATTGCTGAAGAGCAAAAATCGGCTGATCAAAAAATAAAAGAAGATAAGAAAGCGGAAAAGAGAAATAATGATCTGCTAAAGGAGGAAAAGAAAGCAGATACGAAAGGCGAGGGAGTAAAAAAAGCCCAGGATAAAGCCGACACCAAAGCGGAAGATGTACGGAAATCTCAAAATAAAACGGATGGAAAGGCCGAAGATCTCAGAAAAGCACAATACAAAGTAGCGGATAAGGCCGAAGAGAAAAGGAAGGCTGATAGGAAAGTAGAAAAGAAAAAAGAGGAAATTATAAAAGCGGATAAAAAGACCGAGAAGAAAAAGCAGGAAGAGAGTGATAAAAAAAACAAAGAAGCAGAAACTAAAAAACCAAATTAAAATTATGAAAACAAAACAAACATTATCAGCCCTTGCAATAGTTTCTATTGCTTTATTTACAGGATGTAAAAAGAACAGCACAACAGCTGCCGGAACAACCTCAAACCCAATCGTAATTCCTAATCAAACTACTGTACAGGCAACCGTGGCACTCGGCAGTGCAGTCAATTTTGCCGTACTTGGAGGTTCCGGGATTACTAATACGGGAGCAACAACGGTTACCGGAGATCTCGGACTAAGTCCTGGTTCTTCTGTAGGAGGATTTCCTCCGGGCATTTTAGTTGGCACGCAACATATCAATGACCCAATTGCTAATCAGGCAAAACTAGATTTAACGGCAGCTTACAATGATGCTGCCGGACGGACTTGTACTGATATTGTAACTTTGTCCGGAAATATAGGCGGACTTACTCTTACCCCGGGGTTATATAAATCAACTTCGTCTTTAGCTGTATCTTCGGGCGATGTGACCTTTGATGCAAAAGGAAATGCCAATGCAATTTTTATAATTCAAATTGCATCTACTCTTACAACTACGTCAGGCCGCAAAGTTATCCTGAGCGGAGGAGCTTTAGCTTCTAATATTTTTTGGCAAGTCGGATCTTCTGTAACATTCGGGACTACTTCGGTTTTTAAAGGAACTCTTATGGCTATGCAATCTATAACTTTTAATACAGGTGCAAGCTTAGATGGTAAAGCACTGGCAAGGACAGGTGCCGTAGTGATGGCAGGGAATGCAATTACAAAGCAATAATATTTATACAAACCTATATAAAAGCGTTGCCGAAAGCGGCGCTTTTTTATTGGCCGGTTTTTAGCGGAAGTGAATAATGTAACTTATTTTCCGACTTATGTAACTCATCCGGTTATTGAATTGGCATCTTTGTGAGAGTAGAAACCCATCCTGTAATTAAATAAAATCTCTATAAATGATCATGCAAAAAAAAGACAACACCGCAAAATCACAAAATGTGATGATAACAGCAAAAGGTAATGTAACGCAAAAGCAGTCGTCTGAATACGCACGTAGTTTGATTGAAGCCAGTTTGGACCCTCTCGTAACTATTAATACGGAAGGGAAGATTACAGATATGAATGAGGCAACTGCTAATATCACCGGTGTAACCCGAAAAAAACTAACCGGAACCGATTTCTTCGATTATTTTACCGAGCCGCAAAAAGCCCGCGAAGTATACCAGGAGGTTTTTGCAAAGGGCTCAGTTGCTGATTCTCCATTGACACTTCGTCATAAAGATGGCAAACTTACCGATGTATTATTTAACGGATCAGTTTATAAAGATGATAAAGGCAATGTGTTGGGTGTAGTGGTGGTTGCGAGAGACGTTGCTGAGCAAAAATGGGCAATAGAATTACGAATTGCCAACAAAGAACTTGCTTTTCAGAATGATGAGAAGGAAAAACGTGCGGCAGAATTGAGCATTGCCAATAAAGAACTTGCTTTTCAGAATGATGAAAAGGAAAAACGTGCCGAAGAACTAATAGTAGCCAATAAAGAGTTACTTTTTCAAAATAATGAAAAAGAAAAACGAGCCGCCGAGTTGGTTGTTGCCAATAAAGAGCTTGCTTTTCAAAACGATGAAAAGGAAAAACGTGCGGCAGAATTAGATATAGCTAATAAGGAACTTGCCTTTCAGAATGATGAGAAGGAAAAGCGTGCGGCAGAGTTAGTTATAGCCAATAAAGAATTGGCGTTTCAGAATACAGTGAAAGAAAAACGTGCGGCTGAGCTGATTATAGCTAATGAAGAACTCGCCTTTCAGAACGACGAGAAAGAAAAGCGTGCAGCCGAATTATTTATTGCAAACAAAGAGCTTGCTTTTCAAACTGAAGAGAAGCAAAAGAGAGCGGCAGAATTAGTAATTGCCGATATAGAACTCGATTTTCAAAACAAAGAAAAAGAAAAACGCGAAATAGCGAATAAAGAATTAGAGGCTTTCAGTTACTCTGTAAAGTTAGCTTCGCAATATTCTCTCAGTCTTATAGAAGCCAGTCTTGACCCATTGGTTACTATAAGTACTGAAGGAAAAATTACTGACATGAATGAGGCAACCGTAAATATTACGGGTTTGGAACGCGAAAAATTAATCGGCTCTGATTTTTTCGATTATTTCACTGAACCACAAAAAGCCCGTGAAGTTTACCAGGAAGTTTTCGCTAAGGGATCTGTTGTTGATTCTCCTTTAACATTACGTCATAAGGACGGAAAATTAACTGATGTATTATTCAACGGGTCAGTTTACAAAGATGATAAAGGAAATGTATTAGGAGTTGTGATTGTTGCCCGCGATGTTACTGAACAAAAACAATTGGCAGAAAGGGAAATTGCGGGACGTGAAAAAGAGTTAATGAGAATTGAAGAGTTGGAACGATTCAGAAAACTAACTGTGGGAAGAGAATTAAAAATGATAGAACTGAAAAAGGAAATCGAAGAATTAAAACACAAAGTTTAAACTCTTAATAAAGAAAATTGAATTAGATAAAATGGCTTCTACGTTGTTATATAATAATGAAAACACTAATTCAGGCGGGATTGAAAAATTTGTTACACAAAATAAGAAACTTCTTGCCGAGGAGAAAACAGATATTCAGAATACTGAAAAAGCGTTATTAAATATCCTGGATGATTATTCGGCGGAAAAACTCCATGCTGAAGACAGTCAGCGCGCTTTATTAAATATTCTCGATGATTATAGTGGAGAAAAAATTAATATGGAAAACACCCAAAGGGCTGTTCTCAATATATTGGAAGATTACAGCGAAGCGAAAGAAATTGCTGAGGAGTCTACAAAACTGAAGGAAGCATTTTTGGCAAATATGAGTCACGAAATTCGTACACCTATGAATGCTATAATCGGTTTTTCGGATTTATTATTCAAGGCAAAGTTAGAAGAAAAGGAAAAGGAATATGTGCGAATAATAAAATCAGCCGGAGAAAATTTACTGACTATCATCAACGACATACTTGATATATCTAAAATTGAAGCCGGTATGATGACCTTTGAAGAACATACATTCAGTGTAAGGGAAATCTTTAAATCACTCAATGTGATGTTAATGGGGAAAGCCAAAGAAAAGCATCTCGGTTTAGTGTTCAGTTGCGATGAGGATGTGCCTGATAATTTATTGGGTGACCCTACGCGGCTTACGCAAATAATAATTAATCTGGCGGGTAACGCAATTAAATTTACACAAAAAGGAAGTATAGATGTTCGCGCCAGAGTTTTGAAAAAAGCCCTCGATTGTCATAAGGACGGTAATACTTCATTGGGGTTTTCCGTAACTGATACCGGCATAGGCATAACTCCTGATAAGTTGGAACATATTTTTGAACGATTTAGGCAGGCGGAATCACACATCACCAGAAAATATGGTGGCACAGGGTTGGGCTTAAGCATTGCAAAGCAACTTGTAGAACTGCAAGGAGGCACTTTGTCAGTTACAAGCGAATTTAATAAAGGATCAATCTTTTCCTTTTGTATTCCTTACAAAAAATCGGTTGAAATTCTTACAGCGCAAGAAGTAACGGGTGAAAAGTACAATATGGAAGAACTCAGTAAACTGAATATTTTATTGGTTGAAGACAATCAGTTGAATGTTAAACTGATTCTGAGTTTGTTTTCCGAATCAAACCTGAAATTAGAAGTTGCTGAAAACGGGAGTGTAGCGGTAGAGAAGTTAAAAGAAAAGAAGTTTGATATAGTCCTGATGGACATGGAGATGCCCGTTATGAACGGTTACGAAGCGGCAACAGTAATTCGTCAAGAGTTAAAAAGCGATATCCCGATTATTGCGATGACCGCCCATGCTATGGCGGGCGAAAGAGAAAGATGTTTGAGCCTGGGAATGAACGATTATATTTCAAAACCTATAAATGCTAATCTTCTTTTTGAAAAAATGTACGATCTCACAATTAAAATATAATACAATGATAAAAAAAGAATGGAATGAAAATACAGCTCCGGGAGCACCTCTCAGAGAAAATGTATGTGACCTGAAATATTTAAATGATATGATGGGAGGAAAGAACCACTTGATAAAGGGAATAATAGACGCCTTTCTTACACAAGTTCCGGAAGAATTGCAGGCTATTGATAACGCGATAACAAAAACAAATTTTGTAGGAATAAAAAGCTTTGCGCATACCATGAAATCATCTGTTTCTATAATGGGAATAACGATTCTTGCTCCTATTTTACAAGAAATGGAAAATTTGGCTGCAAAAGCCATCGATATGGAAAAAATCAAAGTGTTATACAGCCAATTATTGATAATATGCAAAAAAGCAATGGCTGAAATAGAAAGTGAAAAACACATTTACAGTTAAAACCAAATAAAGAATAATTATGAGCAAAACCAACATTTTCATTA
>DATMMV010000097.1:0-4010 GCA_035569635.1 Bacteroidia bacterium | reverse complement strand
TTCAATGCTACTTCGTTGATGGTTGCTCCCGAACCCACAGCATCATCAATCAACAACAAACGTTTAAAAGGCCTTTTATCCTCAGGCTGCAAACTCGCTTTTGCGTTAGCAATTCTATCTTCCAGTTTTGAAAGTGCTTTTTGCGGAACGACAATTTCGCCGCTTATTTTAGCAATTTTAAAATGCGGTAAGGATAGATTAAGTTGCTTTTCCATAAAACCCATCAATTGAACCTCGCGTTTAATTGTAGGGGGAATAAACCCGACACTGTCTATTTTATTTTGCCTGATCAATTTAAGGAGTATTGGATTTATTTCTTCGAACAGCTCATGCATCAGTTTTTTATTTTGTCCTTGTTTGGCAAAATGCAGAAGGGTTCCCAATCGTGTTTTTCCAAATCTTTCAATGGCATAAAAATCCAGGTAGTAAAGTTCATCAGGCCCGATAGAAGAAAAGCCTTTAGTGCTTTTCAATTTTTCTATCCCCGGGATTAACCCGGCAGCGTTATAATATTGCAAATACTTTTTACGGGTGTTTATAAATTCGTCTACCGTTTTTTCAAGAGGAAATTTTTGTCTTTCGCACCAAAACCTCATTGCTTCGGCACCCATAAGACGTTTGCCCAGTTCGGTTACGACTAAAAAATGTTTTTGCAAAAACTCTTCTTTTTCAGAGCTGATAGGTTTTATGTTTTCATATTTTGCCGGAGCTTCTTCGACAAGCGAATAATAAGTTTTAGGAGCCTTGCCTGTTTTTATTATTTTTCCTTCTTCTATCAGTTTCAGCAAAATGCGATGCACCATTTGCCGGCTTATATGATTCAATTCCAGCAACTCCGGAACTCTGGCAGAGCCATTTTTACTTATATATTCAATTATTAATTGATTGTTTTTCAAATTATTAAAAATAAAAAGTTTACAGTTTACAGTAAATTGTAAACAAATATAGGGATTTTATTTTTCATAAAAAAATCCCTTCTTTTTGGGAAGGGATTCAGAAAATAAAATGGGGTGGTAAATACTTAAAGTGTACCTCTTAACGCCTGTTCTCTCTCAATGGATTCAAACAGCGCTTTAAAATTACCCGCGCCAAAACCTTGTGCACCGTGACGTTCAATTATTTCAAAAAACAGAGTGGGGCGGTCTTCAACCGGTTTGGTAAAAATTTGCAACAGGTAGCCGTCTTCATCACAGTCAATTAAAATTCCTTCTTTCGCCAACAAGTCAATATCTTCTTTTACGTTGGGCACGCGAACTTTTACATCGTCATAATACAATTTAGGCGGCGGAGATAAAAACTCCACACCACGCGACCTTAGCGTACGCACCGTGGTTAAAATATCTGTGGTTGCAATTGCGATATGCTGGCAACCCGGGCCTTCGTAAAATTGTATATATTCTTCAATTTGCGATTTCTTTTTTCCTTCGGCCGGTTCGTTAATCGGGAATTTTATTCTTCCGTTTCCATTAGCCATTACCTTACTCATTAAAGCGCTGTACTCGGTTGTAATTTGTTTATCGTCAAAAGTTAATAGATTAATAAAGCCCATGGTTTTAGAATACCAGTCTACCCAAAGGTTCATTTGATTCCAGTCAACATTACCCACCATGTGGTCGATATATTTTAAACCGGTAGCTGCGGGATTGTATCCGCTTTTCCACTCGCGGAAGCCGGGTAAAAAAATGCCGTTATAGTTTTTACGTTCTACAAAAATATGTACAGTATCTCCGTAAGTATGAATTCCGCTGCGCACTACATGCCCGTTTTCATCTTCTTCTTTAGTGGGTTGCATAAAAGGCTTTGCGCCGCGTTTTACAGTTTCGTTAAAAGCCGAAGTGGCATCATCAACCCAAAGGGCAATTACTTTAACGCCATCACCGTGTTTGGCAAGATGTTCGTTAATGGGGTGTTTTGAGTTAAGCGGCGAGGTTAAAACCAAACGTATTTTATCCTGCATCAATACGTATGATGTGGTTTCTTTATTTCCGGTCTCCAGTCCGCTATACGCGCAATCCTGAAAACCGAAGGCGGTTTTGTAATAGTGGGCAGATTGTTTAGCGTTGCCAACGTAAAACTCTACGTAATCGGTACCGTTAAGAGGGAGAAAATCTCCTGCTTCTTTGTATATTTTTTCCAATGTTGGCGTTATATCTTTTGAGTTCATTTGTTGAGTTATTGAATTAATGATTCGTTGAATTTTAGATTGTAAACCGAAAGAAGAAATTGCCGGCTGTTTAATCCATAATTAACCAACTCAACAATTCTACAGCTGTTTTCAACTCCACATGGCCATGGCCGATGCACGGGTATGTTGTGCAGTTTGCATTGGGCTAAGATAGAACATTTAAGATAAATTGGCAAGAATGGGGCCTTATATTATGTTGTATTAGCGTTAGGGATTGAGCGGCCTTGTTTGAGCTCTTTTTAAACCTTTCGGGTTTAAGAAACCGGAAAGGTTTAAAAAAGCGAGTAGCGAAAGCCCGGCCCCGCGAATATTATAAATTGAAAGAGGATTAATATGCGGGGCAACGCCTAAAAATAAAAAAGCCTTCCCCGTAAAGGAAAAGGCTTTTTAAATAAGAAAAAGAAAATTATTTTTTCTCTTCAGCCGGTTTTGATTCCGCTTTTTTCTCGCCTTTTTTGCAGCAAGACTTCCCGTCTTTTTTGCAGCACTCTTTTTTGTCTTTGCAATTCTTTTTGTCTTTATCATCACCGTGAGCAGACATAGTAGCACCACCTACAAAAGAAAGAAGGGCTACTGTTAACATTAATTTTTTCATTTGATTAATTTTTAGTTGAGCAAATTTAAGTAATTATTTGCCCAACATTACAAAAAAGCTGTTAAATATTGTTGTATCTTAGCGCTTTAATGAGCTTTATATACCCCTCATTTCTTTTTGCCCTTACCGCCCTCTCCATTCCTATTATTGTACATCTCTTCAATTTCAGGCGCTACAAGAAGGTATATTTTACCAATGTAAAATTTTTAAAAGAGGTACAGCAGGAAAGTAAAGCCAAATCCAC
Organism: Bacteroidia bacterium; assembly: GCA_035569635.1. Taxonomy (GTDB): domain Bacteria; phylum Bacteroidota; class Bacteroidia; order B-17B0; family Aurantibacillaceae; genus PALSA-968. Next base: position 986 of record DATMMV010000097.1, on the reverse strand, counting down.
CTTAAAACGTCTCCTTATTTTAGTTTCCAGGTTACTGGCTCTCAGTTGTTTAATCATGGCTTTTGCCCAACCCTACCTGCCGGGCGAACATAGTGTTAAAAAAGGGGTAAGGCTCTTAAGTTTGTATATCGACAATTCCTTCAGCATGCAGGCGGTAAATAAAAGTGGCAATTTGCTCGACGATGCCAAACGTAAGGCCCGCGAGATTGTACAGGCTGCCGGGGCGGGAGATAAATTTCAATTGCTTACCAACGATTTTAATGCTTCGCAACTAACGCAAAGCAAGGAGCAGATACTGGATGGCATTGATAAAATACAACTATCGCCTTCAGTAAAAAATATTACAGAAGTGTACGCGCGCATGCGCAGCAATTTAAAAGAGGACGAAAAGGGTGCTGAGTTTTTTATACTGAGCGATTTTCAGAAAAGTACTTTTAACGCGAATGAATTTAAACCCGACAGCTTAAGCGAAACCAGCTTTATTTTTTTAGAAAACTCACCGCCGCAAAATGTTTTTATAGACTCATGTTATGTGGAGAGCCCGTATTTTCAGCAAGGTTCTACACAAAAACTGCATGTAAAAATTAAAAATCTTTCGGAAAAAGAAATTGAAAACGGTTCGCTCAAATTTTTTGTAAACAACAAACAGATTACTCCGCTTAGTTTTAAAGTTTCGCCAAACAGTGCGACTGATGCGATGCTGAGCTTTACCTGCAAAGACACCGGCGTGCAACAAGGTGTGTTGGCCATTGAAGATTTTCCGGTTACGTTTGATGACACACTCTACTTTTCGTTCCGCGTAAATAACCGCATGCCCTGTTTGGTAATAAATAAAAAAGAAGACGCGGCGGGAGCAGGTTCATACCTGAGAAGTTTATTCAGCAACGACTCACTCTTTAATTACAAAGAACAAAACGACCAGGCGATTGACTACACGGTTTTTGCGAAGAGTAATCTTGTTATAATAAACGGATTGCAAAATATCA
>DATMMV010000096.1:0-3405 GCA_035569635.1 Bacteroidia bacterium | reverse complement strand
ACTACAACCGAACTGGCTGTTGAACCACTCGGATTCCAACTGTAGGAAGTCGCATTGGTCGCATTCGCGTTAAGTGTTGTGCTACTTCCTGAACATATTGAAGCAGGGGATGCAGAAGGAGCTATAGTTGGTGTTGTAATAAATGTTACTGATTTCGTTAAAGTGTATTGACATGCCGCTCCTTGTGGGGGAGTTACCACAACTGTATAGGTACCACTAGCGTTTACGGTAATTGTTTGCACCGTTGTTGAACCAACAATTCCCGGTCCACTCCAACTATAACTTCCACCGAAAACGGGAGGAGCAGACATAGTTGTTGTAGTTCCTGTACAGGGATTAACGTTAGCAACGGTTATGACTGCAGAACCACAAGTAGCGTCAACATATGCCCATCCGGGGTGCCCTCCATTGGTACAACCCGCAGCAATAAAAAACAAATTAACAGTTTGTCCTAAGTAAGGTGTCAGATTTATACTGCCTGATCTCCAACCCTGATCATATAGAATACTTCCGTCACCACCGTTTACCCAACCTGAATTACTGAATCCGGGGGGAGGTGAACCTGCCGGAGCCTGAACATAATATTCAGTACAAGTCGAATTTAATACTGTTCCGCTGGAATTGGTAACGTAAACATGGAAATATGGCTGCTGTCCATTCGGATGTCCTCCGTCATTAAGAATAACTGCGTAATCGAAAGAAATAAGCGCATTACTTGGACTAACCGTAAACGTTTGCCTTATGTATTCACCATTTGAGTAGATTGCACTCCAGTGGCTTCCGGAACAAGTACCGCCATCATAACCAGTGGCCTCATTTATATAATAACCACCAAGCCTTGCCGAATAATTACCACCATTAGGATCCAATCCGGGAAAAGCGCCAACAGGATCATTTCCGTACGCAGAAGAAATTAGTTGAAGGTCGGCACAACTGTAAATATTCTGATTTGTTGTAAAAGTTGCACCACCTAGGGCGTTTAAAAAAGCATTTGAGTTTTGATTATCGCCACTGGCGCCTACCCAATTTGAAAAGTCGCCATTTTCAAAATCCATATTATTACATGCACTGACTAATACACCCGGAGGTACATTTCGCTTATTCTGCATTGCAATTTCGTATGGTAAAGCCTCAATTTTATATTTGTTTTTTACAAACGCAGCCTGCGTGCGAAACATGAATACTTTAAATTCGAGATACATTTTATCTCCCTCTAAAGCTGCCTGTTTACCAGCTGCTTCAAAATCAAAACCATTTAAAGAATCACCACCAAAAAACCAACATTCCTGCTTCACTTTCCCGGCAGGTAAATCAGCTACCATAACGGCTTTTTCTCCCATTTCAGAATGGTGTCTTATGACACCTTTCATTCTCATACTTCCATCTGAATTTATTTTAAACTCGGGAGTACCACTCCTTTGAGGGTCATTATTGAACACTGGAATAGATGTTATACCTGTTTGCGCCTTACCTGCTAAAGTTACAAGGCAAACACACACACAATAAAAGGAACGCATAACTATTTTAATCATGGGAAGACAAATTTAACTACAAATATAAAAAAAAAACCGCAATTCAAATTATTTTAAGCGCATTATTAGATTTCTATTAGTTATTGATTATCAGTAAGTAATGAATATTTTTAGCTTATTTTTGATAAAAAAACTAAATTACGTGTTTTCACGTAGAAGTTAACTTATTTTGCTTTTATTTTAATAAAACAATTTGTGATATCTATTGTAGGTTTGAGTATCGTTCAAAATTTTGGAAACAGCTAAAATAGAATCGGCAATAATTTTTACAGGATACATTCGGTAAACTTCTTCCAGTTTTTTCAGTGCCGGTTTGGGTTGGCCCATTAACTTATAGCAGGTTGATTGTCCAATCATCAGCTCTGCGCTTTTCGGAAATTCCTTAACAGCACGCGTTAAACAATTTAAACCCATTCCGTAATTTTTCAAGGTAAAATACAGCGAAGTAAGGCTTATGTAAGCCTTATATCCCTTCGGATTTTGTAAAAGCGACAATTCATATTCTTTAACGGCTTCTTTATAATTTCCGGTTTTTCCATAACAATCAGCCAGGTTTTCATGCGCTTGAGGAAAATCGTAATTTCCTCTGATTGCCCTGATAAAATAAGTTTTTGCAAGTTCGGGATTATTCATAAACCGATACGCTATAACTCCGGCATTGTTATAAGCAGAGAAAACCGAACTGTCTGCTTCAACCGCAAGGTTATAATGCTTCCAACACTTTTGCACCAGGATCTGTGTGGGATATTTTGATTTAGGGTTTTCAATATTCTCAAAAAATTTATTTCCAATTAAATTATTAGCGCCGGCCGATTTTTCAACAAAAGGTGCATCATGTTCAAATAAGGTAAGTTCATCATGCCAATTGCTGTTTCTGGACCAAGTGTAAAACAAATAAATAAATAATAAAACCGAAACATAAACAAATGGTTTTTTTATAAAAAAATTCCAAGAGGGTTTTACCGGAGGGTTTTTACAAAAATGAAATATAACTGATGTAATAAATATAATAAACCCGACTGAAGGGTTAAATGCTAATCTTTCACCTACAATTCCCGCAACCGGTTTAAGTAAATTGGTGACAGGCACTATACAAATCAAAAAGAAAGACAGCCCGAAAAAAGCCGGTTTATTTTTGGTTTTATAACAGAAATAAATTGCTGATCCAAAAAAAACAACCGCTAAAATAACGTCCGGATCCAACATAGCTACAGACGAAGTAATCATAGAGGGTCCATAATAGAACCTCAAAGGATAAGGAAAAATTAACAACTTAATATAAATGCCGGTTGTTTTTACCGCGAATAATAATCTTGCAAAAAAAGTTACGTTTTCAGTAGCTAAGGGGTTTTCAAAATGATACAATATTCTGATTTCCTTTTCAGTAACCAGAATTTTTTTTAATTCACTCTGAATCAACAAAACAACAAACCCGGCCAATAAAAAAAGAAGTATTTGTTTTTTGCCTGCCTTTGTGAAAAAAACCAAAACCAAAGGTATGATTAATACAAAAACAGATGAGGTTAATTTTGCATAAATGGAAAGAAAAAGAAAAAGAGGGGCGCATAACAGGTAGATGATTTTTTTTTCTTCGAAATAAGTTACACACAGATAAGTAGAAAGTAAAGCCAGCAAAAGTCCCAGCAATTCATCGCAGGATTTAATACTATCTGTCACTTCTGTATGAATCGGGTGCGCTAAAAATAACAAGCAACAAACAAAAGCAAACATTTCCCTGAAAGGATATTGAATGAGGCATTTTTTCAGTATCAGAAAAAGCAATAAAATAATAAGTGAATATAAAATAATATTAATGGTGTGATTTATATGAGGTGATTGTCCGAATACGGCATACTCAATAGCGAATAAAGTA
>DATMMV010000095.1:0-13761 GCA_035569635.1 Bacteroidia bacterium | reverse complement strand
GCGCTTGATTGGGTAAAACCCATAAGCGATATAATGATGCAGGGCGTAAATCAGGCAACATCGTACGAAGCGGATGAACTTTTAGAAAACGGGCAGTACCTTCGCCTCACCATTGACATTCACGACCAGAAATATTCCGACATGGCCGACTCATCCGATGAAACACGCAATTATTTAATTGAGGAGACAAAAAACCAGGTGTTAAACAACAGCGTTCTCATGAAGCAACTGGATGACTTTATAGTGAAAGCCGGATTGTAATTACTTTACCAATTTATCTTTAAAGGCCTTTTTAAATTTATCTAATTTTGGTTTAATCATAAAACTGCAATAAGGCGCATCCTGATTTTGGTTGTAATAATTTTGATGGTAATCCTCGGCGGAATAAAAAACTTTATAAGGCTCTATACTTGTAATAATCGGTTTTTCAAAAGCACCGGAACGGTCTAATTCAGTTTTATATTGCTCGGCTAATTTCTTCTGTTCTTCGTTGTGGTAAAAAATTGCCGACCGGTATTGAGTACCGATATCATTTCCCTGCCTGTTATAAGTTGTAGGGTCGTGAGTTTGCCAGAAAGCTTCCAATAATTCTTTAAAAGAAATTTGTTTAGGGTCGTAAACAATCTGGCAAACTTCTGCATGACCTGTAGATCCGCTGCAAACTTCGTAATAGGTCGGGTTTTTGGTTTCTCCGCCACTATATCCCGATGTTACCTTAACAACCCCTTTTAATTGTTGGAAAACTGCTTCCACGCACCAAAAACAACCGGCACCGAAGGTGGCTGTATCATATCCCGTATTTGCAGTTTTATTTTCCATAGTAGTTTTTGGGTTTTGCGAGCAGGCATTCATAAAAAAAGCAGCCACTAAAATAAGAGCTGCTTTATATTTTAAATTTTTACAAACCTGCTTATTTGTAAGGTTATTGTGTTTGTGAACCTGCGCTTTCATGGTTTCTTATTTATATAACAGACGTAAAGAAACCCGTTTCCTTACAAAGATTTATTTGCCTTTTTTGGCCTTTACCTTTTCTTTGCCTGTAGTAGTAAACATTTTCTTTACCACTTCCTTTTTTACCAATTTATAAGTACCTTCAATGTCGTAGCCATTAATGGTAAAGCTCATATTAATCGTCTCTTTTTTATCATTCGTTGTAATCGCCTCAACTTCCATGTAATGAAGTTCTTCTCCGCTTTCATCAGTAAAAGTGCTGTCTTTATTTATCGCGTATTTTATGTCCTGAAATTCCATTTTATCCCACACAAAAGAACTGTACACTTTTCCGTTTTTAAATTCAATTTCATCCGGGGCAGGTTTTTTGCTACTTGGTTTTCCGTCTTTAATTTCGGTTGCTTCGGCAACAAATTTTCTCTTGTGCAAAGGGTCTTTATCTCCTTTATAAGTTGTAAATGCCAGGGAAACAATAAGTCCGGCAACTCCTAAAATCTTCACTACGTTCATAATTTTATTTTTTTCAAAAATAATTTATTGCGTAATTGCAGCAACACTTAGTTTTCAACATTTTTACATAATGAACACCCCTTTGGCTGAGCGTATGCGGCCACAAACTTTAAATGAATATACGGGGCAAAACCACCTGGTTGGCAAGGATAAGCCATTGCGCAAAGCCATTGAACAGGGTTTATTGCCTTCTATGATTTTTTGGGGTCCTCCGGGTGTTGGAAAAACAACACTGGCTAACATTATATCCAATATGATGAAGCGGCCTTTTTATACGCTGAGCGCTGTTAACTCGGGAGTTAAGGATGTACGGGAAGTTATAGAGAAAGCGCAAAGCCAGCATTTTTTCGGGCAAAATAAACCGGTGATGTTTATTGATGAGATTCACCGTTTCAGTAAATCGCAGCAGGATTCGTTATTAGGAGCTGTTGAAAAAGGTGTTGTTACATTGATTGGTGCTACCACCGAAAATCCTTCGTTTGAAGTAATTCCGGCCCTTTTATCACGCTGCCAGGTTTTTGTTTTGGAACACCTCTCAAAAGATGATTTAGTAGGATTGCTGCACCAAGCTGTAACTAAAGATGAAATTTTAAAACAGAAAAAAATTACCCTGCAGGAAACCGATTATCTCCTGCGCATTTCTGGCGGTGATGCGCGCAAACTTTTAAACGCATTGGAGATTGTAGTAAACACCAACGAAGCGGATGAAATAACTATTACAGACGAACTTTGCAAAGAAAGCCTCAGCCAGAATATTTCTCTCTATGATAAAGGCGGAGAAATGCATTATGATATTATTTCGGCATTTATAAAATCTATTCGCGGAAGTGACCCGAACGCCGCAGTATATTGGCTAGCAAGAATGATTGAAGGAGGAGAAGACCCGCTTTTTATTGCAAGAAGATTGCTAATACTTGCAAGCGAAGACATCGGCAATGCAAACCCGACGGCTTTAGTAATTGCCAATAACTGTTTTCAGGCAGTAAATGTTATCGGCTATCCCGAATCAAGAATTATTTTATCGCAATGCGCCACCTATCTGGCATGCTCGGCAAAAAGTAATGCAGCTTACGAAGCTATAGGCGCCGCGCAACAATTGGTAAAAGAAAAACCAAACTTACCCGTTCCTTTAGCAATACGTAACGCGCCAACCAAATTGATGAAAGAACTTAATTACGGTAAAGACTATAAATACGCCCATTCATTTGAAAACAATTTTGCCGAACAGGAATTTTTACCCGAAGAAATAAAAGGTATTGCACTTTACAAACCCGGGAATAACCCACGTGAAAATGAATTACGTGCTTACCTTAAAGCACTTTGGAAAAACAAGTACAGTTATTAATAATTCTTAATGCGTTCTTCGCAGGCGCTGATGTGTTTGCGCATATTATTAAAAAAACGAAAACGTTGTTTTTCTGCTGAACCACTTATAAGAGTAGATTTTTTCATCAGGTTTTTCATCCAATGTTCAATCTCCTCACAAAACACGCGATTAGTACTGGTAAGCGAGTTTAATGTATTAAAAGAAATGTAGGAAGAATTATACTGTTCCGTAGATATATGTATACAGTTTGTACCTATAACAAGGTCGCTGTTGTACAATTTAAAATTCTCTTCCTTAATTTTGCTGTCGTGTTCACAATAATTGTTCAGGCTGTTAACCATTATATGCAAATGTTCCAAAACCAGTAAAGCGTCTTCCTTATCTTTAAAGGCACCGCTTTCAAAATAAAACTCTATTTGTTTAACCGTTGTAAGAATTGTGTTGTCCGTCCATATTTCTATACTGGGCACATGTTTGTAATATTCGTTTATTTCGGAAGCAATCTCCAGAAGCTTTTTAGGAATTAAATCCAAAGTAAATTTTATATTTTGATATTCCGGTACATTTAAAACAGATCGTTGCCAGTAAAAAAGTTTAAACGCGCGCATAGGATCTGTACCAAGAGAATGAAAAATGGGAACTTCTTCGGCCGCATAAATGATTTTTCGGTTCTGTAATTGTTTTAATATTTTTAATTGCCCTGCAAGACCTGATAGGTATTTCTCAAAATTTTCAGCGCTGTCGGTTAGCTTTATATAATTACAGGTCACAAAATCATTATTAAACGCAAAAAGTGAATCAACCGAAATGTTAAAATGCTTTGAGATAGTATGAACCTCTTTTAAGGTAAACTCCGTTTCATTTCTTAGCCTGCGGTAGGCGCTATCTGAACTAATTCCCAATAAATCAGCAAGTTCCTCCGACAAAGAGACATTCGGAGACACAGTTTCTTTTAACTTTTTAATGAATACTTCCTGTACCTGCATATAATCTTTAGTGAAATTTGTGAATAAAGGTAATACTTTTTGCAAAAAACGCAAATAAAGCAAAAGTTACTTGCAAAAATTGCCTTTTTAGCCAAAACCACTTTACCCGAATATCTGTTCTTGTGTGCCATGCAAAAATTTAAAAATGCGGGGCGCTAAGCCGTTTCATCCGTGATTAATGCGGGTGTAGGTTTGCTGAAATAAAACAAACAAATGAAAAACTTATTCTTTATAACACTGCTGACAGGAAAACAAGAAGTAAAAGCTTTGAACACGGTAGATACACTTTATAAACCCGTATGTGTTGCTGACAATTTATATGTAGTCGGCCATCAAACTAAAACAAGCCTGCCTAAATATAAAATCGGGTTCTAAAATTTTATGCAGGCACTTACGAAGTTTTTTACACTCGCCGTTCTAAGCAGTCACGTTAATTCAGATAACAATCACTCTGCGCCTGCATCACTTATAATAGATAAATCCAACAAACAATAAAATAAAAACATCAAAACATGAAAAAAGTAATTTTACTCGTCACATTTCCGCTACTCTTTATAGATGCTTGTTCTTCTTTCAAATTAGAAAAAAGAAATTCGGAAACAGAGCGATCTGTGACAAAACAAGCAAAAGAATTCTCTGGTTCCGAAATGAAATTCATTCGCATTGACGCTGCTTCAATCCGCAAAACGCTTATTGTATCGGACGACAACGCAACTGAACACAATTTTATGGTAAAACCCTTACTGCTTAAATCAAATCAAAAACAGAGTTTTAAAAAAATTAAACCATCCGCTAAAAATATGAGCCGGGTTAAATTCTGAATCCCGATTAAAAATAAAAATCAATTAAAAAAGTATAAACCTTAAAAACAAAAATCATGAGCACAAAAAAGTTATTAATAAAAACCCGGATACTGAGTGCATTATTTATCGCAGGGTTCTATGCTGCAAATGCACAAAACCAGGCAAAACCTGTTGCTGCCGTATTAGGCATTGACAGTAAAGGCGTAATACCGGATGCGGAAGCTGTTGGATATATGGTACGGTTGGAAATGGAAAAAGTAAACGTATATAACCTGATGGATAAATACGATGTGGCTGACGGAGTTAAGAAAAACAATATCGATATAAAATCCTGCTTCGGAAAATCGTGCGTGGTTGCCGCAGGAAAGGCACTCTCTGTAGATAAAATGATTACGGGAAGTATCGAGCGCTTCGGAGAAAAAATAGTTATCGCCCTTAAAGTAGTAGATGTGAAAACTGAAACCGTAGAAAAACAGGATGCTACCGAATATCTTAACCTGCAGCCTGAACTTCAGCACATGATCGAGATTTCTGTAAAAAAACTTTTGGGAATTGAAAACGACCAAAACCTGGTAAATCTCCTCGTAAATTATAACATGCCGATTGAAAGTCCCAAAACAAAAATCAGGTTAAACGGCCCGCGCATGGGTGGCTCCGTGGCTTTTGGTGATGCAGCAAAAGTAATGGGCGCCAAAGAAAGTGACGGCGGTTTTAATATGTACCCCGCGATGTTTCAGTTTGGCTGGCAACAGGAATGGCAATACTTAAGCGCCGGTAATTTTCAGGCATTAGTTGAAGGCGTTGCTTTGGTTGGCGGATTGGAATCAGGGAGATTTATTCCTTCCCTTACTTTCCTTAACGGCTTTCGTTTCGGAAAAGGCGGTTGGGAATTCGGTTTCGGACCAAGTTTTCGTGTAATTCAAAAAGCGTATGGGTTTTATGGTGATGGCAAGAATAATACAAATGACGGGCAATGGTATCTGGCCGGCGATTGGAATAAATTAAATCCTACTTTACCTGAAAACCCCTTACCTGCTACATACCGTTTAGATAGTCGCGGTGCGACCATGCTTTCTACCAGTTTAATATTAAGCGCAGGAAGAACATTTAAATCCGGTTATTTAAATATACCGGTAAACCTTTATATATCGCCGCGCAAAGAAGGAACTGTAGTTGGATTTTCGTTTGGTTTTAACATTTATAAAAAACCCAAAGTACAGTAAGCGGGTACCCCTCCCGTTTTATGAGGGAGGGGTTTTTAAACCAGGTTAAAAATTGAAACATGCGCAAACTGATTATCCTTTCACTCATTTGGCTCGGAACACTTTCTGTCACATTGCAGAATTCTTTTCCGGATCTCACTAAACCTGAAGACCTGGCAAGACTTGGTGTTGGAAAAATTATTGAAAAAGATAATTCGATTGTGAAGCAAATCATTTTAAAAGAGGTAAAAGAATATTGGATTGTGTATTTAAAAGATGAAAGCATGCACGATAAATATACAGAATACATAAAGTACCTGGAGTTTCCGAACAGCAAATGGGGCAAAATAAAAATTGAGTTTCCGAATAATAAACCTGAAATAACTTTAATAACAACTTATTAGATGAAAACATTTTTAGCTATAGTTGTCTTTTTGCTTTTTATTTCTTCCCTTAAAGCCCAGGATACAACACTTCCTCAAGGCAATTGTAAAATCTATCTTATCTCAGGAAAAATCATAAAAAATGTAAGGCTTTGGAAAATCAATGGAAATCGCGCAGAATATTTGAGAGATAACAGCCTGCACGACATTTCAACCAAAGAAATTGATTTTATAAAATACGGGAGAAATGATTATGCTATTTCTGATTCGGCACAACTTTATAAACTAGAATATGATGCGATTATTCTTAAAACCGGAGACACTTTATTTTGTTTCATTAAAGAAATATCGTCCGATAAAATATATTTTGTTCAATGGGGCAAAGTGAACGTGCAATACGTATTTAAAAGCGAAATAAGAAAATATCTTTCAGAAGGCAAAGTAGATGAGTCGCAATACTCAACCACTCCGATAAAAACTACTGAAAAATTTATAGATGAAGACACAACGGGCCGGGCCGGATACGAAGTGTTGGCACAATCAAAAACTGATTACGTGACTTTAGGTAAGTACAATGCAAGAAATGAATTCAAAGGGAACGGTTCTTTCACGGGTGGAATGATTTGTGGATTTATTCCCATTTTCGGGTGGGCAACAGGAGTCATCTCTTTAGCAGTACCTCCCTTTGTTCATCCTTCAAATGCAAAATTATACAATTCAAACACAGAATACCGAGAGGCCTATCAAAATGAAGCGCATAAGAAAAAAACCAGAAAAACTTTAGGGGGATTGCTTTTAGGAGCGGCTATCCTTGTTGTTGGCACTATATTATAAATACCAAATCATGAACACTGAATTATTTATTCAAAAAGGTAAATCACTGGTTTTTTCCGGTTATAAAATAAAACCCGGAGATATTCATAAATGCATTCTCAAATTAAGCGATTTATCCGACGCACTTTACAGTTTTTCCATATGCATAGTAAAAAACGAGAGGCCGAGAAAAAAATTGATTATTGATGTGGAACTGGCTGAGGGATTTAACCCCGAAAAATACAGTGCCGATTCTTATCTGTATGAATTAATCGCCCAACTAAAAAGCATGAGCACAAGTTTCAGGGAATACATTCGCAATGTACCTGTTGACTCTTTTCCGGAATTATATTTTCACAGGTTCCGGAACATCTATTTTACTGATACACTTTACCGGATAAAAAACAAATATATTCTCTGATTCCATAAACTTCCAAAACCAAACAAATGAAAAAACTATTTCTTATTACGGGATTAATTTTAAATACATACGTATTTAATGCGCAAACCAACGCAACTACTGAGTACATCAATCTGAACGAACAAGAGTATACAATCTATTCCTCCGATTACAAAGCGGCAAAAACCAAGCTTGAAAATTTTATCCGTTTTCAGGATTATACATTAATAAAACAGGAAGAAACCAAAACTTCGCATTATTACGAATTTAATATTCCCACAGGTGATCTGCGTATTATTGATTCGCTGGCTTCCGGACTGGGTTATGTAAGTAACAAACAACTTATCTCATACAATAATGAGGATAAATTAGACGCGGCTAAAATTGACCTTGCCTTCCAGGAAAATAAAAAGAAAGAATACGAACAAATGCTGCTTAAAATGGATTCGGTAAAATCCGTTAAATATTATGAGCATTGGGAAAAAATACGCGCTATTGAAAGTGAAATATCGTGGAACAGGAAAAAGATAAATCAATTGGAAAAAATAAGCCCGCTTTACCGTGTAAAAATTAATATACATGACGAGCAGATCAACCCTACCAATACACGAATATCATTTGTAAGTATGCCCGGCCTGCAATATTCCGTTTTATTTACTGAAAGCCCGAAGGCAGGGAAATCATACCCCGTATATCAGGGTGTGTTCTTAAAATATCTTTTTACCAAAGGGAAAAGTTATTTTTCGCTGGGTGTACTTAAATCAAATAATAATAATTTAAGCGATACACTTGCCTATAAAGCCAACAGCGAAATTTTTAACCTTGCTTTCGGGCAGGATTTTTACAGCAAACGTTTCGGACGCGGAAGTAATCGTTTTTTTAATTTGTATGCGAGTTATCAGGTTGGAGCGAGTTTATTTTTTACTTCCAAAACCGCTATCACCATTCCTTTTGCGAACCCCGGAATCGGGCTGGAGGTTTTTAAGAATAAAAATGTTTTAATTGACAGCAACGTATATTACTATCTCCCCCTGGCGGATGATTATAACCGTAATCTGCGCGGCTGGCTTGCTAATGTCTCTTTTAATTTTGTTTTTTAATGAAGAAATTATTTTTATCCGCGCTTTTAGTTGTAACAACTAACCTTATTTCGCAGGAAGAAAAAAAACCAACTACTTCTTCCTCACTGTATCTTGGAGTGAATTATTCCGGAATGAAAAGCAACACGAGCCTCGCGGGTTTTGCTGTGGGGATTCAGTCGCTGGTAAGGGATACGCATTTGCTTGCTTTTGAATTGAATCACCTCGTAAATACCGATTTAAATTTTTCCGCAAAAAGAGATGAAATAAAAAGTGAAACAAATTATGAAATTACTTATGGCCGGATTTTATTTAAAACTGATAATCAAATAAAATTCATTTTACAAAGCGGTTTGAGAATAGAAAATCTTATCTGTCAAATGAAATACGTATACAATCCCGCAAATGCTCCGCTTTTTGACGGGCCCATTTATATAAAAAAATCATTCTGGCAATTGGCAATTCCCCTGAAACTTACGGTTTTCAGACAAGGGAAATATACAGGCAATTCTTTAGGGATTTATGCATGTGTTGGCAGGTATACCGATCTGGGCATAAGATTTACCATTCACTTTGGTAAATGAAGGTAGATTTACCAGCACCATCCGTGCCGCCAGTATCTGTGATACCTGTAAGGGCGATAATAACCATAACCCCATCCCCAGGCCGGGCCTATAACAACAGGAGGAGGAGCAATTACCACATTTACGCGCGGTCGCGGGCTTGGATAATAAGTGTTATTTGTAACATTACCACTTTGCGCCTGAGTTTGATTTGAGTTGTTGTTTATATTATCGCTTGTTTGCTGAAAAACGTCTTTACTTCCGTTTTTGTATTCAATCAGGGCTACATTATCTTTTGTAGTGGTATACAAAGGACCATCGGGATTAGAAGGTTTTTTATACTTTATCTCAGTTGCAGTAATCTCATAAACTTTTGCCGGTATTACTTCGCCACTACGGGTAAAAATGGTATCCTGCGCAAACGCGCTGAAAGCAGAAAGGCTTATAAATGCAAGGATGAAACTTTTCATGGTGCATAGTTTTGGTATAGTAAAGTTAACTCTATTACACAAAATACACAATACAAAAAATGTTAAAATTGTTACAGTACCAACCTAATAATTTACAATTTAACACCTATTATCAAGACGTCGTCAACCTGTTCAAGGCTGCCTTTCCAATGTTCAAATTCCTGTTCTAAAAGATGTTTCTGTAAATCAAGGCTCTTGTTGTTGTTTTTAACAATGAGCTGCTGCATTTGATGATATTTGAATTTCTTACCTTTTTCGCCACCAAACTGGTCTGCAAACCCATCGCTGAAGAGATATAAAATATCTCCCTTTTCGGTTTTAAACGAATGATTGGTGTACAATTTGTCTACATGGTCTTCGCTGCCGATAGAAATATTATCTGAGCTGTATTCAACCAATTTATTTTGCCTTACCAGATAAAGTGAATTGTAAGCTCCTGCAAACTCAGCCGTGTTGCTTTTATTATCAATTTTACACAAAGCAATATCCATTCCATCGCGTAACTCTATTTCATCAACTTTGGCATGAAGCGCTTTTCCTGCAAGTTTAGTAAGTTCATTTAAGATATTTGCCGGTGATTTATTTTTTGATGCTTCAAACGCTTCATTCAACAAATCATTGGCAACAATACTTAAAAACGCGCCCGGCACACCGTGACCCGTACAATCTATCGCAGCTATGTATGTACTTCCTTCGTATTGCTTTATCCAATAAAAATCACCGCTAACTATATCTTTCGGTTTAAACAGAATAAAATATTCGGATAAAACTTTCTTAAAGTGTTCTTCGCGCGGAAGCATACCGTCCTGTATTCTTTTGGCGTAACGTATAGAGTCTGTAATGTTTTTATTTTTTTCAGCTAGTTCTTCGTTTTTAATAGCCAACTGCACCGTACGCTCTTCTACTTTTGCCTCCAATTGCGCGTTCAGTATTTTTAAATTCCGGGTGCGTACTTTATCAAAAACAAAAATTCCGAATATAATTATTATCGCCATCAACACGTAAAACAAAGCGGTTTGCCAAAAAGGCGGCTTTACTTTAAATCCGTAGGAAACTGATTCGCTGCAAACACCATTGTTATTATATGCGCGTACTTTAAAAATATAATCGCCGGGAGGAAGATTGGTATACGTAGCTTCCTGTATGGCTTTTGCCGGCACCCAGCCTCTGTCGAAACCGTCAAGAGTATATTCATATCTTATTTTTTCGGAATTCGTTAAACTAACGCCGATAAATTTAAAAGTGATATTGTTTTCGTTATAAGAAAAAACTCCGTCGGCCGGAAATACGGTATCTTTTAAATGAATTTTAATTCCGTAAATTTTTGTAAGCGGGGGAAATGTATTTGTCACTTCTTCGGATGGATTAAAACGCACGGCACCCATAATGGTACCGAACCACATATTACCCTGCTTGTCCATACAGGCCGAGTTGGGATTACATTCAACACCCATAAATCCTTCCGGTTTTCCGTAATGGTAAAAACGATTAAGCTTTGTATCAAACTTATCTATACCGCGGTTATCGCCAATCCATATGTTATTGCTGTTGTCAATTAAAATAGAAAAAGGTGATTCTGTTTTTAACCCTTGTTTGGTTCCGTAATTGGTAAAATATTTTCCGTCGTATTTAAATAAACCGCCGCCATAACAACCAAACCAGATATTACCGCTTTTATCTTCATTGATGCATAAAATAAATTTTTGTTTCAGCCCGTCATTCTCGTCAAACTTTTTAAACGAGTTACCGTCGTACACACAAAGATTTCCGCCCAACGCGCCCAGCCACAATAAACCTTTACTGTCTTTAAAAATCCGGTAAATATGATTTCCTCCCAGACCATCACTCTCTGTAAAACTTCTGAACTCGCCCGCTGTTGTATTAAATCTTGTTGCACCGGCTTTGGTACCAAACCACATATTGCCGTTTTTATCTTCGGCAATGCTATATACCATTTCGTTTGCAAGCCCGTCTTTTACACTATAGGTTTTAAAATTATTACTTCCTTTTGCAAGCATGCACACGCCGTTAAAAGCAGTACCGAACCACATATTACCTTTTGAATCTTCGAAGGCGGAGAGAATTACATTAGAAGGCAATCCGTTTTTATCGGAATATTTTGTGATGTCGTGATTTTCTATTTTACCAAAGCGCTGATAGCTGAACGATAATTTGGCAAGGCCGTTATTGGTTCCCACCCATAAATTATTTTCGCTGTCGGAATACGTACACCATACAATGTTGTTGGGCAAATCATCGGCTTCGTCAAAAGTTTGCATATACTCACCGCGATATTGGTTCAATCCCAAGTCCGTTCCTATCCACAAATTATATTCGCGGTCTTCGTAAATAGCGTTAACATTAAAATAATTTAAACCCTGCCTTGTGCTGTATGTTTTAAAGAATCCGTTTTTGATTGCTTCGGGCGTAAGCAAGTTTTTATCAGTAATAAATTGGGAAATACCACCCCCGATAGTTCCTATCCATAAAGTTTTTTTATGGTCTTCGAAAATAGTTTTTATAAACTCAGATTTTAAGCCGCTTGAAGAACCCATCACCACCTGGTTTTTCCGAATATATGACGGCCAATCAGTAATACCTTGCGTTAACGGAATAATTGCAATGCCCTGATCAGCAGAACCCACCACTAATAAATTAGAAGAAGTAACTTTTACCGCCGTAATATTTTTACTGTACAAACCTTGCGGAGTAGAAATTCGTATAAAAGAAGAACGTTGAGAAACCGGGCTGTTTAAATTAAACATTGTAATACCGGAGTCGGTGGCCATCCACATATTTTGTTTATCGTCGGTACAAATATCATAAACTGTACTGCTTGATAAACCATCACGCGTTGATATAGCGTACATTTTTTCTGTACCCGCGTCAAAAATAAAAACCCCGGCGCCTTCAGTTGCAATCCAGAACTTACCCGTTGCATCCTGCACAATGGCACGAATCGATTTAAAGCGCGTGTACTCTTCTAAATTTAAATTTTCTAATTGTTGCGTGGAAGCATTGTAACGCGTAACTCCTCCGGCCCAATGGCCCATCCAGATATTTCCGTCTTTGTCTTTGTACGAACAGGTTACCCAATCCTCGGCCAGATTTGTATTTTTTGTATAGTTATACCATTGCGTGCCGTTATATTTAGAAAGCCCTGCTATGGTGCCCACCCACAGATTGCCTTCATTATCCTGCACAATACTTTGCACCTGGTTTTGCACCAGCCCCTGCTCCATGCCGTAACTGATAAAACTGGTAGTTTGGGCGTTGAGCAAGGCCGCAAACAAACTACAGAGTATGAGATAAATTTTTTTCCTCATAAGGGTATATTGTATGGTGAAACTTCTTTAAGATATTCCTGTTCGGTTATTTCCTTTCCGTTTTTGTAGAAATAAGTAACTCCCCACGAAAATTTTTCTTTTTTGTAAATCGTTTTTTCATTTTTAACAGATAAAGAAATAGTGTACACTGTTTTAAAAGTGGTTTTTTCAATATCAGTACTGATTCCGGTTAAGCCCGGCGACCTGTACGTTTTTGTTTCGGGGAATTTCTTTATGGTATGCAAACTCATATCGCGCGAGTTAAAAGCCGTTTGTTTTATGAGAGTTACCATTTCCTGATTTTTAATCCCGCGGTTAAACACTACCTGTTTATTTCTCATTTTAGAGTCAAACATAACCTGCTCGCTCATTGCTTTGGTCTCCGCTTCGCGTTTTAAAGTTTCAATTACTTCATTAGACGTTGCGTTATCTTTTTTCTTAACGTATTCGGCTTCTTTTGTTTTACGTTCGTTGGTGGCTACAATTTTAAGCAAGTCATTTTCATAAGCGGCTTTAACGGCTTTGTTTTGTTTTTCCTTTATATTTCTTTTTTCTTTATCGATGGTAAGCTGCACTTCTTCGGATACCATGGATTCTTTAGAATCATTTTCTTTATTGGCTACACCATTCTTTGGCTCATTCTGTTTGTCCTGCCGCGCCTTTTCTTCCATTTGCTTTTTCAACCTGTCAGCTTCTTCCTGCGATTTCTTTTGCGCGTCAGCTAATTGTTGCTGGCGGATTTTTTCTTCGGCGTCGAGTTTCATTTTTGTTTCGAGTTCTCTTTTTTGTTTTTCTATGGCGAGTTGCTCTTCGCGTCTTTTAATTTCTTCAGTATCTATATACAGGTTGGCTAAAAAATCAGCAGCGTAGTTTTCATCATCCCGGAATGATTTTTTTCCGTCGTAAACAACCTTTGTGAAGGGGTTTTTAAAATTTGCGTAATTGATG
>DATMMV010000094.1:0-37553 GCA_035569635.1 Bacteroidia bacterium | reverse complement strand
CTAAACATTCTTTTAAAAGAACGGGTTGATGATAATTCATCCTTACTCCTTATCATCATTAAAATCTATCCCATCAAACACATCGTCGGCCAGCTTGGCAATGTCAATATCCTGGCTCAGGAATGTTTCATACAGTTTCTTATCCCAGATTTCGATGATGTTATTGCTACCTAAAATTTTTATATCGCTTTTTATATCGGCGTATTCGGTTAATGATTTTGGCAGAAGAATCCGGCCCGTGTTATCGGCTTCGCAAAAAGTGGCGCCACCGGTTACGCGACGAATAAAAACATCCACATCTTTTTTCAAACGGTTCAGTTTTCCGAGGCGCTTGTTTTGCTTTTCCCACTCGGCCATCGGGTACAGGGAAAGGCATTTTTGGTAGAGGCTACGATTGATAACAAAGCCCTTTTCAAAGGCGGCAGCCATTTGTTTTTTCATGGCTATAGGGAACATGAAGCGGCCTTTTGCATCCACTTTACATTCAAATTCGCCTATTAAACTACTGATAGCCATTTTATTATTGCGGTGTTGCAAAAATAGGAGATTTTTACCACTTTTTACCACTTTAATACACTTTTTACCACTTTTGTTGAAAAGTTTTTCGGCACCCCTATTTTATTTTAACAGGTTTTATATTTACTTAGAGGCTTGAAATGCCAGTAAATTAGGGGCTTTTGGACTTTTTTCAAGGGTTTTTAGCACCTTTGCGGCCCTTTGGAAATGAACAGGAAATGAACATTTTTTAGATAAAATTGGAAGTAGTTAAAAAAAATATAGATGTTGAGCAGATCATCCGGCAAAAAAACCCGCGTTTATTTAAGTTTTTGCCTGGTTTTTTACTACGTTATATCAAGCGAAAAATTCACGAAGACAAGGTAAACGATTGCCTTTGGATTAACCGCGATAAATACGGTTTTGAATTTAATACCGCCTGCCTGCAGTATGTTGGTGCAAGTGTAATCTGGGAAGGGCTTGAAAATATTCCGGATAAAGGCGGAGTAATTATTGCCGCTAATCATCCCCTTGGCGGTCTTGACGGAATGGCGCTTGTGCACGCGGTGAGCCAAAAAAGAAAAGATTCAAAATTTATCGTCAACGATATTTTAACCAACATGAAAAATTTTGGCGATATTTTTATCGGCGTAAACAAAGTTGGTTCTTCTGCCGGCGAGACTTTGAAAAAAGTTGACGCCCTGTATGAATCAGATTGGGCAACAATTATTTTTCCTGCGGGATTAGTGAGCCGCAAACAAAACGGTGTGGTAAAAGATTTGGTTTGGAAAAAAAGTTTCATAACCAAATCCATTCAATACAACAAACCCATTATACCGGTTTTTATTGAGGGAAAAAACTCCGATTTTTTTTACAATTTTGCCATGTGGAGAAAACGTTTGGGCATTAAAGCAAATCTTGAAATGTTTTTTTTGGCCGATGAAATGATTAAGCAAAAAAACCAAACCATTAAAATAAAATTCGGCACGCCTGTTTACCCCGAGTCGCTTGAAAAACCGCGCCCCCGCACCCACCTGCAATACGCGCAGGAAATAAAAGACATGGTTTATAAAATGGGCGAGCAGAAGTAGTGTGTTTCTCTTCTCCTCCTTTGTCATTCCAATCCCTGTAGCTCCGAGGAATTTTATATTCTTGGGGATTTCCCGCATCAAAATTTTCTTTCAATAAAATAATATTAAGAGGCGACTCACCAGAGTTAGCTTAAAATCAACAATTTAAATTACAATTTGGTGGTATTAACGCAAACAATACCTCTTTAGAAATCTCCCTGGTTCATAAATCATCGGAATGTATAATTTAACATTCAAAAAGCATAAAAAATGGCACAGACGCCATTTTTTTCTTTTTTGGTTTGGTCTTTTTCGGAATATTTCTATTTTTGCCCCCGAAATTTTAACAAATTTAACATTTTTAACATTTGAACGCATGAAAAGAAAATTTCTGTTCTTACTTTTTATTTATTTAACTCAATATGGTCACTCCCAGATATTATTATCCAATATACCTAATATAGTTTCTGATACCCTAACTAATTCAGTTGGTTATATCTCAGCTTTTGAACACGACTCAGCCACACACAAATTATATATAGCCGGCGAGTTTGAAAGGGTGGGCAATGTTAACAGGCAGGGGTTTGCAGTGATAGATGTAAACACAGGTACTGTTTTAAACGATTTAAATTTTATTACACTAAATAATATCTCCTTATCCAATCGTGTAAAAGCCAGACTGAAATTATATAATCACAGAATCTATATCGGTGGTACTTTTTCTTCTTCAACAGGTGATTATCTTTTTTCTGTAAATCTTAATAACAATAATGTGCGCAGCATTTATAACCTCGCGCCATTAAGCGATTTTGAAATTTATAATTCTAAAATTTACGCTTCAGGTGCTTATTATGTAGCGACGCCCGATGAGTTTACTGTAAAAGAAATGGATACGCTTGGTATCATCAGTTGGCAAAAATCTATTGTATATAATACAAACGACCATCTGTCCTGTCTTGGTATAAGAAACAATATACTTTTTGTGGGAGGTGTCTTTACGTCTTTTGGCGGAGTAAGTTTAAATAATATAGCAAAAATTGATTTAAGTACACATAGCATTACAAATTGGCAACCCACTCCCGCGCCCGGCCCTTCGGGAAATGTAAACTGTTACGACGTGCTTGATATGATTTTATATCCGAGCGACGTTTTGCTGAATATTTCAACTAACACATGCGCCACCCCGCCAAATAACATCGCAGGATTTAGTATTTCAAACGGCGCACTAAACTCTCAAATCAGAAAAATTCCTTTTAATTTCGGAACAGAAACTTTAATTGCCGAAAACGATACCTCCTTTTGGTATAATAACTCGGGCGGATTAAAATTATACGGTTTAAAAAATTATACCGCCTCCTGGGCACCTGTTAGCAATGGATACGTAAACCCTTTTTTCAGAAAAGCCGGTTATCTTTTTACCGGAGGAGATTTTACCTTGTTACAGGGATCGGCACATAAAGGTCTTGGTGAATTTTGTGTGGAACTGGAAGCTCCGAAACAACAATCTGTTTTTGCAAAAGCCTGTCAAGGACAAACTAATTTACTTTATATCGTTACTACGGTTAAAGATGCCGTTAGTTATGCCTGGTCTTATACCGGAACCGGCGTTACGATCAATGGCACAACTACTCACGCCTTTATGAATTTCAGTTCGACAGCAACAAGCGGTACTCTTAAAGTTTGCGCCAAAAGTTATTGCGGGGCAACGGGCGATACTTTATTTATTCCCTTTACAGTTTATCCTGTTCCCAATATAAGTGTCGGGCCCGATATTCGTTTTACATGTTCACACAACGTAGACTCATTAAAAGGGGTTTCAACAACTCCAAATACAACTTTCGCCTGGTATGGCCCATCTTACAGTAATGTTGCGGGTGCAATACACCAGGTAACAACAAGTATAATCGGTGGGAATTACATATTGTATATTACTGATCCTGTTTCCGGATGCAAAAGTCATGACACTACAAAAATTATATTTGATACTTTGGCCCCGGTATTAAATCATAACCTTTCTCACCAACACATAACCTGCAAAAATTCCGTTGTTCCATTAGATGCATCAGCTCTTTATACTGTTGGTAATAATTTACATTGGTCCGGCAATTCTTTTTCACAAAATAATCCCGCTATTGTTACAATGCCCGGCATTTATACATTAACTATCACTTCCGTAACTAATGATTGCATTAACAAAGATACTTTTCTGATTATGCAAAATATCACACCACCAAATATAAGCGCGCCCGCTATATTGGATACAATTACCTGCTTGCTTGACAGCATTCAACTTGCTGCAAACTCAACAAGTTCAAATGTCATTTTATATTGGAAAGACACAAACAATGATTCTCTTTTAAATAATTCTTACATCCATCTCAGCGGAACCTATGTTGCACATGCACTCGATACTTCGAATGGTTGTTCAAATCAACTTATTCGTATTGCAAATCAATTTACAACTTTACCAATAGTGCAATTACCCTCCGGAAATTTCAATATTAACTGTTCTGCTGCAAACGTCCTTTTAAATGGTTCTTCACCAAATCCCGATGCAACTTTAAACTGGACGGGGCCCAATAGTTTTTTTTCTGCGAATCCAGCAACCACAACTCTGCCCGGTTATTATTTCCTGTCGGTAACAAATCCGCAAAACGGCTGCGTGGCAAAAGATTCATTACAGGTTATTTTACAAAACATATTACTTCTAAACCGAAGCAATGATACAACTATCTGCAACGGAACTAATGCTACTCTAAGTGCAAGTCCTATTGGTGGGACTCCGGGTTTTATTTATTTATGGAATAATGGAGCAGGAAATACTACGATTACTGTTGCTCCGACAGATACTACAAAATATATTGTAACCATAACAGATAACGTGGGTTGTATTGGAAAAGATACTATAACGGTTTTTGTTCCGTCACCTGTGTCAGATTCTGTTCATACATTTCGGCCTTGTGATCCTAATAATCCAAACGGGCAGATTCAGGCTTACGGAATTGGCGGCATTCCTCCTTATGAATATTTAATCGGAAGTGGGGCATTTCAAACTTCCGGAATATTTACCGGATTAAATTTTGGCACTTACATGCTAACTATAAAAGATACGTTAGGGTGTAAATATAGTTTTTCATCTGTTATTGATCAATCGAGTATTCTTCCGGTGCCTGATTTTATCTTATCTACAAGTCAAACACAAGGTGATACTTTTGTAGTAGTAGACATCAGTAATCCGAAGCCTGATTCCGTTCATTGGATTTTACCTTCAGGATGTACAATAATTAATACCGATTTATCAGCGCCAAAAATTATTAACGCCGATACCGGAATTATGCAAATTACGATGATTGCCTGGTTTGGTACTTGCGAAATGCAGCTCACAAAAAATATTACTGTGATAAACCCGGACACAAACATTGCAAACAGTCACAATAATAACGGAATCAAAAATTTAATTTTATATCCCAACCCTAACACGGGCCGGTTTACAATTGATGTTATCTTATATAAAAAGCAATCCTTTGCCATTTTCATTTTTGACGCACTTGGAAATGAAATTCTACGTTTACCTTTCTTTAATTCTAACGCTGAAAGTGCTTTTATAAATTTAAACAATCCCGTCCCCGGTTCTTATATTCTTAAAGTAATTGCCGAGTATGACAGTAAAATAAAAACCTTTTTAATCAGTCAACACTAAGTTCTTGAATTCCCTCTCTCACATACTTATCTTTTATATTTTGATAAACTCTTCACTATTTTGGCGAGCGACTTTTGCACAGAACTTGGATAAAATCGGAAATAAAGATATGGCTACTGTTAGTGGCGGATTGAATTATAACGGAATTTTTTATGCTTCCGACGGGATTAATAACCGCAGGTCACCCTACTCATGGTTTTTTAACGGAAATGTTACAGTGAATATTTTGAACATCAGTTTGCCGTTCACGTACAGTTATAGCAATCTAAGCAGCAGTTATACTCAACCTTTTAATATGGCCGGTTGTGCGCCAACTTACAAATGGGTTAAAACATATTTAGGTTACACAAGTATGAATTTTTCCAATTACACATTGGCAGGCCACATATTTTTAGGTGCCGGTGCAGAGTTTAGTCCGAAGAACTGGAAAATATGCGGCATGTACGGCCGGTTGAAAAAAGTTATTGAATACAACGTCGTGACCCAATCGGATGAACTGATGAGTTACCAGCGCATGGGCTATGGAGCAAAAGTGGGCTATGAGAAAAATGGCTATGGCTTTAATCTTATTTATTTTTCCGCAAAAGATAATCCGGCCAGCCTGAAGTTTACCCCTTCCAATACAATTGTACTTGCTCAGGAAAACACCGTTGTAAGCATTAACGGAAAAACAAAAATTAGCAAGTTGTTTACTTTAGAAGCTGAGTATGCTTTATCCGGACTTACACGCAATTTACAAAGTGACGCAATAATATCAACACCTCAAACAAATAAACTGCCGCTGCTTTTTTCAATGAATAGTACTTCTCAGTTTTTTTCCGCCTATAAATCATCTTTTGGATTCAGTAAAAATATTTTTTCGTTGGCAGTCAATTACGAATACATATCTCCTGATTATAAAACTCTCGGAGCATATTATTTTAATAATGATTTAGAAAATATTACTCTTTCCCCTTCGCTTCGCTTGCTAAAGGGTAAATTAAATATTTCCGTCAACGGAGGTTATCAGCATAATAATTTAGATCATAGTAAATTCAGCACTAATAAACGTTTTATTACATCGGGCAATGTAGCTTTTATGCCTAATCAGAAATTTTCGTTAACCGCTATGTATTCCAATTTTTCAACTTACACCAATGTGCGGCCGATAGCTGATCCTTATTATCAGAAAACGGCTGCCGATACGCTTAATTTTTATCAGATTTCTCAGAGTAGCAATGCCACATGTTCCTATAATTTATCAAGAACTGTACTGAGGCATACTTTTGTATTAACTTCTTCTTACCAGGTTTCCAATCAAAAACAAGGAAGTCTTATACAACCATCCACCAAAGTATTAAACGGAAATTTTTGTTATAATCTCTCATTTATTAAAAGTAAATGGAGTTCGGGCTTAACCTATAATTACAATCAAATTCAAAATT
Organism: Bacteroidia bacterium; assembly: GCA_035569635.1. Taxonomy (GTDB): domain Bacteria; phylum Bacteroidota; class Bacteroidia; order B-17B0; family Aurantibacillaceae; genus PALSA-968. The sequence goes on along the minus strand of DATMMV010000094.1, from coordinate 30,864 downwards.
TTATAAATACAACCATCTATATGGGACCGGGAATCACAATAGGAAAATCGTTTGCTCATAATTTGCTGCGTTTAAATATTACCAATATTTTCAACCAAGCTTATAATAATCAAAAAGTAACTGCTTTGGTTTTAAGTGAAAGGGCTTCTTTGAGTTTCACTCCCAAAATTGATAAAAAATACGGAAAGCCTTCTGTTTCGTTAAGTGCCATGTACACCAATAAATTTAAGACTGATTTGGAAAAAAACGTTTTTAAAGAGTTTACAGGCATGGTGAATTTAAATTATAGTTTTTAATAAATGAAAAAAGATAATATATCCATTATACCTGACGAAAAAATAATAAGTCAGATTTATTATATAAGAGGCCAAAAAGTAATGCTTGACAGCGATTTGGCAGAATTATACTAGGTCGAAACCAAACGCTTAAAAGAACAGGTAAAAAGAAATATAGCCCGTTTTCCCAAGCAATATATGTTTGAGATCACCGAAAAAGAGTTAGCAACTTTGAGGTCGCAAATTGCGACCTCAAAAAACGGACGTGGGGGAGCACGTTATCTTCCAATGGCATTTACGGAGCATGGCGTTTTACAATTATCAAATATATTAACAAGTGCACGTGCGATAAAAGTCAGTTTTAAAATAATTGATGTTTTTGTAAAACTGAGACAAATGTTGACTGATAATACAGAGCTTAGATTAGGGATTGAAGAAATAAGAAAGAAAACGGAAAACAATTCGAAAAATATTGAATTGGTTTTTCACTATCTGGATGAGTTACTCGAGAAAAAAGAAAAACCGGATAAACGAAAATTAATAGGATATCCTCAACCAGAAAAAAAATCAACAAACAAAAACGTTTGAGGTCGCAATTTGCGACCTCAAAAAAAGCAAAGAAAAATAGCATATAACATTAAAATTGAAAGAAACTAAATACATAAAAATTATACTGCTAAAGCTTCTACTAATAGTTCCGGTTTTGTCTTATACCCAAAACTATCCAGTAAATATTACAACACAATTAGTTGCGCCATTTAGTGGTTATATTTCCGATTATGCGAATCCCGGGGAAGAAAAGCTAAAATTACTTTTTTTGTTTACTGATTTTACAAAACCTCATTATAACGTCAAACTGAAAATTTCTATTCAAGGGCAGGGGATTACCATTCAAAGTAAAAGTTATTTTTTTGACGGCCCTCACACTCTGCAACCCGGTGTTCCGTTTGAATTAAGTGGAAGTGATTTATATAATTTACTAAACACACAAAATCTGGATTTTAACGGAATCACAAAAGCGCAATATGAACAGAAAAAAGTTTTACCTGAAGGGTTTTATTCTATTTGCATTACAGCCTATGATTATAACAGCCCCACTCCTATTCAGGTAAGCAACAATGCCTGCGTACAAGTATGGATGGTTTTAAGCGATCCTCCGTTTTTAAATTTACCAATTTGTTCAAATACAGTTGTGGTAACTAACCCACAACAACAAACTTTTTCATTTACCCAAATGAATATGGGCTCGCCCAATAGCGCCGCCAATACCGAATATGTTTTTGAGTTATGGGAAATTCGTCCGCAAGGAGCGGTTCCCAATAATATTATCCAAACCGTTCCGCCCATTTATTCTTACACCACGAATTTTACCTCCATTAATTATAGCATAACAGAACCACCCTTGTTAGTTGGCATGCAATATGCCTGGCGGGTAAAGGCGCAAGACATCTCCGGCCGTGATTATTTTAAAAATAACGGGTATAGTCAGATTTGTACTTTTACCTATGGTAGTCCGTACGACGGATTAAATATTAATTTAAATTTACATGCTCAAGCAGTTAATCAAAGACAAATAAAAATATGGTGGGACAGTCTCTCAAATTTCACCTCCTATAAATTAGAATTCAGAAAATCGGGCAGTAGCGGAAATTGGTTTCCGGTAACAACGGTAAACAGTCATCTAAGAATTTTGGATTTAGAACCTCAAACCACTTACGAGTTTCATGTGCAGGGCGTAAGTACGGAATATATTTCTTCATTCAGCTCTCCGGTTAATGCCACTACACAATCTTTACCAAATTACCAATGCGGAGAGTTGCCAACCATTCCCACCAGCGCAAATTTTGCTCCCCTGCAACAAGCAAACACTAATATGATTTGGCAGGTTGGCCAGTTTGAAATGTATGTTACAGAATTGCAAAACACCACAAGTGCAGCCGGATTGTACAGTGGTTACGGGAAAATAAAGTTGCCTTTTATAAATTTTGTGTATTGCAGTTTCAACAATATAAATGTAAGCAACGAGCAAATTGTAGTGCAGGGAAAAGTAAATGCGCTTACTCAGGGAATTGACCAGTGGATAAATGATAACGGAACTGGAACTATACAGGACGGCACTGCCGAGCCGGAAATTCATACCTCTACTCCAATAACAGCAAATGATATTCATGTAAACACAAGCAACGGAACTGTGATTGTTGAAGGAAATACATACACTTACACGCCAAGCGGAACAACTATAGAAGACAGTAACGGAAATATATTTATTCTTACCAGTGATGGACAAATAATAAACGCAGGAAGCGCAGGAAACGGACATGGCCCTGTGCCCGACAGTAAAAATTTTATTGTTACAGATAAGGGTGTTGTGAATTTTAATGTGTCGCCCAAACAAATGTACGGAACCGACAAGTTTAAATATCCTACGATGATAAATTACTATTTAACTGTTCGGAATATTACTGCTAATAGTCCCGATCCCGTTGATTGGAAAAGCGTAATGATGCAAAAATATGACGTGATTGATTTGAATTATCAATTACAGGGAAATTTAAAAGCGGATAGCATTTTATTTATTACGGGTACAGGTACTATTTACAAACCGCAAGGTACTGGCACAAGCAGGCAATTGTATATTGTAGGTGGGAAACACGGAGATGTTCAGGAACTTTTTGCGTGTTATCGATATAGCAAAGACAGTTTAATAAATATTGCAAAAATAAATATTGTGAGCTACCGTAACGAACAAAATAAAGTTACTTTAGTGCCCCTGGACAATAGTGTTATCATTGACAAAACCCATATGCAAAAGCAGTTAAACGAAATATACAAACAAAGTATTGCCACATGGGAAGTGGATGTTGCGCCTGCAATTACTGTTGGTGATACTACATGGGACAAAGATGGTAACGGAAAAATAAATGTTGGTAGTAATATATTCAGCAGGTACAGCAATGAGTTGAAGGCGATTAATAAATATATACGAACGCAAACTTATTATAAGAGGAACGAATATTTTTTAATAGTAACTGATAAACCTACTGATAGTTTGGCCGCTGGTTTATTGGGAGAAATGCCACGTGGGCGAAACATTGGTTATTTATTTACTTCTGTCCCCACCCCCACTCTTGTAGCGCACGAATTGGGCCATGGCGCATTCGCTTTAGAACACAGTTTTGAAGGCAACGCCACTTTACCAACCGGAAACTCGTGTTTGATGGATTACAATAACGGAACAGAACTATACAAAGGGAAGTATTGGGATTATGTGCACAATCCTGTTTCTGTTGTTGGAGGATTGGAAGGGGATGATGATGGAGCGATGGTTGGGATAAAAGAAGATAAAAGCTTTGTTTTAGATTTGCTTAATAAAATTAAAAAATCATATAAAGATAATTCGCAAGTTGTTGTTCTGAAAAATTATTGTTTAACTTACAGTGCTACTGATTTATATATAGCGGGTATACCTTATAATGGTATGCTTGTTTATATAGATAAACCATTGGCCGGTTTTATATCGCTTTCATCAAAAAATAAAATAACAAAATGTGTAAAACCTTTTTTCGACCCATTTAATCAAAAATATAATTTCTTAAATTGCCTTGATATCGATGGAAAAATAAAAATAAGGGTTCCTGATAATCGGCTTGATATTATGTTAGAATACTTAAAATGTAATCTTGACGGTAATAATTTATTGATTTTTTCTAATGGATATAGGCCGGCAGCGCCGAGTCTTGTAGAAAACCCTAAACCGGCTGATGAAATAAATCTTACAGATATAAATTCTTACTGGAAAGGGATTGATGCGATGTTCATTAATAGAATAGGTACCAGAAATGTAGTGTATGCAGATGGACATCATAGTGTCGCCACATCTAACCACAATAGTCAAGCCTCATTTGTTAATAATCTTGCAGAATGGAGTTGCGCAACAAATATACTTACCGTATTCTATTCTAACATTAGTCCGACTACTGCTATTCCGTGTACTACTTTATTTATAAAGCCATCACTCTTAAAACTTCATACAACATCAAACTCACAAGGATTTGCTGAAAGAAGAGCCAATGGAAATAAAGCCGGACAAGATTTAATCATCAAAATAAATAATGGAATTATTAAGTTCGATGTAAGTAAGGATACAATAGATATTGTTTGTCATAGCTTTGGTTACGCCTATGCTTTAGGGATTATAGACGCCTTAAAAGCAAGCGGGCAGAATTATAAATTCGGGCGTTTTTATGGCGTGGCGCCCGAGAATGCATGTAGTGGAAGTGCAGATTTTAACTCTTTTGAAGAAGTATGGCAGTATGGTAGTAATGAAGGTAGCGACAAGGTTTGGGAGCAAGATGGAGTTGCGCCACAGTGCGAGATATTGGGTTTTTCAAGTATAAGTTCATCAGTTAAACATGCAAGAGTTTATTTCCCGGACAAATTAAATCCTAAAACTTTTTTAGATTGTCATTATATAGATAATTATTATTGGTTATTTAGCATTTCATACGATAAAAACACACCCAACGGCTATGTCAAACCTAGAAAATAAAACATTACAATATATTTATTATTTAGCTTTTGTTTTTTTGATGGGTTGTGTTAATTCTGATAAAAAAATCAAAGATATTTCTATTAAGTATGCAGGTAATGATATATATAGCGAAACATTTGAAAAAGCAAATGACACATTAACGTCATGGAAACTCAATAATCTATACGGATCTAATGATAGCACATTCAATACTACTTGCTTGGATAGTTTACTTTGCTTTAATACTTCTAAAAATCGATTTATATCTGCTTTACTTTCCAGAACAACTGTAAAAAATGCTTCTATGGATGGTTTAGTTTTTTTTTATGGTGAAAAGATAAATAACCAATGGTACTTTTTTAGAGGAGCAAGTATTGTAATTCCACGTTCCATGGTTAAAGGTCATGATATCAGCAAACCACTTTCATATGAACAACTCCATGAAATTGCTTTAAAAGAAGTGTACTCAGGATATCTTACTTCAAAAGGCGAGATCAACGAAGAATGGTTTGCTAAACATTTTGAAGGCCCAACATGGGGTGATTTTAACAGGCAGGGTGATTTGGATTGGGCATTAAAAGGCAAACGGTTTACAAACAGAAAAGATTACTATGAGTATTTCCATTTAAAAGCGGCCATTGGTATTTGGGAAACAAGAGACACCACCCAACCTATAAAAACACTTAAGAAAGAAAAGGTTTTACCTTAGTTTTTTATACCCTCCTCTAAAATCTCAATAAAAATCCCCGTCAAGAACCGTCCCGTTATTTGCAGGACGGCCCTTTTAAAGGTTTACAAACTCAAAACAGGTTTTTTTAACCGCTTTCAAAAAAATCATGAAATGCCCCGTGATAGACTTGGCAACCAACCAAATGATTATCACAGTATTCTATCCGGACATCAGAAAAAATGAAAGTCCGGATAAAAATCTTTTGCAAGATGCTAATTTATTTAGTACTTTAGCGCTAAATTTATTAGCAATGAGTAAAATTTCAACAAACCTTCGGATTTTGAGGAAGATAAAAAACGTATCGCAGGAAACTGTGGCCGACGATTTACAAATTCCTCGTTCGCGCTTTGCTTCGTATGAAGAAGACCGGGCAGAACCACCTTACAGCATGTTGGTAGAAATTTCGGATTACTACCACGTATCTATTGACGCCCTTTTGCGGGGAGATTTTTCGAAAACCGATCCGGAAAACCTGATGAAGATCGGGAAGAACCGTTTTTTATTTCCAATCCTGGTAGATAAAAAAGGAAACGAATACATAGAAGTGGTGCCTTTGCGGGCCTCCGCCGGTTACCTCAATGGTTTTGCCGATCCCGAGTATATGGAAAAACTGCCGGTGATGAGTTTACCGTTTAACGTGGTTGGTAAGCATCGTTCTTTCCCTATTAAAGGAGACTCTATGCCTCCGCTAAAAACCGGAGATTACGTAGTAACCAAATACGTTGAGAATTTAAGCGATGTGGCCAGCGGAAAAACTTACGTACTGCTGACTAAAGATGAGGGCATCGTTTACAAACGCATTATTCGAAAAAATAATTTGAATGTATTGGAGCTTCACTCGGATAATAAAGCATACGAACCTTATACCGTAAAAGCACAGGATGTTTTAGAAATATGGGAGTTTGTTTGCAGCCTTAATTTATCGGATAAAAAAGACGATGAAATTAATTTGGACAGCGTGATGGGTATGCTGAAAAGTTTGAAGGTAGAGATGAAGGGGATTAAAAAATAATTTTAAACCGGTTGTTCCATATTGTTATTGGAACTGTAGCTAATTGTCAAAGATTGAAAATTAAATACTTGAATTTTAATTTATTATTATAATAACAGAGGTGGTCGCAAATTGCGACCACCTACTAAGAATCACTTAGTTAGATGGAAGAATTAATGCCTGCAAAAAATCTTGACGTTCTTATATTTGAGTAAACCGAGCATTTAAATATTTGCTGGAAAAGAATCGATGCTTTAACTCCACAATATACCGACAGAGAGAAGATAGGATATAAAATAAAAAGCAACCGGAACTCATAAATAAAACGACTTTTAAGTAAAGTTTTTGAATCGTAGAGTGATTACAAAACGGGAAAAAAATGTTTGCCATTATTGATATAGAAACCTGTGGAGGCAAGTTTGAATACAGGCGCGGGCATATTATTGATATTTGCATCTTAATTCATGATGGCCTGCAGGTGGTGGATAAATTTTCCACGCTTATCAATCCCCAATGCAACATTACTCCCTTTTACACCAAACTATCGGGTATTACCAATGAAATGGTAAAAGACGCACCCACATTTCCCGAAGTGGCGAAAAAAATAATTGAAATTACCGAAGGAAAAATTTTTGTAGCCCACAACGTTGGTTTTGATTACGGTTTTGTAAAAGAAGAATTTGCTGCACTGGGTTATAAATACAAACGTGATACACTTTGTACTGTAAGGCTTAGTCGCAAATTAATTCCCGGAAAATTATCATACAGCCTGGGTAAACTGTGTGATTCGTTAGGAATAGAAAACAAAGCGCGCCACCGAGCCGAAGGAGATGCCGAAGCGACCGTTATTTTATTCAATAAGTTGCTTGAATTAAAAGCCATGGATCCCAAACACAAAAACAAGGGGGTTGATGAATTAATGGTAAGGCGGATTGATAAAATAAAAGAATACATTTTAAAAAAATTACCGGAAGATTGCGGCGTTTATTATTTCCGCGACAAGGACGGCGAGATTATTTATATTGGCAAAAGCGGCAATATGTATAACCGTGCACTCAGTCATTTTAATACTCACGAAAAAAAAGGTAAAAAAATGCTGAACGATTTATACAATGTGGATTTTGTTTTAACCGGTAGTGAACTGATTGCTTTATTATTGGAATCGGAAGAAATAAAAAAGTATAAACCGAAATACAACCGTATGCGGAAAGCCTCTGAGTTTACACACAGCATTGACACCTGTAAAGACGACAAAGGAATTATTACGTTTAAAATTACGTCCTTTAAAGAAGCAAACATGCCCTTGGTTTCTTTTAATAATTATGCTGCCGCGCGTGAACGCCTGGAACAATGGATTGATGAGTATGCTTTGTGCATGAGGTATTGTAATTTGGTAAGTGAGGACGCTGTTTGCTTTAATCATCAAATAAAAAAATGCAGAGGTATTTGTGCCGGAGAAGAAGAAATTGAACAATACAACAAACGCGCAAATGAAATTTTAATGAGACACTGCTTCGAAAAAGAAAATTTCATTCTGTTTGATAAAGGAAAAACACGCGGAGAACATTCCTTAATTTACATTAAGAATGGAAAATACTACGGTTTTGGTTATATGAACACCGACAACTGTGTTTCATCCGTTGAAGAGCTGGAATATGCCGTTAAGAAGCGGGAATATTACCCCGACAGTGATATATTGGTAAAAGGGTTTATGAAAAACAATCCCGGCAAAAAAATAATCTCAATAAATTAATTTTATCGGCAGTTAAATGGGCTTGGTCGTTTTTATAAAAAAAGTGTAATGCTTTTTAATAAATTCGCAGACATAATAAATGTGAAAGAGACTTAATTAAAATGCCTTTTAAACTTACTTCCAGAGAGGAATTGAAAAAGAAAAAACGCGAACAGGTTGCCTTTGTTGTTTTAGTAGCGGCGGTTGTTACGATGGTTATAGCTATTTTAAAATTTTAACTACACGCGTATACCCACAATAAGTATATCGTCAATCTGCTTTTCCTCCACCCTCCAACTTTCAAAAGCTTCGTTCAATAAAGTCTGTTGCTTTTCCATAGGATGAATGGAAATTTCCTGCAATAGCATTTTTAATCTTTTTGTACTGAATTTCTTTTTATCGCCACCTTTAAACTGGTCGGCATACCCGTCAGACGAAATATAAAACACATCTCCCTTTTGCAAATCAATTTCAGAATCAGAATATTTTAAATTCATTAAACCGTAATGGCCGCCTATCGGGTAACCCTGTCCCTTAATTTCCGTTAAGTTTTTATTTCTTATATGATAAAACGGTCGTGCCGCGCCGGCAAAAACAAGTTTGCTTTTCTTTTTATCTACCCTGCAAATGGCCATATCCATTCCGTCACGCGAGGAGCTATCACTTTCATTCTGCTTTAACGATTCAATAATTCCGTTATTCAGGTTTTGTAAAATTTGTGAAGGGGCGACCTCTCTTTTATTCTTTACAATTTCATTCAACAGAGTGGATGCAATAAGGCTCATAAAAGCGCCCGGAATACCATGCCCTGTACAATCAACCGCTGCAATGAAAAAGTAATCTTCTACCTCGGCAAACCAGTAAAAATCTCCACTCACAATATCCTTTGGCCTGTAATAAATAAATGAATCGGGGAAGTTTTTAAGAATAGCAGCCTGCGACGGAAGGATTGCTTCCTGTATCCTCTTGGCGTAATTAATACTATCGGTAATATCCTTGTTTTTTTCTTCGAGTACCGATTTGATATTCTCCACAATTTCCTTTTCTTCCTTCAGCTGAACTGTTTTTTCCTCTACTAACCTGCGCAATAATTCACGTGCACGTACAAGTGAACGCGTGCGCCACAATACCACTAAATAAACAAGTAAAATTAAAATAGCGCCCGACAAAACCTGTATCCACGTTTTTTTGTAGAATGGAATGCTGATTTCAAATTCAATTTCAACAGGCTTACTGTTCCAAACACCATCATTGTTACAGGCCATTAACTGGAACACGTAAGTCCCCTCCGTAATTTTAGGGAATTCCTTACTACGTTCGGAAGTATATCTCCATAAAGAATCCAAGCCCAATAAACGGTATTTATAATTTACTTTAGAAGCATCCACCAACGAGATTCCGATAAAATCTATGGTTGCCGAATAATATCCGTACGGAAGTATTATTTCCTGATCAGGCGAATAAAACTGATTTATATTCTGATTATTTAAACGAATGCCGACAATAGAAGTACGGGGCTCGTGCATATTAATACGATTTACTTCACAATCATAATTTACAATACCCGAGCTGGTACCGAACCAAACATTTCCTTTAGCATCACTAAAACAAGAATTCACATTATTTTCGGGAAAGATCAAGCCGTCAGCTTTAGTAAAACGTTTAAATATTTTTTCGGTAACCGGTTTTTTACTCAGCCCGTTTTTATGCCCTACCCAAATGGCATTGTTTTTATCGGCAATAATAAAATAGCAGAAATTAGAAAGTAAACCTTCATCCACTTTGTAATTTTTAAATTCACCCCCATTATAACTGTAAACTCCGTCGCCTTCCGTTGCAATCCATATTAGCCCGTCATTATCCTGCGTAACACTATTGATATTGAAAGCCGGAATATTTTTAAGATAAGTAAATTCATCATTCTTTAAATAATAAGGTACAGCGCCATGCGAAGAAAACCAGGTACGTTTTTGTTTATCCACAAAAATCTGTTGCACATTATTGTGCAATAAACCTTCAATAGTTGTTACAACAGTAGTTTTACCCGTTTTTACCTGGTACATATAAACACCCTCTGTAGTGCCAAAAATAATGAACCCGTTCTTCGTTTGCGCAATAGAATTAACGCCGATTGCCGGGAGTTTATTTTTCTTTGAAAAATTTTCAAACTTTTTGGTAATAGGATCAAAAGTAAAAATTCCGTTTGCATTTGTACCAATCCAGATAAATCCCGTGCTGTCTTGCATCAAAGCGTTAACTTCATCGTTTACAAAACCATTGGCAGCATCATATCTCGCATTTTCATTTGAGTTTTGAAGATTAAACTCACTCATTCCCTTATCATGGCCCAGCCATATAGCACGCGTTTTACTGTCAATTAAAATACATTTTATATTATCCTGCTCCTGTCCGTGCCTGGAGCTGTAATAATTAAACTTGTTCATGGGCATTTCAATCAGACCACCACCCATAGTACCAAACCACATGTTGCCTTCAAAATCCTGAAAAATTGATTGAATATATTCATTACCCAAACCATTTTGCCTGTTAATTTGCGTAATGAAAAAAGAACCGTTCACGTTTTTATCGCTAAACGAAATCTTCCGCAAGCCTTCTCCGTTTAAAGCAACCCAAAGGTTTTGTGAATTATCCGAAAATAAAGCCGAAATACTTAAAGCCTGCGAACCAAGTGCGGAAGATATTTTAGAAACAACCTGATAACAACTTCCGGTTTTTTGCACCTTAAAAACTCCCTCGCCGGGAACTGCCGCCCAGAAAACAGTTTTTGCCGAATCAGCCGAAATAATGAATTTAATATTTTTATCCGCAAGGCCGTTTACCGGGCAAACTTTTACCGGCTTTTTTGGATTATCTGTACGGAAAAGAAAAAGTCCTTCATTTGTCGCTGCCAGTAAATTATCATCACTATCAAAACATATCGAGTTTATAGCTGATCCCAACCCGGTATTAACCGAGTCAATTTTAAAAGCAGAATCAACTTTAAAAATTCCAACCTGCTGTGCCACGTACCAAACATTTTTTTTATTGTCTTCGGCAAAAGAAATAATTTTGGTTTCCAGTTTTTCGGTTCCCTTTAATTTAAAAAACTTTGTACCCTTGCGGTACGAAACTCCGCTTTGGAAATGGCCTATCCAGGTAATACCTCTTGAATCTGTATAATGTGTATTGATAAAATTCTCGGCTAAACTGTCGCGTATCGTGTAATTAGTAAACCGCGTCCCACCGAATTCGCAAAAACCATCACCGGTAGAAAGATATAAAAAGCCTTTGCTGTTTTGCGATATGCAATAAATATACGATTGCGGTAGCCCGTCGTCTTCAGTATAAGTTTTAAAATTATAGGTTTGCGCAACTAGTATTTTTCCGGCGAAAAGAAAAGCAGTTATTAATAATATGTAAAGCCTTCTCTTCAACATTCTATTTTTCCGCCTTCACTCCTATTTTAAATTTAAATTTGGGTACTCCGCCTATGGGCGCAGTAAAGAATGGCATCAGTTCTCCGTATTGGTTAGTTACGTTAACTACCACGTTATTATTTTTAGCGTCCTTTTGTTTTATGAATTGTATATCGAGTGAAGTATTAATTTCTTCATTAACCACTTTATGCTCGGTTGTAAGCCAGTTGCCATTACCTGATGATTTTGCAAGCTCTCCTTTTTTTGCAACAGAAACAATCCGTAAGATACCGTCATCATCAAAGTCAAAAACTTTAATTTGCACAGAAGTAACACCGGGGCCAACGAAAGGATATAAATGAGAAACAGAACCCTTGGTATCAAAAAGTCTTAGCGAATATTCATACGCAAAAGCGTTGGCACCTTCAATAGCCTTGTTATTAGTTGGCTGCGATGAAAGGAATAAACGATACAAATTACCGTCATCACCTTCCACGCCTTCAATAACCATTTTAAAAACATAACCGCCAAATTCCGGTTGCAATTCACCCTCTACGGGATTAAAAGGGCCGAATGTGTACCATTTATTATCGTATGCTGTATCGTGCGAAAATACTTTTGAACCTAATTCAATACCGCTTTTATAATTTCCGGTTGGTGTATTTTTCTTTGCGTCGGGGTTGGAAATTGCTCCTTTACCGCCATAAATGGAAAAGCGCGTTTTGCTGTTAAACTCGCCGTGTATTTCATCATTCTTCCCTCCCACGTCAGGATCGAACACACGGATATAAACCGGGTTTTTTTCGGATTGTGGTATTACGAAGAAAAATATCTGCACAAAATCATCATCGCCCCAATCCGGGTCGGCACTTTTACTGAAAGTACATAGAAACGGAATTTTCTCGTCGTTTGAAGGGACCTGCTGCCCGTAAACACCCTTACAAAACAGAAACAACAGAAAACAAACAATACTATTTTTTATATTCATTTGGCATTTTTTACAATTATCAACTCTACGCGCCGATTTGAAAGTAATACATTTTTTCCGGAGTTGTACTCTTCCGGCAAATTTTCACCTAAAGATATCACATCCAGTCTCTTTTGGTCAATTCCTTTTTTTCTAAGGTAATTTTGTACCGAAGTGGCCCTACGCTTTGATAATTTAAGGTTGTAATCATTTGTGCCTATTGTATCACTGACTGACAAGATAATTAACTCCAGTTTTTTATTTTCGCGGAGCTTTTTACATACTGAATCCAGTTTATAATTGTATATTTTCGCAAAATTCGCTTTATTAAAATCAAAAAAGACATTAAGGCTCCACAATACCTTGTTAGAATCAATTGTTACTCTTACCACTTTTGTATCCACAACCTCTCCCTTCATAGATTTTTCCTGCTTTGGCAAGAGGCTATCCTTATAAAAACTGATCACTACAGCACTTTTAAACCCTTTCTCACGCGCTTTGCGGTAATAGGGAATGGCATCTGTTAGTTTTTTAACCTGCCCGGTCGTATAATGATAAACATCTTTTTCTTTCGTTTTTTTTACGTCTTTTAAATCAGAAAAAACTTTTGCATCAATGGGAATATTTTCTCTGGACGAACCCAAATGCACTCTGAAATTTACATCGCCACCCTCTTTTACATGATAGGTAGAATCCACATTACGCGGAGGCGGCCATACCACTTTTGTCAATGAAGATTGATGATTTTTTATCCAAAGGCTGTCCTTTACCAAAACTTTTTTCTGTGTACAAAATTTTTCAGTTTTGCCGGTCGAATCATTTTTTACAATTACACCGAGTTGAACCCAATACTCACCTTCCTTTTCGTAAATATGCTGAACGCTTTCTCCTTGTGAAAATTTTCCATCGCCGAAAAACCAATACCTTTCTGCAATCCGATAACCCGGTATAACTGATTTTTTAGAATTAAGTGATGCAGCTTTACCAAAAAGTAATGTATCCGCACTTTCAATATATAAGAGTTTTGCTTCTTCAACCGTAAAATCATAACTCAGTTCATTATAAAAAAGCGCCCCCGAAACTTTATCAACAATATTTAATTGCACCGAATAAGCGCCGGGTTTGCTATAACAATGCTTTATCGTCAGACCGCGAGTTTTAGTACCATCACCCAAATCCCACTCGTAGATCATACCTAAAGTATCTTCCGATTGCATACTTGATTCTTCAAAAAAAGTATAACAATAGCTCGGTTTTTTTTGTGCGATACAATTATCAAAGTGCGGATATTTATTTTTGAAATAAAAAATATCGTCATTTCCCTCACGATCAGAAGAAAAATAGCCCGAGTTCCCGGCAGAATCAACCCAAACACCGAAATCGTCCTTATCGCTGTTAAAAGGCCAGCCTTCTTTTTTTATCTCCGAATTAACCGGGTTTTTTAAATCGATACTGTAAATATCCAGGTTTCCATTGCGGTTACTTGAAAAATACATTACATCTGTTGCGTTCACAAAAGGAAATAATTCATTTGACTTACTGTTTATTTTTGCGCCAAGGTTTTTTGGAGGCGACCAGGCTCCGTTTTCAAAAACTGAACTATACAAATCCATTCCCCCATAACCACCCGGTAAATCCGACGAAAAAATAAGTGTTTTGCCATCGTTCATTAAAGCCGGATGACAGTAAGAATTAGTTCCTGTACAAAACGGCAATGAAACGGGCACTTCCCAATGGCCATTCACTTTGTGTGAAACAAAAATATCCAGAGGTTCAACATGTTTGGTAATTCTTTTTAAATCATTCCCCGTAATGTAAAGAACATCGCCCGTTTTGTTAAAACACAAAGGCCCGTCGTTAAATTTTGTATTTACTTTTTCTGAAAAATAATGCGGATACTTAAAATTTACTGAATCAATTTCATCGGCATAAAAAACATCTTCCAGCTCTTTAAGTGTATCTTCATTAAAATACACCAAACCGTAACGATGCACGCGGCCTGTGGAGAAATATAATTTCTTTTGTAATAAATAAGGGCTGAAGTCGCCACGATTGGAATTAATGCTCAAACGTTTAACATAAAATGCAGATGTATCCTCTTGTTGTGCTCTGCTGAATGAAAAAAATCCGGCTAAAAAAACTATGAGTATAAAAAACCCTCTTTTACCTGCCATAAACTAAAAATATCTCGGGCTTTGCGGGTTTACTTTATAGCCGAATTCATACCTCAACATAATTTCATGCGAACCTCTTACGTAAGTGCCGAGCTTGCTGATGGTTAAATCATACGAATAGCCCGCGCTGAATTGCGAATTAATATTGTAAGTTACCATAAACACCATCGCGTCATTGGTACGATAAGATAGCCCAAGGCCGAACGCTTTAAAATAAACATTGGTATTAAAATCTATTTCAATTGGCGAATTCCTTATGTATTTTAAAACGACCGAAGGTTTTATTTTCAATTCTTCGGAAACAGAAAATAAATAACCCACATTTAACAAGGCAGGTTTATACAGGAGCCCGTCAATTTTCTTTAATGTTAATAAATCGGGTGCCGAAATTCCTACAAAGAATTTCTCATGCTTATAGTAAATACCAAAACCTGCTTGCGGAATATTTTGCTGGCTGTATTGTCCCGTAAATACCTGGTCGCCGGCGGTAGTTGTAGTAATTTGATTCCAGTTATTGCGTACAAAATTAAAACCGGCCTGCAAGCCGAAAGAAAAACTGCTTTTCTTAAAAAATATCCGGTACGCGTAAACAGCATTTATTTTATTTTGTTTGGTAATACCGTATTGGTCATTAATAAATGTAATTCCCAAATTAACTTTCTTGTTTTTAAGGGGTGAATGTATGCTGAAAGTGGTTGTCCGTGGCGCACCGTCAAAACCTATCCATTGATTACGGTTTACGGCTGTTGCGCTTAACACTTCGTTACTTCCGGCATACGCGGGATTTATAAGCAAACCGTTAAACATGTACTGGCTGTACATAGCACTATGTTGCGCTTTAACGATAAACGCAAACAGAAGGAAAAAAGTTATGCAAATTATTTTTCTCATTTTCGTTTTAACACAACAAAGCCCTTATATGTTTTTGAAGATGTAATGGTTAATGTAAAGTAGTAAGTATCATCTGTCAAATCCTCACCTGATAAATTCTTTCCGTCCCAATCATTTTTATAACTGCTGTTTTCATAAACTAAGTTTCCCCAACGGTTAAACACTTCCAGTTTTACATTATTGAATAAATCTATTCCCTGAATTTCAAAATTATCGTTTACATGATCTCCGTTCGGAGAAAAACCATTTGGAACCATTAAATCGTTTACATGAATAATTACCTCATCATAACTATTCGGACAAACACCATTACTGATTGTCCAGCCAAAAATATTATCACCAAAACTCAATCCGCTTACCTGCGTTGAGGGGTTTGTTGAATTCGCAAAAATTCCTGAACCGGAAACAAGTGACCATGAGCCCGTGCCGATTACCGGCGTATTAGCATTAAGATTTGTGCTTGTTCCGAATATTGTTACATCCGGGCCCGCATTAGCGGTTGTTGGATCAGGTAAAACAAAAATACTAACCGTATCCTTTGAAGAAGGGCATAAACTATTGGTAACCGTCCACACAAAAGTATTTTGGCCCAACGATAAACTATTCACTCCTGAATTATTCTGATTCGGATTACTTATAGTTCCCGTTCCTGAAAGTAAAGACCAAACTCCACTTCCAACAGAAGGGATAACCGCATTCAATATTGCAGTGGCCGTATTAATACAAACATTCTGATCAATGCCGGCATTCGCAGCTGAAGGAAATTGACTAACGGTTATGATAACACTGTCCGTTGAAGGCGGACAAACTCCGTTACTTACTGTCCAGATAAAAATATTTTGCCCCGTACTTAAATTATTTACTGTTGTTGAAAATGAATTAACAGCATTAATAATTCCTCCTCCCGAAAATACTGACCACGCGCCGTTACCCACAGTGGGAACAATGGCTGAAAGCGAAGTTGATAATGCGCAAATAGCCTGATCGGTACCCGCGTTCGAATTTGAAGGCGGAGAATTTAATTTTATTACAACCGTATCACTGTTAGAAGGGCATATTCCGTTTGAAACTGTCCATTGAAAAATATTTATTCCGCTTGATAAACCGTTTACAGCGCTATTGTTGCTCGAAGGAGAAACTACAGATGAAGTTCCTTGCGTTACCGTCCATATACCCGTCCCTATGGCAGGAATTACTGCATTTAAATTTGCGGAAGTACTGCAAACATTTTGACTGATACCCGCGTTTGCCAATGAAGGCATAGCATCTACATGGATTATGACCGTATCTGTTGATGAAGGGCAAGTGCCGTTCGAAATTGTCCACACTAAAAAATTTGGCCCCGTTGTTAAATTAATTACCGGCGTTGAAGGTTGACTTGGAAAGTTCACGGTTCCTCCACCTGCGACGACTGTCCATGCACCGGTACCTGTAACAGGAGTATTTGCCAGGAGCGATGAAGAATCGCGGCATATAGTTTGATCCGTTCCAGCTGCAGCCACAGAAGGATTTGCGTCAACTGTGATATAAACCGTATCTCTTGTCGGGTTGCAAACACCATTGCTCACTACCCACTCTATCGCATTTAAACCTGTTGCTAAATTGTTTACTGTCGAATTATTTTGTGTTGGTGAAGCAACCGTAGCGCCACCACTTATTACATTCCACATTCCTGTTCCTACAACCGGCACTACAGCATTTAAAATTGTTGAAGAACTGCAAATTGCTTGTGGATTTCCCGCATCTGCAATTGAAGGGTTGGCGTAGGCTGTAATTTGAATTGTGTCTTTACTTGCAGGGCAAGTTCCGTTACTAACTGTCCATACAAAAGAATTTATTCCAAAAGATAAACCACTTGCGCCCGTAACATTTGCAGTTGGGGTTGCTACAGTTCCTCCACCCGAAAGAACACTCCAGGTACCCGTGCCTGTTACCGGAGCTGTAGCACTCAGTGTAAAAGATGTGCCGCAAACAGGTTGGTCGCTTCCCGCAAATGCGGGTGAAGGGTTTGCATCTACTGTAATGACAACCGTACTTGTAGAAACAGGGCAAACACCATTGCCAACACTCCACATAAAAATATTTGATCCGGTTGAAAGGTTATATACCAACGAATTATTTTGCGACGCATTAGCAATGGTTGCTCCTCCGCTTACCACACTCCACGTTGCCGTTCCTACTGTGGGAATGGTTGCATTCAGAATAATTGAATCGTGACACAATGTTATCGGATTTCCCGCAACGGCAGTACTGGGTATGGCATCCACCGCAATCGTTACAGAGTCTGAAGAGGAAGGACAAACTCCGTTTGTAACGGTCCAGATAAAAATATTATTTCCCGTACTTAAATTATTCGCAACAGAATTTATCGCTGAAGGTGTAACAACTGTTGCTCCTCCCGAATAAGCCGACCACGTTCCTGTTCCAATAGTGGGAGCGCTTGCATTTAAAGTATAAGTAGAAGAACAAATAGTTTGATCAGTGCCCGCAACAGCCGCAGAAGGCATTGCATCAACAGTTATAGTTACAGTATCTCTGCTTGCAGGACAAGAACCATTACTTACCACCCATTCTAAATTATTTGTACCAATAGATAAACCGGTAACAGCTGAATTATTTTGTAATGGATTTGTTACAATTGAACCTCCCGATAAAACATTCCACGTTCCGGTTCCTGTAAAAGGAGCGCTCGCATTTAATGTATAAGAGGAAGAACAAATTGTTTGCGGGTTTCCGGCAAATGAAATACTTGGCATGGCATCCACAGAAATGGTAACCGTGTCTCTTGAAACGCTACAGGAACCGTTACTTATGGCCCACACAAAAATATTTTGACCAACACTTAAACCTGTTGCGGCAGAATTGGGTGAAGAAGGAGATGTTACTGTCGCGCTTCCGGTAATAACAGACCACACACCTGTTCCCACTAAAGCCGGATTTCCATTCAATGTATAAGTAGAGGAACAAATAGCCTGATCGGTACCGGCGTTTGCAATCGTTGGAAAAGCATCCACTTTTACCTTCACGGTATCGGATGAATTAGGACAAACTCCGTTAGAAATTGTCCATACAAAAACATTTAAACCCGTACTTAACCCGTTTACGGTTGTTGTTGGAGAATTGGGATTAACAATTGTTCCGCCACCTGAAACTAAAGTCCATGTTGCAGTGCCTACCGCAGGCATGTTTCCCCACATATTAGTCGTATTGTTGCAAATTGACGAATCAACACCCGCGTTGGCAACGGTTGGTTTTTGATTTACAGTAATTAATATACTGTTGCTGGTATCAGAACCACTGCAACCCGCAATGGATATTACTACCCTGCGGAAATAAGTATTTGCTAAAAGTGCTGGTGGCGAATAATTTTGCGTATTGTTTGTTCCACTTGCCGCCGACCAAATTATATTATTCGCACTTTGCTGCCATAAATAAATATATGGCGAAATACCACCGACAGGAGAAGAACCTGTAAGTGGAGAAGGTACTTGTCCCGCGCAAATTGTTTGAGCAGCTGCTACTGAATTATTTGATAAAGGGACGCATCCGACTTTTGCTAAAAAAATATTAGGAGGAGAATCTGCAGTTAAAACATTTGAACCGAATACCGCATTATTTTCATATTCACCTGCAACATATATTTCTCCGGTGGCAGTAGTTGCAATTCCATGCGGAATATCTACACCCACATCTCCTGCCTGCATAACCCATTTAAAAACTCCAGCATCACTGTACGCATTTAAAAAAACATCCTGGTTACCGGAAGAATTTATAGTTGGACCACCGCCAATTACCCACGAAGTTTGAAAATATCCGCCAACAGAAACAGTGTTTGCGGTATCAATACAAACCGAAATTCCTTCTTCATCCGAAGGGCCTTTTTCCGAATTTACCCAATTGGTATTGCCTGTGGTTTTAACAAGTTGTGCAAGAAACATATCCAGCCCGACTGCAGAAGTATTAACCGGATTGGCACTGTATCCTGCAAAAACAGCGCTACTGCTTATTGATCCTGTAACATAAATTCCATTGGTATTCTGCGCTATCCCTCTTCCAAAATCTCTTCCGCTGCTTTGTATTCCTTTTATCCAGTTAAAAGGCCCGGCAACAGCAAGCGACATAACATACGCATCTTCATTTACAGAATTTACATTTGCCATATTGGCAACATTTGCACCACTAATATCATAAATTCCTAAACTTGCATTTTTAAAATCTCCGGTCACATAAACATTATTGTTGTCAGCAATTATATCCCGCCCGTAAGTGCTTTGCCCCGATCCGCCATCGGTAAGCCAGAGTACATTTCCGCTCGCGTCGTAAGAAGTAACAAAAAGATTTTGGGTAGGCTTATTGGAAACGGTTGGTGTCCCCGAAAAATTTCCGGAATTTGTAAAATAACCGGTAACAAAAAGAGTATTGGTATTTGTACAAATCGCATACCCTTCATCATCAGAAACCCCTCCTGCTTGTCTAACCCACTGTAACTGCCCTGCCGGATTGTATTTTGCAATAAAAATGTCCTTTCCGCCGGCCGAAGTAAGTATTGTTGAAGCAAGGCTCGTACCTTTAAAATCGGCAATATTTTGCAAATATCCGGTAACATAAATATTTCCACTGGGTGCAACAGCTACCCCATTGCAAGCGTCATCTTGATTATTTCCAATAGGAAACGCCCATAATACATTTCCGGCAGCATCATATTTTGCAACAAATCCTCCTCCAATAGCGCCTACAAACCTTAATCCGTAATAAGCACTAAGATCACTGTTGAAAATACCTACAACAACAATTTCGCCTGTACTGGTATCAACAGCTACATCAGTGGCCCATTCGGCAACATTGGTATGTACGCCTTTTGCCCATACCCAGGAAGGTGCTTGCGCAAAAGAATTTACGGTAGTGAGCCAAATGCTAAATACAAGTGAAAAATAAATTATGTGTCTTGATTTTTTCAAAATGGGCACTATTTTTTTTAAAAAAAGCAAATTACTAAACTACATGGTTTACAAACTGCAAACCAGGCAGAGTTTTAAACAAATAAATGTAGTAAAATAATTTTATAAAACAATGAAGAACAGTGAAGTAGGTCAAACCTGTTAAAACTGCGGTGAGAATATGGAATTGCCTGACAAATCCGGTAAAAAATTAGCCAAATCAGCCCTTTTTTGTTATCGGCTCAAAAATTGTACTGAGAGAAAGAAATACTAACTTTATACATATTTTAAGCAAAAATTCTATGAAAAAATCAAGCATTGCACTGGGAATAATTGTATTTATCCTGCTTCTGATAGGCATGAATGCCTGCAGCTCTTACAACAAAATGGTTGAAAAAAACGAAACAGTAACAGCCCAATGGCAACAGGTAGAAAATCAGTACCAGCGCCGTATGGATTTGATACCCAATATTGTGTCTACTGTTCAAGGACAGGCAGATTTTGAAAAATCTACTCTACAAGCAGTAATTGAAGCCCGCGCTTCGGCCACGCAAATAAAATTAGACCCCAGCAAACTGGATGAAGCTTCTTTGCAAAAATTTCAGGCAGCGCAAGGACAGTTAAGTTCTGCTTTATCAAGGCTGTTGGTGGTTTCAGAAAATTATCCCGAGTTGAAAGCCAACGCAGGGTTTTCGGAATTACGCACTGAGCTTGAAGGTTGTGAAAACCGTATTGCCAACGAGCGTATGAAATTTAACAATACCGCGCAGGAGTTTAATACTTATGTACAAAAATTTCCGAAAAACATTTGGGCAGGTATGTTCGGGTTCAGCAAACGTGCCTATTTTGAAATGAAAGAGGGGGCCGATAACGCGCCAAGCGTAAAATTTGATTTTGATAAAAAAGGGAAATGAGTAAGTCGGCACGCGACTTTTTCAGCAAAGAAGAAGTTGATTTAATTGTAAATACTATTGCGGCAGCCGAAAAACTTACTTCGGGCGAAATACGCCTGCATGTGGAAGATTCCTGCAAAAAAAATGTACTGAAACGTGCCGAAGAAATTTTTGTGAAGCATAAAATGCACAAAACGGCTGAGCGTAACGGGGTTTTATTTTACCTCGCTGTAAAAACAAAAGACTTTGCCATTGCCGGCGATAGCGGCATACATGAAAAAGTAAGCCAGGCTTTTTGGGACAATATAAATAAACTGGTACTTGAACATTTTAAAGAAGGGAAATTTACCGAAGGTTTATGTAAAGGCATAGCCTTATGCGGCGAGCAACTTCAGAAGTATTTTCCGCATAAAGCAAACGACAAAAACGAATTAAGCAATGAGGTTTCTTTTTCCAAATAATTTTTTGAAAGTAAAAACAGCAGGAATTATCCTTGTGTTACTTTTCTTTTCAATTTCCATTTTTTCACAAACAGTTCCCGAAAGGCCGGGCCCGCAACGATTGGTAAATAATCTATCTGTAGAATTTCCGGATTATTTAAGCGGGGAAGAAACACAAATTTTAGAAAATAAACTCGAGAATTTCTCCAATGAAACATCCAACCAGATTTGTGTTTTAATTATTGATTCTTTATGGGGGTTTTCTACCGCTGATTTTTGCGAACGGATTATTACTAACTGGGGAGTTGGCAAAAAAGATAAAAACAACGGTATTGTTATTTTAATTAAACCAACCGGCGGTGCGGGAGAGCGTGATGCATTTATTGCCACAGGTTACGGATTAGAAGGGGCAATACCTGATTTAACCTGCAAAAAAATTGTGGATAATGAATTAATTCCGAATCTTAAAAACGGGAAATCATTTAAAGCAATTGATGAAGCCACAACTGTTTTGATGGCCCTGGCAAAAGGAGAATATAATAGCAAGGATTATAATAAAAAAATAAATTCAGGAAATACTGACAGCTCGTGGCGCTATATTTTTATAGGCCTGTTTATTTTAATTTTTCTGATCCGGATTTTTAAACGAAGCGGCTTTTCATCTTTTACCGGTTCCGGCCCTTTTTACGGCGGCGGATTTGGAGGAGGAAGCTGGGGCGGCGGAAGTTCTGGTGGAGGTGGCTGGGGCGGATTCGGGGGAGGCTCGGGCGGCGGCGGCGGCGCAGGAGGAAAATGGTAATTTAAAAATAACTTTTACTCTCTACCCGAATAAGGTCTGCCATAGATCTATTTTCGATTTTACTTTCTGTCCACGCAAAAAAATTAAAATAGCCGAACAGGCTGCTTTCAAACTCCTTTTTCTGTATGGATTCAAGTTTATTTTTTAAGTCTTTAAACAAATTTTTTGCTTTTATTGTTTCATTATAACAAACTGCCAGTTTTCTAAAAAATACCAACATGGCTTCTTCAAATTCGTTTAACCTGTTATTCTTAATTAAAAACCTGCGGGCCGATTTGCATAAGTGCTCCAGTAAATCCATATTGCCCAATTCATAGTGAGTCATAATATTAAAAATACGCGCAAAGCAGTGCAAATCGATACGTACATCCGATCGCGGATGATTTAAAATCCGGTTGATGTACATTAATGATTTTTTATAATCCTCCTGCAAAAAATAATTCCAGGAAAACAGGTAATAAAACATTAAATTATGACTCAGGTCAAGCTTCTCTTCAAACCCTGCAAATTCTTCTTCTGCCTCCGGGATAAAATAGCTGTCCTTTTGCTGCAGGGTATTATTATGGTAAACAATCTTTACCGGGTAGTATGATAAAAAAATTAATTGTTTTACGGTGCCCGTGCGGACTTTTACATTCCTGAACTTCTCTATTGTCTCTGATAATTCACGATACTTTTTTAAATCGACCTGAATATTTACGAGGTTTTGCAACACAGGTATATAGCCTATCGGGCTTTCTTCAATAAATTGCGGGTGTGCTTCCCAATGTGTATTGAGCAACTTACGATACTCATAACTTTTTTGCGAATTGCCTGTTAACCTGGAATAAATAGAAAGTGTTTGAAAAAAATATGCTTTCGCTTCAAAGGAGAGAGCCCTGTTCTCATTTTTCAGAAGCGGAGAGTTCATTAATTTTTTAATTCGTCCTGACTCCTTGTTACTACGCACATGCACGGTTTTTGTTGCTTCAAATGAAATTTGTTTATTTAAATATAAATATTCGTTCAGGTTTTCAATTTTCAGTAAGATTTCTGATTCCAAAAGATATACCTCCTTTATATATGCGGAAGTCAAACCCCTGCGGTATACATTGGCCTGCAAACGCTTTTCCCATTTAAGAATTTCAAGCAGTATTGGAAATTTTTCATATTCCACAGCTATTTTCTTCGCCTTTTGGATGGTTTTCCAGCATTCGTTATAAAAAGTCTTTTCAAATAAAAAATCAATTGACGATAGCATCTCCCTCAATACAGAATCCATCGAATGCCCGGCGCGATACAGGCACATGCTTTTTAAAATAAGTTTATGTAATAAATTTTTAGTAACGGGTAATTGCCTGCTTAAAGCTTCATTTTTAAAATGCTTTTTTATTTCCTTTTCGTTGTGTTCTTTTTGCTTATTAATGAAATCAAATAATAAAACGTAAGAACTGGAGTCCCGGTGCGTGGAGGCAAACAATTTAAAATACCGTTTTTCCTGCTTATCAAGTGATTGTATTAATTTAAATAGCTGGTCAGACGCTGTCATATCGTTTATTACTGCATATAAAATTATAAAATAAGGGTGTAATACAATCATTTTTTAAAAAAAATTTGATTTTTAGAACTTTAATAATAATGAATTTGTGTTCGCAGGAATTTTATACTTATTTATAATGAAAAGCACTCTTTTATTGGTAATTTTTAACATATTGGAACATAAATAATAACAGGTATTTTGGTATGTTTTTAGCCTTTAGAAAAGGTACTTTTGGTATAAAGCAAGATAAATTATGCGCTCATATTTAAAGATTACCATTGTTTTGGCACTTTCAAGTGTCGGTTTATTCGGCCAGTCCAATCCGGAGCCGGGTACATTGTGGAGTGCAAAGCCCTTTGATCACAGTGTATTTATTAAAAATGCCGGGCAGTTTGCCGATGAAGAAGTAAAAGGAGATATTTTATTTACCGTCGACTTGGGAAAAACAAAAATTTATTTTACAAGCAACTCCGTGATATACCGTTATGATGAATTTACAAAAATAAAAAAGGAGGATGGGAAAGAAGAAAATAAAGGCAAAGAAGAACTTGAACGTGAACAGAAACTAAGAAATGCCAAACCTGAAAAACGTTTCTTTTCGCAGGAATGGCAAGGAGCTAACTCCGTTGTAAGTATAAGTACTGAGGGAGAAGAGCCTTATTATTTTACTTATACAGGGCAGACAGGCCACGAAATAAAAACCACCGCTTATAAAAAAATAATTTATAAAAACCTGTACCCGAATATTGATGCCGAATATTTTTTTGTAGAAAATAAGGCTGGCCTTAAATACAATTTAATTGTGCACCCGGGCGCTGATTTATCGCTGGTTAAATTAGATTACGTCGGAGGAGGAAAAAATTATCTGCAAGCTAATGGCGACATTATCTGCAAAAGTAAAATGGGCCCTTTTACCGACCACGCTCCTGAAACTTTTTATGAAGACGGAACAAAACTGAAAAGCAATTATACTCTGAATAGAAATGAGGTTTCCTTTGAAGTGGAAAAATACGATGCAAATAAAACGATCATCATTGACCCGTGGACAACAAACCCGAATATTCCCGGAGGATGGGCCGCCAATTTAGCTTATGATGTGGATTATGACAATTACGGAAACGTTTACGCGCTCGGTTCTTATTTTCCTTTTGTATTGGTAAAACTTAACAGTGCGGGAGTTATTTTATGGAAGTATACAGTCCCCGCGGGGTTTTCCCAAAGTTATGGTGATTTTGCCGTAGACCATACCACAGGAACATCGTACATAGTTGCAGGAACAAGCACCGGAGGATTTAATACCGGTTCGCAGGTTTTAAAAGTGAGTACTGCAGGTTCTTTACTTGCTTCTCACCCCGGCATTGCAAACGGAATGTACGAAATGTGGCGATGCGCTTTTGACCCTTGTAACAAACAAATTGTTATTGCCGGCGGTGGTGTTTACAATACTACA
The DNA here is from genome assembly GCA_035569635.1 of Bacteroidia bacterium. GTDB lineage: Bacteria > Bacteroidota > Bacteroidia > B-17B0 > Aurantibacillaceae > PALSA-968. The sequence continues at coordinate 5,119 of DATMMV010000094.1, read as the reverse complement.
CAGTCATTGGCAATGGACACGAACTTAAATATTATAGTTAATCCGCAAAATGTTTTGGGTGCCACTCTTCAGGGCGGGACTTCTTTTCATGATATGTGCATGATAGCATTGGACCCGATGGGAAACTGGTGTTATATGGGTGCAACAAAATCAAATGTAAATCCGGGTTGGGATGATTTACTTTGCAAAGTGCCTGTTACAAGTTTAGCCCCAACTGCATATAAAACTCCGCTCGGTTTTCCGTACACATTACGCGAAGGGTATTTAAACGGGATGGTGTTGGGGACGGTTTCCATTGGTAATCCTAATAGTTTCAGTAACGCGCTGAACGGAATGGCGGCAAGCCCTAACTGGCTTTATGTTTGCGACGGTACAACACTTACTAAATATAATAAGAATAGCGGTGCAAGTGTGGCAAATTCCACAGTGTACAATTGGTCAAATCCTTTTTCAAAAGACAGTGTGCGCTGGAGCGGTACCGATGCAGATATGTGCGATAATGTTTATATAGGCGTAAAAAACCAGGCACTCATTTATAATTCCAATTTAACTTTAACACAAACCATTAATTTAACAGATACTGTTTTTGATGTGCGCGTGGGGAAAAATAATCTTTTATACGCTTGTGGAAAGGGATTTGTTTCCGCTTCAACAATTACAGGCAGCAGTACCGTACTCACACACAGTTCAACTCCTGTTGCTTCCTGCAGCGCTTGTAACGGCACGGCAACCGCCAATCTTACTATTTGCGGCAACCCTGCTACAGGTGCAACTTATTCATGGAGCACTATTCCGGTGCAAACAACACAAACAGCCATAAATCTTTGTCCGGGTACTTATACTGTAACTGTAACTATGGGCTGCGGATTAAAATATACGGACACAGTAAATTTAGTTTCACCGCCGGGTACCTTAACAGCCACCACACAAAGTGTTACCAATGTAATTTGCAACGCGGCAAGCACAGGAGCAGCAACCGTAACGGCTAGCGGAGGTGTGAGCCCTTATGTATTCAGTTGGAGTAACGGGCAAACAAATTCAACTGCGACTAATCTTTCTGCGGGAAATTATACCTGCACGGTTACTGATGCAAATGGTTGTAAAGACACAGCGCTTGTCACCATCACGCAACCAACGCCGATTGTTTTAACTACGACAAGCACGCCGGTTCATTGTAATTTAAATGACGGAACGGCATCAGTTACCGCAAGTGGTGGCACTTCGCCTTATACTTACAATTGGAACAGCGGACAAACAACAAGCAGCATTTCAAATTCGGCAGGAGGAAATTACACTGTAACAATTACCGATGCGAATAATTGCGTACAAACAAATACCGTTGCAATCGCATCAGCAACAGGGTTAACTTATACTTTAACGCCCGGTACCATAAAATGTTTCGGTGATACAACCAGTGTTACTATCGTAGTAACAAGTTCTTTAACTTATACTGTTTCGTGGAATTTAAATCCTGTTGCAACAGGGCTTGCCATGCACGGTGCTGTAGCCGGAAATTATACAGGAAGCATTACCGATGCCGCAGGTTGTACAACCAATTTTTCGGTTGCCTTAACTCAACCTGCACAAATTGTTCCGGGTTTCACGGTAAACACAGCTTGCTTCGGAAACCCGTTACAATTTACTGACCAATCAACAGGCGGACCGTTTACAAACTGGAGTTGGAGTTTTGGTGACGGGGGAAATTCCGTTTTACAAAATCCGCAACACAACTATGCTTCAACCGGAACTTATACGGTAACATTAAACGTTACAAACCCGGCAGGATGCAGCGCTTCCGTAAATCAAACTGTACAAATTAATCCCTTATTAAATGTGGTTTTTACAGCAGATACAGTTTGCCTCGGCAATGCCACCACATTTACTGATCTCACGCAAAATGTTCCGGCCGGTTCGGTATATAACTGGAATTTTGGTGACGGAAGTTCGTCCTCACAAATTGCAAACACAACGCACACTTATTCTTCGACTGCAACATATATTGCAACATTGACTATAACAAGTCCGCAAGGTTGCGTTGACAAAAGCATATTAAGTATTTTAATAAAACCATTGCCCTTAGTTAATCATATTAATCCGCCGGAATTTTGCCCGAATCAAATAACACCTGCAATTAACTTTACCGCTACGCCCGGCGGAACAACCGCAACATTTTTTTGGGTAAATATTAATACCACTATCGGGTTGGGTTCTAACGGAACAGGTAATCTGCCTTCTTTTACAACAATCAACAATGTTAATACGGCAGTAAATTCAACAATATTAGTTCACGCCTGGTTTAAGGGTTGTACGGGGCCTGACTCAATATTTACTATCACTATAAATCCGGATCCTGCTGCCAATTTTTATGCGCAGAATAAAATTTGCCAGGGAAATGCAACACAGTTTACAGATAATTCAACCGGAAATATTGCACAATGGAACTGGGATATGGACAACGATGGAATTTTTTCAGACGCAACAACACAAAATCCCCGATACACTTTTGCAACACCGGGAACTCATACGGTAAATTTAAGTGTAAGTAGTAATAAGAATTGCAAAGACACGGTTTCAAAAACAATTTATATCAATCCCCTGCCCCGGCCTGCATTTATCGGAGATAATTTAACAGGCTGCCCGATACTCAATGTAAACTTTACTGATTTGTCGGCCATAACAACGCCTGCGCAAATAACAAGCTGGAGTTGGGATTTCGGCAACGGAAATACATTTAACGGGCAATTCCCTCCCACTATTTCCTATAACAATACTTCACATACACAAAATGAAACTTATACGGTCAGCCTTACAGTTACCAGTGACAGTGGTTGCGCTGCAAATATTACAAAAGCGAATTACATCACCGTTTATCCTCATCCGGTTGCGGATTTTAATTATGTATCAAATGCAAACGAAACAGACGGAATAGATCCAACGGTTCATTTTTATGACCAGTCGACGGGAGCGAATTACATGCATTGGTTCTTAGGTGATGTTTTTGCAAATCTGTTCTCAACAAATTATACAAGTGTTACAAATCCGGTTCACACGTATTTGTATGACCAACCTTACATGTACTATGTAACAGAATGGGTAAGCAACAGCTATGGTTGTAAAGATTCCATTACCAAACCCATAGAGGTAAAACCGGGTTTTACATTTTATATACCCAACGCTTTCTCACCGAACAGTGACGGAGTGAATGAAGGTTTTAAGGGAACAGGAATTGGCATAGATAATTCTACCTATCGTTTGTTTATTTTTGACCGGTGGGGCAACCAGATTTTTGAATCGCATGATTTAGAAAAAGTATGGGACGGAACCGTGCGTGGAAAAGGCGATGTGGTGCAAGAGGATGTTTACGTTTGGAAGGCAGATTTTAAAGATTACAGCGGAATGAAACACGAATACAAAGGAACTGTTTCGTTAATTAAGTAGTTTTTTTTAATGTTAAAAGCCCAGTGATTTCGGGGATTCGGAAGGGGCTCGGGCTTGAATGCTAAGATTAAACTCTTACGCCAATTATTAATATGTCATCTACTTGTTCAAGTTTTCCTTTCCAATCTGAGAGTGTTTTTGAAAGTATTTCTTCCTGCTCGCTCATTTTTTTATCAGAAATAGTTGCAAGTAATTCTTTTAAATTCTTTACCCTGAATTTTTTGCCCTTGGGCCCTCCAAACTGATCGGAAAATCCATCCGTAAAAATATAAAAGCAATCGCCCGAAGAAATATCTACTGAATGATTGGTAAAAGTTTTTTCTTCGCCATGCTGCAACCCTCCGATAGAAAAATGATTCGCGTCAATAACTTCAACTTCTTTATTTTTTCTGATTAAAACCAAAGACCTGTTTGCACCGGCGTACTCCACTTTATTTTTTGTAAAAGTACAAAGCGCAATATCCATTCCGTCTTTAGTAATATTTTCGTCGTTGGTATCCTGTTTTAAAGCACCACGAATACTTTTTTGCAAATGATTTAAAATTTCGGCCGGCTGCGTAATTCCGTTTTGCAAAACAATGTGGTTTAGCTGATCGATACCGATCATACTCATAAAAGCACCCGGAACACCATGGCCGGTACAATCAACAGCTGCAATAATACGCCTACCCTCTTTTTCGGCAAACCAATAAAAATCGCCGCTTACAATATCCCTGGGATGGTAAAAAACAAAAGCATCCGGAAATAAACGATACTTAAGTTCTTTGGCGGGCAAAATGGCTTCCTGAATACGTTTGGCATAGGTAATGCTGTCGGTCATGTTTTTATTGCTCTCTTCGATCACTTCTTTTTGCTGTTGAATTTCGCTGTTTTGGGCCTCCAGTAATTGATTAGCTTTCCGCTTATTTACAAATGCAAATAACAATACTACTGCCAACAGAATAATCAGCACGACAACCGTTACCAAAACTTTTCTGAAATTATTTTGTTTTTCGATCACCTGTTCAGATAAAACTTTTTCTTTTTCAAGGGCCACGATTTTAAGTTCCTGTTTATCCTTTTCATACATGGCACTCATCTGATTTATTTGCTTTGAATTTTCTTCGTTCAGCAAAGTATCTTTTAACTCATTGTATCTGTCCAGGTAATCATAGGCTTTCACAAAATCGTTTTGTCCTCTGTAAACCACGGCCAGCATCCGGTAACATTCGCTTTCGTGCGGTTTCGAACCCATTTGCCCGGCCAAGCCAAGCGCTTTATTAAAATAAACCGTGGCGATGGCAAACTGTTTTTTATCCATATGCCAGGTACCGATATTAATTTCGTTGGCAAGAATAATTTCATCATTACCCAATTCCTCCGCCATTACTAACGATTTTTTATAGTACTCAAGGGCTTTATCTTTTTCGCCTAACTCATCATACAAACTGCCGATATTAGAAAGCATACCTGCCAGGTTGGATTTATTTTTCATCTCCTCTTCCAGTTTCAAAAATTCCAATCCGTACTCCAAAGCTTTTTCGGGATCTCCCATCTCGTCATACAGATTACTTAAATTACCAATGGCGTTTGAATACCCTTTTTTATCACCGATCTCCTTATCAATCTGCATAGCTTTGTTTATGTAATCAAGGGCGATGGTATATTTTTTTAAGGATTCGTAAACAAGAGCGATATTTCC
>DATMMV010000093.1:0-51367 GCA_035569635.1 Bacteroidia bacterium | reverse complement strand
CGGCATGCGGATTAGGATATACGTTTATGTAATTAACCGCACTTAAAGTGGAAGTGCAGCCCGCGTTTGTTGTAAGTGTAAGTGTAACACTGAATGCGCCCGAGTTTAAATAAACATTCACCGGATTTTGTAAAGTTGAAGTATTTCCGTCACCAAATAACCAATTCCATCCTGTAATTGTTGATCCACCGCCAACCGTACTTAAATCCGTAAAGCTTACAAATAAAGGAACGCATCCTTGTTTTGGTGTCGCGGTAATACTTATTGTCGGCGCAGGATCAACTATTACAGGATAAATAGCGGTTCCGTTTCCGCAGGCATTTGTTTCTGTAACAGAAATTGTACCGCCGGTTGTGCCCCAATTAATAGTAATTGCATTTGTTCCTTGTCCGGATGAAATTGTTGCGCCAGCAGGTACAGTCCAGTTATACGTTGAACCTGTTGTGCCGGAAACAGAATACGTTGTATTTGTTGCATTGGCACAAACAGGTGTCGGGCCAGTAATAACTCCGGTTACAGGAATACTTCCCATGGCAACCGTAAAACTAACCGGTGCACCGTTTCCGCAAATATTACTTTCGGTACAAGTAACAACCCCACCACTTGCTCCCCAGTTTACTGTAAGCGTACTTGTATTTTGCCCGGAAGCAACCGTTCCTCCACCTGTAACTGTCCAGTTATAAGTTGAGCCTGTATTATTTGTTACTGTATATACCGTTCCGTTTTGATTGGGGCAAACAGGGCTAACACCTGTAATTGTAGATGTAACCGGAAGATTAGAGAAAGTTACTGTGTACGTAACAGGAGTTCCCGGGCCGCAGGAATTACTTTCTGTACAGGTAATAACTCCGCCGCTTGTTCCCCAATTAAGTGTAATGCTGCTTGTTCCTTGCCCTGCAGTAATCGTTGCTGTTCCGGGAACACTCCAATTATACGTTGAACCAACTGTTGGAGTAACAGAATACGTAATTCCGTTTGTATTAGCACAAGAAGGGTTTCCCCCCGAAATCGGAGATGTAGAAGGAAGCGGCAACATCGTCACCGGATAAATTACCGCTGTACCCGCACCGCATGCATTTGTTTCGGTAACGGTAATATTTCCCGGCGTACTTCCCCAATTTACAAGAATGCTGTTTGTTCCTTGTCCTGAAACTATTGTAGCTCCCGCGGGAACTGTCCAGTTATACGTTGAACCTACTGTTGAATTTACTGTGTACACTACGTTTGTTGCATTCGGACAAACAGGAGTTGTTCCGCTGATTGCGCCTGTTGCAGGCAAAGAATTCATCACTACGGTATATGTTACAGGAGTTGCAGTTCCGCAACTTGCGGTTTCTGTACATGAAATTACTCCGCCGGTTGCTCCCCAACTTACATTGATAGAATTTGTTCCTTGTCCCGCAGTAACAGTTGCAGTTCCGGGCACCGACCAATTATACGTTGAGCCAACTGTATTCGTAACAGAATAAGTTCCCGTTGCATTCGGGCATAAGGGCGTCGGGCCGTTGATAGGACCCGTAACAGGTGTGCCGCTTATTACAACAGTAAATGTTTGCGCAGTTCCGCTTCCGCATGAATTTGTTGCGGTAACAGAAATCACTCCGCCCGTAGCAGCCCAATTAACCGTAATTGAATTTGTATTTTGTCCCGCTGTAATTGTTGCCGTACCCGGTACCGACCAATTATAAGTTGATCCTGCTGTGTTTGTTACCGAATAAGTTGTGCCGGTTGCATTCGGGCAAAGTGGTGTAGGTCCATTGATAGCACCCGTAACAGGAATGCTTCCCATCACAACAGTAAATGTTACAGGTGTTCCGCTTCCGCATGAATTTGTTTCGGTACAGGTAATTACTCCTCCTGCGCTTGCCCAATTTACATTTATTGAATTTGTATTTTGTCCCGCTGTGATTGTTGCAGTTCCGGGCACCGACCAGTTATAGGTTGAGCCCGCATGATTTGTAACCGAATATGTTGTGTTTGTTGCATTCGGGCAAAGTGGAGTGGGCCCGTTAATAGCAGAACTTACAGGTGGAGTAGTAACAGTTACATTTAGTGTAACCGGAGTTCCTGTTCCGCACGATGCAGTTTCTGTACAGGAAATTGTTCCACCGATTGCGCCCCAACTAACTGTAATCACATTTGTACCTTGTCCTGCTGTAACTGTTCCGCTTCCGGTAACTGACCAATTGTAAGTTGAACCTGCAGTATTTGTAACCGAATAAGTTACGTTCGTTGAATTAGCACAAACAGTAGTTGTTCCGCTGATGGCAGAAGTTACAGGAGTAGCGTTTGTAACAACTGTAAATGTTACAGGGGTTCCGCTTCCGCATCCGTTTGTTTCAGTGCAGGTAATTACTCCGCCTGTAGCGCCCCAATTTATCGTTGTTGAATTTGTTCCCTGCCCCGCAGTAATGGTTCCTGTTCCTGTAACGCTCCAATTATATGTTGAGCCCACTGTGTTTGTTACAGAATAAGTTGTTCCGGTTGCATTAGGACATACAGGTGTCGGCCCTGTGATAGCGCCGGTAACCGGAGTAGTTCCACTTGATAAAATAGTTACTGTATCCTTATTGGTACAACTTCCGTTAGAAACTGTTACTGTATAATGCCCGGGAGGTAAATTATTTGCGGTTGCAGCATTTCCTCCGCTCGGCGACCAGGTGTATGTAAAAGGGCCTGTGCCACTTGTTACTGTTGTTGTTGCAACACCGGTGCTGCCGGAACATCCGCTTGGCGTTACAGTTGTAGATAAAACAATTCCCGGAGAAACTGTTACCGGAATTTTTATTGAATCGCGCGGACAACTGATAATTAACGTTACTGTGTAAGTTCCCGCTGCACTGTAAGCGTGAGAAGGATTTTGGGCCGTAGAAGAAGTTCCATCACCAAAATGCCATTGCCAGGCAGTAGGTAACCACGGACCTGCCTGCCAGATACAAGTTCCGTTTGATAAATCCGTAAAGTTTACAACGTTGCAATTTACAGTATAAGTAAAATTAGGTGTAACTTTTGGTTTTAAGTGAAACACGACCGGTTGGTCGGCGCCGCTGTTTGCCTTTACCGATTGAACAGTTCCGGGTGTGGTAGGAAAATTAGCAGAGTGCGAAGTTGTAGAAACATAAACTTCATCAAGGCAAGGTCCCCACAAACGTACACGAACTTTACCGAAGGGCCCGTTGCCGTAATCGTTTCCATTACCGCCAAAATAGCTTAAGTATTGTGCATTGGCACCGGCCGCGTCTATTTTTGCGAGGAAACAATCTGTCCCTCCGCCCCAAGTAGAAAAATTCGCGCAGGTTGTTGCAGTGAATCCCTGTGAATTAATATTACCGGTAACGAAAGCTTCGCCCGCATTATTTATGGCAACACTGCAACCAATTCCATCCGATGCGAGAAAAGTTGCATAAATCAAAGCTGTACCTGTTGAATTTAACTTTGCAAGAAAGGGATCCATTCCTCCGCTTTGAGTAACATCATAAGCTCCGGGAGTAACAGGAAAATTCGGTGAAGCAGTTCCTCCCGTTATAAAAGCATTACCTGCAGCATCAACTGCTATAGCGTCTCCATAATTTAAATCATCCGTTTGATTACCGCCCAAATAAGTTGAGTAAACAAGATTGCTGCCTGCCGGATTAATTTTTTGCACAAACATATCCGGGTAAATACCAATGTTGGGATTTGCTACCGGTTGAAAAGCTCCGGCAGTAGTTGTCATATTTCCGTAAAGAGTGCCGGTGAGGTAAGCGTTTCCGCCGCCGTCAATTGCAATACCGTAACCAATACCGCTGTTCGCGGTAAAAGTTGAATAAACAAGTGCAGAGCCGGCAGGATTCATTTTCAAAACATAAACCCCTGCACCCGTTGCATTAGATTGATATGCGCCTCCGGTAGTCGGAAAGTCTAAATTATTATTGGTAGAATAACCTGTAATATAAACTGCTCCCGAAGGTTCAAGAGCAATTGCATAAGCGTAATCGCTATAAATTCCTCCGATTAAATTTGAGTAAATCAAAGCAGAACCCGCCGCATTTAATTTGGTAATCCAGATATCCTGATAAGAGGTTCCGGTGAAAGTTGTATGATAAGCTCCCGGTGTTGTCGGAAAATCCGTCGACTGCGTCCAACCGCAAACATAAACTTCCCCTGCGGCGTTTACTTCTATTCCTTCGCCTTGTTCGTAACTTACTGCACCGCCAATATAGGTTGCATATACAAAAGCAGTAGCTGTGGGATTCAGTTTAAAAATATAGGCATCTCCGTAGCCTCCTCCTCCCTTGTAATTGGGTTGATATGACCCGGCAGTAGTCGGATAAACCCCGTTGTACCATCCCGTTCCGTAAACATTACCTGCATTATCAACCGCTATGTCTGAAATATATCCGTCGGCACCGGCGCCGCCGCCTACAAAAGTTCCCCATGCGTAGTTTATGGGGTCAATTACAAGAGCAAATGTGTTATCGTAATTTTCTTCCGCAAAAAAACCGAAAGTAGTTTTATCAATAAGCCGGTATTTTATTTTCACGATTTTCTTTTCGCCATTAATATATTGGTATGATTCAGGAATTTCTTCAAGAAGAGTTCCCCATTGGGTAACAATACTTAATTGTCCTTTGTTATTTATTTCAAGTTTCTCAACTCCTTCACAGGTAATTTGTATTTGCGAAATATCCGCACCGGGATTCAGGTTAAAATCATACTCCAGGTTATTGCCTTTGCCGTAATAAGTAATATCGATGTTCTCATAGACATTGATGTATTTTACAGATTTATAATCCGGAACATTTGTTTGGTGCTTTGAAGGATCGTTACCGATTAAATAATTAACGTGGCTGTCTGACTCATCATTTGCTGAAATTTTTACTTCTTTGTTTGCATTTTTAAAAATCTGGTTCCACACAAGGTATTCGTGCATCGCAGGGCCATGATGAAATTTTATGGCTTCTTTATCTTCCGTTTTATAATTCCTGCTAAAACCAAAACTTACTCCTCTCGCAAGAAAAGCGACATTAGCACCCCAAGCCGGGGAATTTCCCTGAAAAAGGATTTCTTTATCCCACTGCCCTATATTTTTTCGGAAAGTAAGAGGCATATCAGCAATGCGGTCTAATACCTTTTGTTTTTCGGCAGCAGGCACCGCTTCTTTTTGCGAAAAAAGGGAAACGGAAATACTTAAAGCAAGAAATAAAATAGCGATTCTTTTATTATTCATTGATTGATAATACGCATTGTTTTTACTCATTTTTTTAGCGACCTGTGGGGTTGATAGTAAAATTAAAGCAAAGCTGATTTTGTAGTATAAAATTATCTGTTTAATATGGAAGATTAGTAATAATTAGTATATTTGTATAGTATTGGTATTTAATATTATATACAAATATAATTAATTTTAAATATAATTTTTATGGAAGAATCCGGCTTATTTGAATTGATAAAAACTTTGGGCAAAAGCGAAAAGCGCTATTTCAAAAAATACGCAGCCATGCATGGTGCCAGAAACAATACCCATGCGGCGCAACTTTTCGACGCGCTTGAAGAAGTTCCGGAGTATAACGATACAGGTTTTAAAAAATCAAATCACAAAAAGCCCTTTTACAAAAATCTGGCTTCAGAGAAACAGCATTTGATGAAAGTATTGCTTCAAAGTCTGAACGAATTTCACCGCAATAACGATACCAAATCAACTATTCGTTTCCATTTAGATTCGTTTGAATTACTTTTTCAGAAAAGGCAGTACAAACTTTGTGAAAAGCATTTATTAAAAGCTTCCAGACTCTGTAAAGAAAACGGTTACGCCGATTTTTTTCCGGGAATGTACCGATCCTTCGGAAAATTATACCAACACTCGGGTAATCTTGAAAAATTGAAAGTTATACTGGACGAAATGGAGAAAGATGAAAATAAAATTTCTTCTTCTTTGAAAAATGAAATAAAACTCACTCATACCGAATATAATTTTTATTATACCTCACGTCTGCTTGGTTATCCGCGTACAAAAAAAGACCGTTCCGCTTATGAAGATATTTATAAACCCGCAATTGATTTAAATGAAGATGCCGTTTCTTTTAAAGAAAAATTAAATCTTCTTTTAATTAAAAACTATTATTACGATACCTACCCGGACAAAAAACCTCTCATGAAAGTGCGCGAGGAATGGGTTAAACTGGCCGAAACAAAACAGAAATACATTGAGGATAACAGCATGCAGTACCTGGTTTGCTTAAATAATCTTGCCAATAGTTACGATGAATTAGGAATGAAAAAAGAGCTTGAACTGACTCTTGAAAAAATTATTAATTATCCTAAAAAAAACTTAGACGAAGAAGTGCGGACTTTTATTTATTACTACAACCTTAAAATGGTGGGCCGTATACTTGAAGGAAACTTTGATGAGTGTGTTGCCCTTTTTCCACAGGTTGAGGCGGGGAAAAAAAAATTATGGCGTTGGTTTCATCCCGAATATAAATTAAGTTTCAGGTATTTATTTTCGTACGGATATTTCGGCGCGCGTCAATACCAGCAATCGCTTAAATGGATTAATGAAATACTGATTAATTATCCGAAAGAAACGCTGGAAGAATATTACAATTTTGCACGTATTTTTATTCTGTTAATTTATTTTGAATTAGGTTACGAAGGATTGCTTGCTTCCGAATTACGCTCGGCAAACCGTTACTTTAATAAAAAAGATAAACTTTTTTCGTTAGAGAAAATCATCCTCGCCTTTATGAAATCTTCGCTGAAACCCGAAGGAATTTTAAGCACTAAAAAAGAATTCAGGGAATTAAAAGAAAAAATTACGGAGTTAAAAAATAGTCCGTATGAACAACAATTATTCAGTCTGTTCGACTGGGAAGCATGGGCCGAGAGTAAAATAAGCGGGGTCCCTTTTGATAAGATTATGAGAGAGAAAAGTGAAGGGGTGCACTGAGATTAATTATAATTTAAATGAACAAAACGTTCCTGTGATTTGGAATCCGCTATCTGTTTATCTATAAGCACCTCCAATTGTATACTTACCTTTGCAAGCTTTGATATAACAAGGTATTTAATCCGGTTTTCCTTAATGAAATCAACCTGGCTTTCGTCGATACTGATAAATTTATTCTGTTTTTTTTGTTTATTTACAAAAAGCGTAAAGGGAGATTGTTGAGCGGAGGCTCTTTGCACCTCAGCAACTTCTTCTTCCCTGCTCCAGTCATTTATTTCAAAAACACTAAGGTCGATTGTTGGATAAAACACCGGGATATAAGCCAAATAGGGACAACTAATTCCGCTTTTATCGTCGTTATGCACATCCAGCTCATCTGCTCCGCCTCCAAATAATGCGCCAACCAATTCCCTGTCCCTCATTTCCTCACTGATTCTTTTTATAGTATGCATATATTTATTTGAATAAACCTGGTTTTCGGAAATATTTTTTTGGTGCATGGTAAAAGCAAAGTACATTTTGAAAAGAAGCAAACAGGCTACAGGAACAATTAACATAGTTTTCCAAACAAATTTAATTTTGTTTTGTCCGTAAATAAATAAAACCAAAGAGAAAACAATAAATACATTTAAAAAAGTGAAATCGTTTGTATAAAACTGGATGCCATCGAATAATTTATAAAATACCCCATATAACAACAAAGAGATAATATAAAGTATGATCATAAATATTAACAATAGTTTATAGTTCCTTTCCTGCTGACGGAGCAACACGATTAATAAAGGAATATAAATTGCGTGCAGAAATAAAAATTTCAAAGGACAGTCCCGTATCCTGTACCACAACTCTATAAGAAATACTTTAACAGAAAAAAAACTGAAGCCTTTTAAATCGGTATAATAAAAGATACCGTTTACAAAATAAGGATTATCTGCCGCGCCTAAACATTTATAAAATACTCCCAAAAAACCGGACAAAATAACCAGATAGCTGAACAGCCTCATTACTTCGTTTCTTTTTAATTTTTTAGTGAAGAACGCAAAAGCAATAAATAATACACAGGTTGCAAAAACTCCGGGTAAAGTACTTATCGAAATTACTGGAACCATCAATAATAAGGTCAATGCCGGGACCAAAGCACCTTCCAGGAATAAAAGAAAAGATAAAATTATAAAAGGATAATAAGCAACGTATTTTTCGCCCATGTATTCCATAGATGATTCTCCGAAATTCATGGAATAAGAAAAATTGGGATTGGCCGAATCAAAATAAAATCCGCTTGCAAAAAGAAGAACTAAAACACTTAATTTTTTCAATAAAGTTACTTTGGCAATTCTTTCAATAAGCGAGAGAAAACCCAGCATTGCTAAAAAATTAAGAACGGGATAAACAAATAAATAAAGTGAAGCAACGCAGGGTGTGCCCGTGAAAACTGAAAATAATTTAGTAAGCCACAATTCAAAATAATGATAGGGAGCCACGCCTTTATAATATTCCGAAATAATATTGTTTATTCCCCAGCGATTTTCTTGTCCGGTTGACAACATATCCGCAATATTGGCATAATATATTTTTCCTTTATCCGGGAGAAAAAAACCGAATTCGCTTTGCGGGTTAATAATAATGTAGGCAAACCAAACATAAATAAGTATCGACAATAGGAGAAGCCCGGCTATTTTTTTTAATATATTTTCTGTTTGTGTGTTATCAGCACGGGCAGGAAGGGAAAAGGTTTTTCCGTTTTTCTTTTTGTACAGAACAAATTCCATTAAAAGAAAGAAAAATACCAATAACAAAGCGATGTTAACTGTTTTAAGCCTCGTGGCAAAAACAGAGTACCCTACTATAAAAAGAGTTAAGCCTGAAAGTATTTTTACAAATATCCGGGTGTAAAACCCGCTCGCGTGAAAATATTTTCCGACTGACTTTAAACCAAAATTCCCAATCAGTAAAAACAAAACAGAGAACAACAGCAATAAAAAATAATATTTCACATAAATGAAAAATGCTGCAGCCATATTTACTATTGCTTTATAAGAATATGGCGAGCTATGCCTGTATAATCAGAAATTTGCAAAAAGTAAACACCTTTACTTAAATCCCTGATATCAATTTCGGTTTTATTTAGCTGTACTTTTTGTTCTTTTACTTTTGCCCCGCGGGCATCATAAATTTTTACAAGAGATTCACCCGGCGAGTTTATAAAAATAATTTCTTCCGCAGGATTGGGGTATACTGAAAATTCAGAATTATTATTTTGTTTCAACCCGCCCGAACAATTGTTAACCACAATTTTTACAGAGTCAATATTTGCACACTGGCCACTTATACCTGCAACAGAGTAAGTTGTACTTACAATTGGTTTAACAACAACACTATCGGAATTAAAATTTCCCGCATTAGCACTCCAGGTATAAGTTAATGCCCCGTTTGCGTGTAACGTGCTGCTATCGCCAATACAGATAGTATCTTTAGCGCTTATATTTACATTAATGGGTGTTTGACAAAAACTTACTTTTCGTACACGGCTGTTGGCATAATCACCGATGTAAAGATTATTGGCAGCATCAAAATTCATTGCCGGGGCAGAACTGATTTTCGCAAGGATTGCAGGGCCGTTATCGCCGCTGTAACCGTTTGTGCCGTTACCCGCGTATGCGGAAATTATTCCCGTTGAATTAATTTTACGGATAACGCTGTTGCCTGCATCCGCAATAAAAATATTTCCGAATTTATCAAAGGCAAGCCCGTGCGGACCCTTTAATTGCGCATTGGTTGCCGGTGCTCCGTTACCACTGTAACCTGGAATTCCTGTTCCCGCGCAAGTTGAGATTATTCCGGTAGAATTTATAACACGTATCCGGTTATTACCGTTATCCGAAATAAAAATTTTATGATTCACCGTATCGATAAGTACTGCTGTAGGATAAGATAATTTTGCTGCTGTTGCTATTCCGTTATCTCCGCCATAAGCCGCCATCCCGTTTCCGGCGATCGTGGAAATTATTCCCGCTAAATTTACTTTGCGGATACGGTTATTACCGGCATCGGCAATATAAACGTTTCCTGTGTCGTCCAGAGTTACACACTCAGGTAAATCAAGTGAAGTGGATGTAGCAGCAACGCCATCGGCTGAATATCCACCGAAGCCATTTCCTGCAAATGTTGTAATGATTCCTGCCTTTGTTACTTTACGGATTACATTGTTGTATGTATCAGAAATGTACATGTTCCCGTTTTTATCAAAGGCAACCGTTGTAGGCGAAGTTAATTTTGCTGAAGTTGCCGGGCCGTTATCGCCACTGTAACCAATGACTCCGCTACCCGCAACCGTTGTAATTATTCCGAGGGAGTTTACTTTTCGTACTACGTTATCGCCTTCATCCGCAATGTAAACGTTGCCTGAATCATCAAAAGCAATTCCTTCCGGTTCGCTGATAGAAGCATTTACCGCGGGTCCGTTATCCCCGCCATAAGCGCCTATACCATTACCCGCATAAGTAGTAATAATTTGTGCTTGGGAAAAAGAAACAGTTATAGAGAATAAAAGAAATACAAAGTGTTTAACGTGTAAACCCATTCATCAGTAATTAACGCTTTGTTACTGAACAATAACTTTTTTGGAAATCATTTGCCCGTCAACCATCAGGTTGATAAAATAAATGCCCGATTGATACGATTTAGAATTTCCGAAAGTTAAAGCAGTGCTGCCTGCTGTATAAAGTTTAGCCGGAGCAATTTCAATTACCCTGCCCAACATATCTGTAATATTTACGGAAACGTTTTTACTTTCAGTTAAGCTTAATTCAACATTAAAATTTCCGTTAGCAGGATTCGGGTAAACATTTAAGTTAACCTGGTTTTCTACCGGTTGAATTCCGGTAACCGCGTTAACAATATTTATATCGTCGATATATAAATTATTCCCGGGCCCGTTTGCGTCAGCCATAAATTTCCAACGGAAAATTACATTCTGGCTATTTACTATATTTCCAAGGTTTACGGTATAAGTTGTAAACTGAGAAGAAGTAGGTATAAAAGGTGTTGAACTCGTTCCGCTTACAGTCGGCAAAGTACCCGCCCAATGTGCCCACCTGGACATCCAGCCTGTACCGCAATCGGTTGAAACGTATACCTGCAACCTGTCATTATTACTTGTTGCCTTTTGTTGGTAAGCTAATTTAAAAGACAGAACCGGAGATGAATAAGTAGTTAAATCATAATTTGAGGTAGTTTGTATAATGCTGGTGCTGCCCGGTGCATTGGTAAAATTATCAATCATGATTGAATTTGCGCCTGTAGCTGCTGCAGAATTTGTAATTGCAAAATTATTTCCTGAACCCGTATTGCCAAGTGTCCAGTCGGCGGGAGCAATTGTACCGCTTTCAAAACCTTCAACAACCGGCAATGGTGCGCCTAAAGACACATTGAATGTACATGAAGCCTGGTCGTTTAAAAGATTTCCGTCAGTTCCGCCGTTGGGACTGGAAACAGAACAAACAAATGAATGAGCACCCGGTATTGTAGTGAATGCAGGTAAACTTACCATAGCAAACTGACCTGTTACCAGTGAACCGTTCCAATTTAACGTTTGCACTGCGTTATTGTCAATTTTATAACTGATAACTGCAGAAGTTAAATTACTTGCGCCCATATTTTGCAGTTTCACACTTGGTGAAAAATTATTGCTGCAGAAAAAACCATTCGGGCTGATAATAGCAGGAAGGCTTGCATCAATACTTGTTGAGGCAATAGGAACAATACCTACAACGGCTTCATGCCCGTTAGAAAAATTATACCCACCGCCATTCATGTTGTTTAAAAAGAAATAGCCGTTAGCGCTTCCGCCCCAACCCCAGTTCATGTGTAAGAAATCATTCTGATCGTAGCCATCACATACCCAGGTATGTCCGCCTCCGTTGGGACCGGGATCCCAACCTACATATTGTACAGGCCTTCCTAAATCAATATCTCCTTTTATAATTGTCAACCATGCCGGATCAGTATAAGATGAACGAGCCAGGCCCTGAATCGTATTAGGGTCGTACCTGAAATAATTTATGTACGAATTTTGCGCGCATACCGGGTTGTCAAATGAGCAAACCCATGCACCGCTTCCGCTGGGACTGTAATTCATCTCAACACTTACGCCACAATGGTAGCCGATAGTTGCAATATCAGTTGTGCTGTTTGTCGTAATTGAATTCCCCATATTTGCCCAGTTGTAAGTAGTTGCGCCATAGTTAACGCTTAATGTGCCATAGTTCGACGTATAAGAACTTGAACCGTTTCCGGTTGCAGGGTAATTCCAGTATTTCATAATCTGCGCCATGGCAGTTGCAACGCATCCGGTTACAGAACCCCCGGGGCAGAGTGCATTATATCCCGGCGATTGATTCCATGTTGTAGTGCAAAGAGGGGCCGCAGTTGAAGCAGTTGAATTGTATTGTCTGTTTGTTGCATTAGTTAAATAATCGTTCCATTTTTGAATGATTTTTGCATCGGCAGGTATATTTTTTTCCTGAATATAAATTACTTCTTCGCCACGTTTTTTCAACCAGGTTCCGATAGTAGTTCCTGCTGCGGGAATTACAAAATTCCCTTCAGTAGAATAACCTATTACAGGTTGAGCTGCATCATCAGCCGTAATAATCACAAAACCACCGTTAATATTATAAACATAATAAAGCGCTGCTCCATTTGAGGAAATGGCTGTATGTACCAAAGCGATGGTGTTTATTTCGTTATGCGTTGTTTGCCTGTAAAAATTCTGAGCTACCTGCATGGCAACCGTAGTATTTACCGGTTTTGCAAAAACGCCGTTTGTTACAAAAACAACAGCTAAAATAAATCCGTAAAACTTTTTCATTTGTAGTGGTTTATGATTGAACTTCAAATGTATGTAAAAAACCCTGAGATTCCAATGTTAAAAAGGATAAAGATTTGGTTTTCGTATATACATTCCTCCATATATTTGAAACATGCAAAATAATCCGTCCCTTAAATCGCAATTTCTCATTCGGCCAGATGTTACTTATCTGGGCTTTGGCTCATTCGGCGCATGCCCTAAACCCATTTTTGAAAATTACCAAAAGTGGCAATTGGAACTTGAAACGGAGCCTGTACAGTTCATCACGGTTAATGGCCTTTTGTACCTTAAAAAATCACGTGAGGCATTGGCTGATTATATTCATTGCAGCCCCGATGATTTGGTATATACTACCAACCCGTCTTACGCTATAAATATTATTGCAAAAAGTTTTAAGTTAAATCCAGGCGATGAAATTTTAAGTACGGATTTAGAATATGGCGCCCTTGAACGCACCTGGAATTACTATTGTAAAAAAGTAGGGGCGAAATTTGTGAGGCAGCATGTTTCATTACCAATCGTGTCTAAAGAAAAATTTATTGAAGCTTTTTTCAAAGACTTAAGCAATAAAACAAAAGCCATTTTTATCAGCCAGATAACGAGCACCACCTCATTAATATTTCCGGTAAAGGAGATTTGCGAAATAGCCAGAACAAAAGGTTTGTTTACTATTGTTGATGGCGCTCATTCGCCCGGGCATATCCCGATAAATTTATCCGAACTGAAAGCCGATGTTTACACAGGCGCCTGCCACAAATGGATGATGACACCAAAGGGCTGTTCGTTTTTGTATGTAAAAAAAGAATTTCAGAATTTGTTTGACCCTCTCTTAATAAGTTGGGGATACGAGAGCGCTTTTCCTTCTGATTCCAAATTTTTGGATTATCATCAGATGCAGGGCACTAGAGATTTTTCGGCTTTCTTAACTGTGCCTAAAGCGCTTGAGTTTATGAAAGAAAATAATTGGGAAAAAATTTCGGATGATTGCAAAATTCTGGCAAGAAATAATTACCCGCGTTTTTGTGAATTGTTGGGAACGAAACCACTTTGTCCGATAACCGAAGAGTTTTTAGGGCAAATGTGCAGTATGGAAATTAACACCGAAGAGCCTGAAAAATTACAGCGCTGTCTTTTCGAAAAATATAAAATAGAAATTCCGGTAATGCGCCATTTAAACAAAATGTATATTCGTTATTCTGTACAGGCATTTAACAGCCAGGATGATTTGGATATACTGTACAAAGCACTTAAAGAAATAATTTCAACAACTGATTTAATACTTGTAAAAGAAAAAGCATTATGAAAAAAGTAATTACCTCAGCCAACGCCCCTACGCCTATCGGGCCTTATAGTCATGCAAACTTAGCAACACCCGGCAGTATGCTTTTTGTATCGGGACAAGTGGCCAAAGATGCCAAAACCGGTGAGCTTACTTTAAGCGATATAAAAAGTGAAACGCGCAAAGTAATGCAAAACGTCAACGCTATTCTTACCGAAGCCGGGATGGACTTTAATCACGTTGTAAAAACGACTATCTTTTTAAAGAGCATGGATTTTTTTGGCGACGTGAATGAAGTGTACGGTTCATTTTTCACCGGAAATTTTCCCGCGCGCGAAACGGTTGCTGTTGCGGGATTACCCTTAAATGTAAATGTGGAGATTTCGGTAATTGCCATTAAATAAAATTTTGGCCGTGTACCCTGGTACACAAAAAACTGTATATTTACGCCCTGTTCTTTATAAATTATGGGGGATTAGCTCAGCTGGCTAGAGCGCTTGCATGGCATGCAAGAGGTCGTCGGTTCGACTCCGATATTCTCCACACCAATGGTATCAAGGCTTTCAGAGGATTCTGGAAGCTTTGTGTTTCCACTGGTTTAAACATGGTTTAAACAATTGAAAAAATTGAACGTGTTTTCATGAAAAATAAAATTTGCTGAGATAAATAAAAAGGTGACTTCTCACAAGTAGGTAACAATTTCCTAACTTAATTCAAATTTTTTCTGAATAAAGTGTTTTTCATTGATAACTAAGATCGAATACTGGATAACTAAAGATTATCTATTGTAATTTTCGTACTAAGAATCCAATCGTTCTAAATTTTCCACTTCACTTTTATTAAGCCCCTGAATGAAAGCTAAAATTACAATAAGAATAAGTACAGTAAATAAAGCTGCTATTAAATAAGATTTACCGGCTGCTTTTGTGTTAAACGGAAATTGTGTTTGTTCTATCATGGTTTATTTATTTTAAATGAGTTTATAAGCACAGTATAAACGTCGGTTATTTCTAAAATTTTTAATTCCATTGTTTTGCTTTCGCTGTTTAGATAATTTATTACTTGATCTTTGTGTGCAATATATAAATCAACAAGGAGATTGTTTTCATAAAACATTATTCTATGTTTTAATTCATCTATGGTATTCAAATATTGTTGCACTTTGATATTTAATGCATTATTTATATTACGCTGATCAAGAACTAAACTTTCAACATATTCACTAAGTGTTATGTTAAGTTGTGTGGCTTCTTTTGAAAGCGCCAATTTAATTTCAGGATGGCATTTAAAACCTACGGTTACCTTGTTTGGATTTTTGAGATTAACCTCGGCTATTGATATTTCTGTGTTTGTTTGCGTTTCCATTTTAAATATATATTTAAGGGTGTTTATGGTATTAATAGTGGGTAAACCCTCATTTACACTAAGGTTTACCGAGATTTATTTCCTTTTTAATTTCCGCAATAGATTGGTGTTTACCTTCGTTAATCCAGTTTTCCAACTCGGATTTTTTAAAATACAGTTTTTTACCTCGTTTTAAAAACGGGATATCTCTTTTTGAAGTCAAACCATAAATGGTTTGAGGCGCTAAATTTAAAAACTTGGCCGCTTCCTTTAAATTCAGAAATTCTATTTTACTTGCCTCCGGTTTAACCGCCTGCTCATTTAATGCCTTTCGAACTGAGCTTTGAATTAGGCTTTCTAATTCATCCTGTGTGGTTACTATTACTTTTGTCATGTGCCTTATTTTAAATTTCAGACACAAAGTAATATAGAAAAAAGGTGGCTTAAATCAAATTTGAGTACAACTTGTAGGCAACTTGTATTAGTTTTTTTTATGCTTGTTCAGGTAATCTAGGTAAGCAGTTTTCATCTTTTCAAAGATAATGGTATGGTCGTAATCGTTATTTTGGTTGTTTTTATTTTTTGAGAAATTTGCTTGCCAGCTTTTGCTAAGTTCAACCCCAAAGATATTAGCTGCCTGTTCAACTATCTTGGTTACCTCCCCCTCTCCGTTATTTATTAATTTGGATTCATATAAGGCATAAATAATTTTTACAAAATCATTATTGTTCTTGTTATTTGTCCATTTTATTAAAGTTTCTGGTTTTCTTTTTTCTTCACTGGCTGCTATTACTTTCTTTTTCACCGGTTTGATATTTAATTTCTCTGATATATATTTATTGGTAATAACATCTGTTTTACCGTTTGCTAAAAACTCTTTGTGTTTTATTAATATGAGTTCTAAAAACTCTTTGTATTTGCTCTTTTCTGATTTAAAATTATTTTTTAACTGAAAGTTGAGAAAATCAATTATTTCCATCTCGTCCGTTAAAGAAAGCTTTAGAGAAAATAAAATAACAAAATCTTTATCATCTCTAGGGACAAGACGAGATTCCCAATAACTGACTATACAAGGATATTGACTATTTCTTACAGGTTCTAAATAGTAATCTGGGAAGGGAAAATTTTTTTCGTTTTCTGCTTCCTGCAAATCATATGGGTATCTTTTGTCTCTATAATTAACTATGTAAGTATCATCTGCCCCTTCTTCTCCTTCTTGGTATCGATATGTAACAACTTTGCTTTTTACCGCCTGCCTTCTAAAGATAGATTCAAGTTCTTTTACGAAATTTCTGTCATATTTTTCCCATTGATCTTCTAATTCCTGAAATATATATCCTGAATCTATATCCATAAAGTAGTTATTACTTACCTTTTTACGAGTATATTTAATTTAACCATAAAGATAATGAAGTTTAATGTTGTAATATTGTTGGCTACGATTTGATTTTCTTCGAGTAAATTAAGCAGGCATTTGATTTAATCGGCGTTGTACTATTATTTTTTTAGTACTGAACGTACTATGTAACTAAAAAGTTTATTATGAAGGGCTTTTGAGACGGTCATTCGTATTCTCCTTTAAATCCTTGAAAAAATTACTAAAAGCCATTGTAAATCATATTATTTCATAACAATAATTTTTCCCGTTTTAAAAATCTTATTATCAGATATGATACGATAAAAATAAATTCCATTTTCGAGCGCATCATTTTCGATTTGCTTTTTATTATAATTAACTGGTAGATAATATTTGCTCATTAATTTTTCATTAATATCCCGTATTTCTAAAATGGCGTTATTGTTAATTTGATATTCGATGGTCATGTTTCCGTCATTCGGATTCGGAAATATATTTATCTCCCCGAAATTATTATTCACACCTATAAAATTTGCTAAACTGGAACAAAGTGCCATATAACTTCCATTATTACCTCCAGTACCGGAAACCGTTAAAGATGTATATGGGGTGGATGAGATAAGAGTGATATAAGCGGCATTCGCACTTGCACCTGATCCGTTTGCCCGAAAAACGTTCCCTATTTGCGTGTAAAGACATGTTCCGGTTTGCGTTGCATTAAGTACTCCGGCATCAACAGTAAAAGTAAAAGTTTCAGTATTAGTAGGAATACTATCAGAAGCATTTATCACGTAAATGACATTATTAATAGGCCCCGTAAAAGTAAGGGTTTGCGTAAACGGTGAACCGCTCAGAACCGCGCCACCAAGGTATGTTGGCCCGGCAGTCACCCCACAATTTGTAAAAGTTGCGCCGCTACTTACATCACCTGTATAAGTCTGAGTCACCATTAAGCCATCAAAAGTGCCGGGAAAAATGCTAAGGAGCGTGCCTGTACATTGGGCATTTAAATTACAATTCAATGGAGGGAAGAAAAATAATATATAAATTGAAGTAATAATTTTAAAAAGTAAGTACGGACTTCGGGTTTTTCCCCGAATCCGTACTGATAAAAAATTTGCAACTACTTTATGATAACTAATTTTTGACATTTATAGGGTACATTGTTTTTTACTATGCGATAAAAATAAACACCGTTGCCTAATTTATCGCTGTTTATACTTACAGAGTTTGCCTCGGCTTTCAGATTATATGTACATACCAAGTTACCATTTATATCCAATATTTGCAAATCAACATTTTCGGAAATATTGTAGTCAACCTGCATTTGCCCGTTATTTGGATTTGGATATAAGTTTATGAGATATTTGTTTTGATCTGTCTTTATTGATGTTAAAGCACCTTCTTTGGATAAACCGCCACCTGAGGATACGGGACAATCGTTGGGATATTCAATAATACTTCCATAAAAACTATTCAGTATAGCCCTTGCCGTATAAACAATGCTGCCACCGGTTAAAGGACACTGAGAGGCAATACCACCTAATGAAATTGCTGTAGCCGTGTCTAAAACATAAGCGTTATTTGAAGCATAATTCATTAATGTAGCGTTAACTGTTTTCCAGTTATTTTCAATGAGATTGCCGGGAACAAGCATATTGCTTAACCCTTGTGCCTGCGCAAGATTACCCGTTGCCCGTTGCCCATCTATAATTGCAATAGCCTTTGCATTTTCATAACCCGGCATGGCGGATATGGAAGGCATTACACTATTTACAAAATACTGTATTGCCCAATGGCTCTCATAATCATTAATAGGAAAGTGACTATTGGGGTCTAACATTCCTTGCAAAACTTGTTTAAGGCTATCCGTCGGAGATATCGTTCCTGATGTTTCTTGTTCTAAACGACCGCCGCCACCTCCGGTATAACAACTATACGTTGCCGCACCACTGGTTTGAATTAAAGTAACCGTACCTCCGGAAGCTGTATAAGCTGTTCCGCCACAGCAAGCAGTATTTGTACAGGGCTGATATGTGGTTGTGGTTGTACACGTACCGGAACTGGTATTCAACGTAGCCGTAGGAGCAATAGAAGGATTCGTAGCATCACATAACGTTTGTGCATTAATAATATCGTTAGTGAATACATCATAAATAGGATGGCCGATACTTCCTTGATCGCCAAGCACTGCACTACTTCGTAAAACCAAGCCGTAACGAGTAGTTGTCATTGTATTACTGTGCCAGACACTACTTGCATTGTTACCATACCATGTAAAACCTTCACCAATATATTGTGCTGTGTTGCAGTAGATAATACTATGTTGGCTTGCGCTAACGAATATACCATGAAGATATTGAGCACAGCTACCGTTATAAGTTGCAAAATTGGTGCATTTCAGAACGGCATTATCAATGGCTTTTGTATAGTAGGAGTTATAAATTCCTATCGCGGCAATAGCGGGGCTTTGTTGTGAAGTTGCAGCAGAATTATATTTTACGCTTATCTCCGTGTTTCGGTTTATGGTTATAAAACCGGTTGTTGCTGTACTCGTGTTAACCGAGTTAACTGAAACACCTGCCGTATTAACATTGGTAATAGTGTTGCTTATAATATTTATGGCATCCTTAGGTACGCTTGTGCTGTTTGCTCCATAGGTATGACTTTGCTGAAGATACATACCATAGTTGCAATAATTAGCGCCCGTTGCGCCAATCGTGTTGGATAACAAATACGTGCTTTGACCTAATGTACTGAATAAAGTTTCAAAATCCAGGAAATGAGCGGTTGCATAATTATTACAGGTGTTATTTGCGTACTGCATTTGTTCAACATCTCCTACTGCAGCGCTTCTTGCATACCTGCTGTTATAAACTCCATACTGCCCGGTAACATAACTACCTGAAGTGGTAAATGTGGTTGCAGTAGTTTCATTATCGAACGTATTGTCATTTATGAATACTTGCCGCATATTTAATGTATAAACGCCGTCTAAACAGTTTGTAAAATAATTTTTCTCAGCGTTATTTACGGTTGTGTTGCTGTTACCAACAATTAATTTTGCTGCAACTCCGCCCGAACCCAACGAAGAAGTAGCATCACTGAATATGCCGACCCCGATAATATTGCTGTTACTGTTTCCGGTAAGATTTTGAAAAGTATTATTTTTTGCCGTAAGGCTTGTTTGATAAGCACGAATACCAAAATCGAGATTATCAAAAAGATTATTGCTTTGTGCGCTACTGCCCACGTTGATCGGGTTCGTATAATTAATTGCATTAAGATAAATACCATATACTGTTCTTGCTCCCAAAATTGTCTTATCCGTTGGATTTACCGAGCTCACTAATAAAGGAGTTGCGGCGCTTATATCCGTCTTAATGCTGCTGAAATTACCGGATGAGGTTATATGGCTTCCGATATTCCGACAGGTAAAAATACTGCTGTATATATAATTCGATGAGAGGTTCCCCGAATGTGCATCAATGTAAATGCAGTTTGTATTATTATTAAATATTGTGTTGCTGATATTCCAAACGGGTATTGGAGTCGTTGTACCACTGGATGCAGTTTTTATTGCGTTTGAAGCATCTTCAATGATGCTGTAATTTTTCGTAATTACTGTGGCACCACTTTCTACAAAAATACCCGACCACATGCTACCGTTACATGGTGTACAAACATGCAACCAACTGCCGTCAATTACAAGGGTTGACCCGTTCCTGACCGTTATGGTTTTTCCGGCAGCTATCCTTGTTTCGGCAGCATCTATCGTATACGTTGCGGTAACAGTTCCTGAACCTATATACAAATCGTTAGCAATGTATGCCGGGGTTGTAATTAAAGAGCCATTGGCCGTAATCGTATAAGAACCGGGTTGTGTGCCGCCACAGACAGTTTGAGGTGCAATCGAAATGGTTTGCGTGATGTTAGAACAACTGCCGCAACCTGTACTTAAATTAACAGTACAAGTATATGTTACGGTTGTAGTCGGGGACGCTACTGTAATTGAAGAGCCCGTTGCAGTATAACTGCTTGGCCCGGCCCAGGTAGTAACCGTTGAATTTGGCGCGCCATAAGCTGATATTGTAACGGAACCCGATTGGCAATTTGAAGCTGTGAGTGTCGGCGTTGCAGGTGTAACACTTATATCATCAATAAAATAATATGACACCAGACTACTTGGTGGATAAGGAGAGGTTTGCAGGTCGTTGTAAAAATTACCCACTGTTATATATTGCTCTCCGTTTCCGGTAATAGTACCCGCTACCTGCGTCCATGAACCTATGTTATTTATTATGCCCGAATTAATTTGCGGTGTATATGGAAGACGGCTTGTATTAGTGCTCGTTACCGAGGTTGTGCTGACATATGCTCCTATATTATTGGTTGGATTATTGTATGTCACTTGTCCTCCTCCTCGTGAAAGCGAGGTATAAAAACTGACATTATAAATTTGACCGGCTACCAAAGCACATTTTAATTTGGATTGCATATAGTCCCGATAATCCTGAATGAAATTGTAAGTAATTATCCCGCCATAACCATTTCCACTATGGGCATTCGTTCCGGGACTGCCGGATACATAATTAATAGGAACGCTGGTTTTTATATTATTAAGCGAAGAATGATAGTAGTCCGGAGTAGCACAGGTTGGAGATTTCCAATATTTCGGGTCTGACTTGGGGGCACTGTATCCATAATAAGAGCAAGAGGTAGATGATAATAAAATATTATTTATATTAAAATGATTGTACTGTGAAGACTCAAAAGCTCCGTTTTGCACCATTTCACAGGAGGTACACATTGCCGCAGGCAGAGCGATTACATTAAAAGTGTAAGTAAGTGTTCCGTTATTATCATGATATGTCAGCGTATATGTTGTCGGAGATACAGTCGGCGTCGCTGTTACGGTAACGCTATTTGTTCCTGAAACACCTGTCGAACCGGAGGTAGTCCATGTGTATGTTTGAGTCCCTACGGCATTCCAAATTGATGCCGTGAGACTTATTGCTTGACCAGAGCAGTAGCCTAAGTCACCTACAACAGAAACAGTGGTGGTACTTGATGTATTGAGATTTAAATTGGAGCTGCCTCCTGCATTGGTTAATTTTATATAATATGTTGTGGTTGACGTATCACTTATGTAAATAATAAATGTACTATCGGTACTAACAGCTAAAGAATCTGTATACAAATACGTAGAGCAATCCCCTTGATAAACGTCGGCTTTAGTAAACTTTCCCGTGCTTCCATGTGTGGTAGTAACAGTAATTCCATACGACCCGCTTCCTACACTGGTTGTAAACCAGTAAGCGGAGCTTGTGTAGCTACTAACAGTGTAATTAGTCATTGGGTAACTTATGCTTACCGCTGCTGCGCATGTTGTTTGCGCTCTACCGGTAAGGGCAAACAAAAGAGTAATGCAAGTGATTTTAAGTTTTAAATAAAAATTATTCATAAATTATTTTTTAATAAGCATTTATAAAATTTCAGTCGGGCTAAAAGTATCAAGAGCGAAAGTGATCTGCAAGGGGGTAAAACACCTGTTCTTACGGGGTGAAAACACCTGTTTTTGCTTGGAAATTAGTAGTATCAGTCGTTGTTCCATTTGATTTATTTTTCCATTTACAAAAACTTCCAATAGCATTTGGATCAGGATTCCGGGTTATCTTGATATTACAAATTTACCCTGCTTAAATGGAGCGCCATTTTTAGTAATACGATAAAAATAAACACCATTGCTTAATTTATCGTTGCTTATACTGATAGAATTTGTTTCTGTTTTTAGATTGTATGCGCATATCAAATCTCCGTTTACACCTGTAATTTCCATCTTAGCTTCCTCGTCAATAAAATATTTTAAAGTAAAATTCCCGTTGTTAGGATTAGGATATAAATCAAAAATCTGACTAAAATTATCTGGTGTTATTGAGTTTGCACTTTGATATTCATAAGGCCCGATATCTATCGTTCCAACGTAACGTGGGTTTCCATCTAAATCTGTATTTGGAATAAGCGTAGAGATACCCGTTGTATTACCATTATTTATGCAGATGGATGAAGATAATAAATGAAAATCTCCGTTTACCGGCATAGGATTTACAAGTCCGGGATTTGTATTTGGGTAATTAATTGTAGATGTTGTCCAAGTACCTTTTATAGGGCCATCGAAAACTGAATTATTCAAAACCCAGGAACATGACCCACAAGCGGTATCATATTTTACATTATTTAAAAAAATAGAGTTATAAATGCCTACATAATTTGCACCCGAAAATGCTTTGTAATTGTTATAAAAAATGCAATTTATTAAATTACATGAAGAAGGCCCGAGGCTCCAAGGAAAAACGGCTGAACTATCCGCATTTTTCAATATGGAATTTACTATTGTTAAATCCGGAGCCGTAATTGTTGAATTGTCAAAAATTGAATTATATATATAGGCTTTTCCATTAATAGAAATAGCCATCGGAACAGGATTAAGGTTACTATCCATGTTGTTTTTAAAAACGGAATAACCAATGGTTAATTTTGTGTTCGAATATCCATATGTCAAAATTGCGTTTTGATTTTCTTCAAAACGATTATGTAATAACGAGAAATTTGCATTGGGCAAAAAACTTAAACCAGTGTATGTTTCGGTTGCTCCCAATGAAGAATTATATCCGTTAATTTGGAACATATTTTTAAACTTACAATAGCTGAATGAACTTCCGCTATTGGCATTGGTGGTTACAAACAGAGAACCCCAATACCCATTACCATTAGCAATAAAGGAAATAGTATCCGCCGCCGTACCATTTGCGGTTATTTTTCCGTTTACACGTAAACTTCCAACGGCATTTGTATCCGGGCTCCATACAGCAGAATTATATATGTTAACCTGAGAAGCAAATTTTACTTGTACTCCTGCCGAAATAGTTAATGTTTGTCCCGCAGGAACGGTTGCTCGCCCTTGAATTATATACGGCGATCCTCCTAATGTCCAAATACCTGAAACCAATGACTGATCGGTTATAATGGTTTGGCTTTGTAACCCACAAAATGCAAACAACGAAAAAAAGAAAAATATTTTTGTTTTCATACGGGTCAATTTTAATCTAATCAAACTTAAAGAGAATAAAGCGATTATTGATACACCGTTTGGTAATTGGTAGGTTTCAGCGAATAACTGGTTAATTTAAACTTGATATTAGTTTCTGGCGCTTTGTCACTACTGAAAATAAAATTCTTATATTTGTTATTCACCAAAAACAAATAAAATGAATTGTTCACCAAATATTTCAATCGCGCTTATATTGTTATCATTTACCGCAGGTGTGTGGTTTTTGAATAAAACTCAAAAAGAGAACCTAAGTATATTATTTAAAATTGCCGCTTGGTTTGTAATTATTGCTTCATTATTAAACATGGCTTGCTGCGGTATGCGCTGTATGATGCATGGTTGCAAGGAGCGAGAGGAATGCAAAATGGAACGTAAGCACAGGGGTGGAGAATGTGAAAGAGGCGAAGAAAAATGCAAGATGCCGGTTGGAAATTCTTATACAATTAATACTGAAAATTGCTGGGTAACGGGTAATGAAGTTGAAAAAAGGGCAGAATGTGAAGAGGGTGACGATGATGACAGTAAATGTTGCGAAAAAAAAGAAGAGCAAGAATGTAAAATAAAAAAGGATTCTGTAGTAACGCTTAAAAAAGGGAAATAATCTCAGGTAGAGCCCTAAATCATTGATAAGTTCATTTTTAGATTAAAACAATATTTTTAAATCATCTATCAATAAAGTTCGATATTTGGTTTGGTGAGAATGCGAAATAAATTTCCAGTCAGGTACTAAAAATACTCAGTCAATTGCATAGCCTTTTGAGTATCTGTTTTTCCAATGTATGTGCGCCCTCGTGTGTATGGAATTCAATTTTTCAAGTCAGTAACGAATTTGGTTTGTGCCGACAATTGTATGTCTTCAAACTAAATTGCACTTAGCTTAGATTGTATTTTATTGTTTGTTAAAACTTAATTGTATGGCAGACAGGAAAATCTAATCTTCATTGCCTTTAATTTAATTGTGACTTTGATATTAGCCGCAATAATTTGGACACTAAAAAAATACAGCTTGGCTGAAACTTTGGCATGGAAATTACTGAGTGGGATTTATATGCACGTGGAGGCAAAAGCCATTTGATAAGCCTGTTATTATTATATAAAAAAGTTCAAACACATCTTTATATCATTGATAAATATCCTCCTTACTTATCCAAGAATACAGTTAAGAGCATATAAATAGCAATTTTTTGAATTTAACTAGTCACTCAGGCAACCTTTTTATGTTTTTACCGGTCTTTGATAAAGAAATAAACAAATCCATGAAAAACCTAATAATTATTATATCGGCACTAAGTTTACATTGTACTGCACAATCTGCCTGGACTTTATGGGCGAGTGGATTGCCATCTGCTCATTTTGTCAAGATGTCGGTGGCACCCAATCATGACATTTTTTATGCTGGGTCTCAAACGGTCATTTATAAAGCGAATACAACTTCTTCTTCGGGTTTGTTTAGCGCAATGCCAACAATTCCTGTTCCAACAAGCGTGCAAAATAATATAGAGACAGTAATCTGTAATGTCAATAGTGAACCAATTGTAGGAATTTTTAGATCAAATTCAGCAGATCCCTTTCTTTTTAAATTCGATAACTTTACAAACACTTGGAATATATGCTCTGTAAATTCTCTTCCTAACTTGGGTGCATTCTGTTCTGCCAGAGCCCCCAATGGTGATTTGTGGGTTGGCACCAAGTGGGCTTACGTCTACAAGAGTATTGATAACGGGTTGAATTTTTCTCAAATTGACGAAACTCCTATCATCAATAGCTCATATCCCTGTTACTATCCAACGTTTGGTAATGGATGTACGTCTGATGGAGCGATTTACAGCATAAATGTTGACGGAAATGGAAGAGTGTATGCTGGTACAGAATGCGGTGGGGTTGTTTACACTGATGATGCTGGAATTACATGGAAACCCGCAGATTTTCATCCTTGTCAAACAGCAAATCCTGCATTAAAAGACAGTTTTAGCGCAATGAATCCTATCACGGGTGCAGGTAATGTAGGAGCTATTGGATTTACGTCCAACAATAATGTGATTTTCAACGGTCCTCGAATGTGGACGCTTGGTTGGAATAGTAGTTTTGCATTGGCCGATATGACTGCTCACACGGTGACACAGTCTACTGGCTTTGTAAGCCATTTTATCGCTTCAGGTTTGCAGTTTACTAAGATTGTAACTACTTCAAATGGCCGTATTTTTATGCACTCTGGTCGTAATTTAAGTTTAGTCGGGCCACCTATTGGAGTTTATACTTCAACAGATGGGATCAATTGGACTTTATTCAACACCGGTATTACTGATCCGGATGATGGTACTGACAATTCATCACTTGCTGTCGATGGAAATAAAGTATTTTTTTCTTCAATATACGGTAATGTGTGGATGTATGACGCTTCATCCGGTTTAGGGGTCGATGGTTTAACAGGCGTGCAATCCGCCAAATTGCTTTTCCCAAACCCTGCGACAAATACGCTTACCTTTACTAATATTTCGGGCAAGACAATCATAAAAATATACAATACACTTGGAAAAATCGTGATGGAAAAAGAAATTGAGAACGAGGTAGCCCTGGACATAACCCAATTGGTTGGTGGTATTTACACCGTGATTGAAGAAGATAGCCTTGGGAGGTCATATCATAAAGTTGTAATTACTAAATAATATATCTGGACTGCTTAATTCTTACTTCATCATATAAAACCAAATTTATAAAACATTAATCTTACTTTTTTCTTTCTTACTTTATTTAAAAATATTCAGCCAATTGCATGGCCTTTTGTGTATCCGTCTTCCCAATATATTCAAGAAACATTTTTTCTGTTGAATGTCCGGTTGCGCTAATAAGTAAAGACGTTGGTATATTTCCATAATTATTAGTGGCAAAGGAACGCCTTCCAATATGAGAACTTACAAGCTCCCATTTGGGAAAAGTGCCTATTATCTTTCTGTTGGTTTCCGCATTGTAAAGCGGATTTCTTCACCTTTATTTTTGATATAATTTTCTTCTAGGGAAGTCATAATAATTTTATTTCTTTTTAGAATAACCTAATTTGTCCGCAATAAGTGGATTCTTATCTAACCACTTCTTTAAATCTTGCAGTGTCGAAAAATCATTTGATCCCCTACCTCTGCTTGTATCGTATGTAACAGTAATTTTAACCGAATTAACCGTTTCAATTATAAACTCACCCATGACTTTATAGAATTACTTTATTTGCCTCGTCAATAACTTTATTTCCAAAACTGTTTAAATAAATATTTGTTGTTTTTTCGCTATCATGCCCCATAGATTCGCTTATTATAGCGGTTGATATGCCGCTTGTTCTCATAATAGTCGCGTAAGAATGTCGGGCAACATAAGTAGTTAACTTTTCATCTATTTTAGCGAGAGCAGCTATTTCTTTTAAATCGGCATTAACAATTTTAAGAACACGGTCAATTCTATTATCAATAGACCTTGCCGATATGTGCGTTGAATTTAAAATGGGAAAAATATATCCATCTTCGTTATCATAATATATTTTCTTGTAGTAATTAAAAATTTCAATAGCAGGGGCAAGCATGCCGATTGTAAATTGTTCTTTTGTTTTCTTTCTTGTATAGGATAACCGATTGTTTTTTATACTACTCCATTTTAAAAAAGCTATATCGATAAAATTAATTCCTCTATTGTAAAAGCTGAACATAAAATAATTTCTAGAATGAAACAAACTCGTTTCAGGCTTTAATTTGAGATTACCAATTTTTTGAATTTGTTTTTTTGAGATTGCTCTTTTTTGTGTTTTAACTCTTCGATACTTCGTAAAACTTATTTCTTTAAAGGGATTGTAAGTTTCTTTTACTACACCTTCTTTCCGGGCATAATTAATAAGCGTTTTAAAAGTGCGCATAAAAACAAAAACGGAATTTAAAGAAACACCCCTTTGCAAAAAATCTTCTTCGTACCTAATTAGAAAACTTTGTGTAATATCATTAAACTCAATTTCCGTTTCAGGACAAAATTTAACTAAGCTATTCTTGGTTGATTTAAATATATTGGCATAACCGATCCTATTTGTTTTTTCAAGTCGAGCAATTATTTCGTCAAAGTATTTAAAAACAGATTTGCTATTTGTTGTTTTCTTTAATTTCCTTTTTATTTCTTTAGCCGATAAATCAATATTATCTGTTTCTAATTCAAGATTCAATTTATTTGCTTCTGCTTTTTTGGTATCAATAAGCACAAGCAATTGTTTATAGAGGGGGTGCTTCTTTTTAGGGAGATTTGCTTCCTCGTCCCATAATTCCTTTGTAGAGCTTGCCTTAGTTGAAATATAGCTTACCTTTCGGTTCTGTATTACACGAAGTAATATAGGATGTTCGCCAGTAGAGAGCGTTTTAGAAGTATATAGGACTACTTTTATGGATGCCATAGAATCGGTGGTTTAAACATGGTTTAAACAAATGTAATAAAAAACAGTAAACAAAGGAAACCAAAAGTAGGCCGAAATACCTTATTTTACTGTATGTTAGTATTTTACCTAAAATCGATAAAAAATCAAAAGAGTTCTTTTATTGCATGGCATGCAAGAGGTCGTCGGTTCGACTCCGATATTCTCCACCTTATAGGACTTGTCGCTTAAAGTTAGCGGCAAGTCCTTTTTGTTTTTTGATTTCCCATTGGTATTCTGCGTGATAAGTTGCACAACATCGCCCATTTTTTTGGTTCGAAATTGATTTTTTGCAAAAATCATCCTTTCAGGAAATATCGAACCGATTATTTTCTGTTTTTCTTCCAAGTTTGCCTTCTCAAATCCCTTCGGAAGATTTCGTATCAGCTTGAAATCCCAATCAAGGTATTTCTTGTACTCTGATTCCATCACGCTGAGTTGCGCTTGTTCCCTCATCAGTTTGTTGTTCTCATTCTCATAGCGCTTCTTCATTGATTTGTAATCTTCCGATTCAATTTTATTTTCAATTAGGAGTTGTTGCGCCTTAACAAGCTGCTCATCATTTTCTTTCATCCTTTCTTTGATGCGATTTACATTTTTTATTTTTTGTTGCGCGTTGCTTTTGAATAAATCGTGAATTGCAGAATAATAAAAATCAATTACGTTTTTGTTTGCTGAAATTGTAGATAAAACATCAAGAAAGCGTAGATTGACAGTATCAGCTTTGACTCTTTCTCTGCATCCTTTCATACAGTGATAATAATAATATTTTCCTCCGTTACCTTTTGATGCGCTTCCTGTCAAATTTTTTCCGCACTGTGGACACACAAGAAATCCGCGTAAAGGAAGCGGGGCGCGCTTAACATATTTTTTTGGTAGATTTTTTCTTCTTCCTTTTATGAAATCCTGCACTTCATTAAATACATCTTCCGTGATGAGAGGTTTATGTAAACCTATTACATGGTGCGCCTCTTCATCTTTATATGCCGGAACATATACTTTACCAATATAAACGGGGTTCTCCATGATTTCCCAAAATTGATTTTTGCTAACATTTAATTTCTGCTTCACCATTACGCGCCATGCCTCTTCGATTGGATATAAACCCTTCGCAACAAGTTTGAAAGATTTTATGAGGAGCGGAGCTTCATCGTTAGGAACTATTATAGGTTTATCCTGCTCATCCCGCGCACGACTATATCCTTTCGGAATTTTCCCCATCCATCTTCCTTCTTTCTTCGCTCTGCGCATACCAACAATAATATTCATTGCCCTGCGGTCATTCTCAACTTCAGGTGCGGCAAGATAAAATGCGAGCATGATTTTATTTTCAGGAATTTCCAAGTCGAGCGGCTGTTCAATCGCCTGCGGTTCTACGCCTTGATTTTCGAGAACATTAATCATGTAATAGGCATCGCCCGCATTGCGCGAAAATCTATCCCACTTCGTAAAAAGCAAAAGGTCAACAATTTTTTTATGCTTCTTTAAAAACTCAAGGAACTTATTAAACTCCGGGCGATTGAACGTCTTTGCAGAATGGTCATCTTTAAAAAGTCCGATGACATTTATATTTTGGAGCGTGCAATATTTTCTGAGTTGCTCTTCCTGATGTTGCAGACTGTATCCTTTATCAGCTTGCTCGTCTGTACTCACCCTGATGTAAAGTATCGCGTTCTTTTTCATCGTTAATTGTATTTTGATTGTTATTGATTGGAATTATTTTAACGTCATCGGAATTTTGTTTTTCCTTTTCTTCTTGCAGATGGCGCATAAAAATTTCATAATCTATTTCGGCAAGAACATAAATGAACTCTCGGATTTTATTTATTTCTTCATCGGAATAATTCAATCCGTTTTTGTTCAGTATTTTTTTACTTTCAGTAATTGATAGCATAGTAGTGATTTCAGTATATTGATTATCAATATGTTATACAATAATACGGGTCATTTTTGACCCAATCAAATAAAGTTGTTCACGCATCATTTCAATTCCCAATGTTCAGGTGTCCGCATAGTGAATTCATTTATAAATTGGAGCATTACCTCCAACTTTGGACGGATTTCCGGCACTATTCTGAATATCCCTGTGGTTTTTCCCGCAGCGTCCAACTGCTTTAAAAATATTGCTGGTTGCACTGACGCTTCTCCAACTAAAGTATGTCCATAAATAAAATCACTTGATTCTTTGGTGGGGTTATTTATTGCCCTGTGCATTCGCATCAAAAAATTTTGCATGTCTTCCAATGTGTTTTCCTTTCCGTCAAAAGCCAAGATTTGGCGAATGAACTTTTTTGCGTCTTGATTTTCACCAATGAGCTTTAATTTTTCTTGCTTCTCTCCAAAGGTGTAATTCCACCATGCCCCTAATTGATCGTTGAAGAACTCTTTCTCTTCTGCAAGGAGCTTTTCGTATGGAACATTATTCCGAGCAACGCTATTTGACAGTTTGTTGTTTGATTGATTGTTATTCATTAATGTTTTTTCTTTTGACGCAGCATTTATTTCTACTTTTTCAGTTGGCATCAATTCTACTGTCTCCAGAACAGTTTTGTTTGACGCGAATTGATTATTTTCTGACGATTTCAGCGATTTGTTTTCATTTTCTGCCGGAAGAATCACTGTTTTTTTTGCTTCTTCAATAACCAATGGCGGAACTGATTGTAATTCTAAATTGACAGCTTCTTTTTGTTTTACTCTGTCATACGGAGCTTCGCCAGTTTTTCTTTTGATATAACTGTATTGCCTGCAAGTTGGGGAGCAATACATTCCATTCCTTCTTTCAGGAATAAAATCTCCTCCGCAGTACGCACAAATTTTTGATTGTTGTTTCATTGTTGTAAATTTTAATATGATGTATTAGATTTTATTTTCATGCGCAAGATATTTCAAGTTCAGAGTGGCATTTCCACTTTAAGTAGGTTCATGTCTGTTTGTGTCAAACATTTCCAGTTCGTGTCAAATTATTTTTTTGCTGATGAATTCCTTTAAGAAAATTTATTCGCAGGACAAATGTTGGGCGAATAAATAACTCACTTTCCTGTTTCGTAGGGAAACTGCACGATATTGTAAGTTTCTGCAACATTTTGCACGTTTCTGTCTGTAACTGTTGCAAACTGTACGAAACTGCATGACATTGCACGGCACTGCATGAGATTGCATGACACTGCATGGGATTGCATGGAACTGCACGGAATTATTTCGCTAAAAAACAAAAGCCACGCAGGAGTGCGCGGCTCAATGTTGGTCCTGGCTTTTTTTGAATTATGATTTATGCGACTGAAGCAGCCGGAACTTTAGTATCATTTTTTTTATTTTCCTGATTATTCATGTTCTTTTTTCTCATGGATTCTCCCTTCAGTTCCAAACGGTGAGATCCATGAACAATTCTGTCAAGAATCGCATCCGCAACTGTTTGCTCACCGATAACTTCATACCATTTATTCACCGGAACCTGAGATATTACAATAGTGGAATTTTTGCCGTGCCGGTCTTCGATAATTTCCATGAGCATATTGCGCCCCTGTGCATCGAACGGATGCAAACCGAAGTCATCAAGTATTAAAAGATTTTGCCGTTCTATTTTTGCAATCTCTTTTACATACGAACCTTCGCCTTTTGCCTGCTTAAGTTTCGCCATCAGTTTTGATGTGTTGCAGTAAAGCACTTTATAACCAAGACCGCAAGCCTGATGCCCTAACGCAGAAGCGATGTAACTTTTTCCTGTTCCGGTGCTTCCCGTGATAAGGATATTTTCAAACTTGCCAACGAAAGAGCAGTCTCCGAAACGCATGATTTGATTTCTGTCAACATTGCGGTCAGCATGAAAATGAAATTCTTCTATGGTAGCCTTGTAGCGGAACTTGGCATTTTTAAGTTGCCGCTCCATGCTGCGGTTTTTTCTGTCGTCCCATTCCGAATCTATCAGCATGTTAATCATTTCATCGGGAGTATAATTTTCGGTCTTCCCTGAATCAATGCTTGTTTTAAAAGCTCTGTGCATACCGAAGAATTTCATCTTCCGCATTTTTTCTAATGTAGTTGTATTCATGTTTTTTTGGTTTTATTTTTATTTTGTTTATTGGTAGTAATCCTTCCCCCGAATATTTTCATGCTCGGGCATTTTTACACTTTCAATACTGTCGACATTTTTTTCTAATCCGCTCTCTAAAATTCTCTTTATGGTTCTATAATTATATATACCGTAATCCAATGCGCGCTGACAGGCTCCAATTAATCGGTCATTGCCGAATTTAGGAGCAAGACTTAAAATGCCTAAGCAAATTTTATATGCCTGCTCCTGATGCTGTTTTTTATTGATGATTTTTGAAATGTATAGACGAACGTCTCGATGTATTTCGTCTGCTTGCGACAATAAGCGGTCAGTCGTTAATTCATAAACAAAACGGTGCGCGGCCGGTAAATGTTCTGCATCCGTTGTATATTTATATGCGCTTTGTAACCGCTTGTGAACTGCAATCCGTTCGTAGTTGTAAAATATCTCTACGTTGTAGCGCGAATACATCACTTTTACTTTTTTACCAATGTAATGGTACGGTACGCTGTAATAATGTTTGTCTGCGCTCAACGAAACGTGACCGTGTCGTAAAACAGTAGCAGAAAATCTTTTTTTAAATTCATATCGCAGAGAAGGAAGCGGAAGCAAAGCTGCGCGCTCCATATTTTCAAACTGCTGTCTTCGACTATAATTTCTTCCAGTTATAGGTAGATTATTATGTTCTTCTAAAGCAATAGCGATTGCGCTATTTAATTCTTCTAAAGAATAGAACTTTTCGTTCCTTAGTTTAGCATATATGCGCGTGTAAATAATGTTGATGGCGATTTCTACCAATGCCTTATCCTTTGGCTTATATGCGCGCGCAGGCAATATGGTTGTATTATAGTGTTCGGCAAAATCGGCAAAGGTTTCGTTTATGGTCGGCTCGTATCTATTGCTCTTTGTTACCGCAGACCGTAAATTATCAGGAACGATTGCGGCAGGTACACCTCCGATATAGTGCAGAGCATCTTCGCAAGCAGGAATAAAATCCCCTTTTGTCTGCGTCATCACCGCTTCAACAAACGTGAGCTGACTTGCTCCGAGAATTGCAACA
Source organism: Bacteroidia bacterium (assembly GCA_035569635.1). Lineage (GTDB taxonomy): Bacteria > Bacteroidota > Bacteroidia > B-17B0 > Aurantibacillaceae > PALSA-968. Next base: position 17,933 of record DATMMV010000093.1, on the reverse strand, counting down.
AATACTTCAACAGGTTTTGCTTCCCCGCTCTCCTTATCAATAATGGATAATTTATCCCCCGCATAATCTATGTACAATTTATCTCCTGCTTTATGTTCCTTGTGCATTATGGGTACTACACGCGTTTTCCACTTTCTGAAAGTTTTTTTAAACTGGCTCCATTGCACACCATCGGGATGCTTCTTAATATATTCTTCCCATAATAAAACTTTTGTTACGCCTTTTCGTTTCAGTTCTCTTTCAATGTGCGGAAATAAATTTAATAGTGTTTGTAATTTTTCACTCACAGGTTCTTCCTCTGGTTTTGTAAATAATTCCGCCAGATCGGTATCGCTTAATTCATTTATCTCTGCGAAGGTTAATCCACTTTCCTTAAATTCCTGAATAAGTTTTTTCAACACGTTGCGCGCTATTCCTGTCTGCAAAATTATTTCAGTCGTGGTTTGATTCTGAGTATGCAGTCGAAGTATATGTCGGATGTTACACATGCGAATAAAATTTTCAGGTGCAAATAAACAACCGAAAAAAATCAGCACTTCCCGAAAAGGCAGAAAAAAGCTGTTTGGGCAGAAAAAGGCAGAAAAAAGGTGAAAAGGATCAATATGCTTTTGCGTCAGCCGGAACTCCCAACTCGATAAAAATTATTTTTACCTGCTTCGGAGTATAATAGTGTCCCATTCGCGGTCCAAGTTCTTCTTCAAGTGGTGCAAGCCATGTCTTAATTGTTTTCACACTGCATCCGTAAAATTCCGCCAAGTCTGTAACGGAAAATGGTTTAACCCGGATTGTTTGTTCAATGACTTCGATTTCTTTCAGTTCTTTCATGGAATTTTTTTTATGCAAAATTCCGCGAATTACTTTGTAGCATCATTAAATTGAAAGACAAACTTAAAAATATACATATTGATTATCAACCTATTATCAATTAATTGAATAACGTGAAGCAACTTACCTCATAATTTCAGAGTCTCTATAATAAATTAAACTACTTTTGATGAAGTATTAATGCCGTAACAATTCATTATAGAGATGCTGAAATATAATACAGAATTCCTAAATAACCTTGCTTATGTACATTTCGGGGTTCACCCCAAGAGTGAGCCGAGCGGAAAAATTTCTGTTGTACAGGTGAAAGATATTATTGATGGCAGCTTCAATCCGAACAATGTTATCCGTATGCCGGAAGCAGGATTAAAAGAACGGGATTTTCTTCGCGCAGGTGATGTGCTGTTCTCCGGCAAGGGAAGAATTACTGCGATGAAATGGAATAACGAAGGAGAGAATGTGGTTGCCTCCAATTCTTTTTTTGTGATTCGCGTGAAAAAGGAAAGAGTGCTTCCTGAATTTCTCGCGGCATACCTGCGTAGCAGCTCGCTCAAAAAAGAAATCGGAAGAAAAACAAAAAGCTCTACGGTTATGCACCTAAGCATTGAAGATGTGCGCGACCTAAGAATTCCTTTGCCTCCCATTGAAGAGCAAAAAAAGTTTGCGCGGGTGGCAGAACTGCTCCAGGAAGAAAAAAGGATGAGCGAAGAAATTATTTTGAGAAAAGAAAAAATATTGAACCATTTATTATAAAATAAAAAACTCAATCATGTTTGCAAAAGCTATTGAAGAAGTGTCAAAGTTCACGCGACCAATTCATATTATTACCCGCAATTATGACGAAGAAATTGTCCGACCCGGAACAGGAACTTTATTCTTTGTTAATGAGCTTGGGTGTGCAGTTACTTGTAAACACGTTGTTGACTTAATTATTCAGAGAGAAACTATAAATAAAAAATACGAGGAATTACGAAATGAAAAAAACGCCATAGGCAAAAAAAATTACAATCAAAGACTTAAACAGCTCGAAGAAAAATACGGGATTGATAAAAAGAAAAATGTACCTATGATTATTCAGGTAAAAGATTTATTCATGGATTGCACTTTCGACACATCATTTTCCTTTAAAACTATTCCTCATCCTAAATATGATTTAGCGATAGTTGTTTTTGAGAATTTTAAAGACCCGGCTTATCAATCGTATGCTCGCTTTGTTAAAGATGGCTCTACTATCAGGCGCGGTGATTTCCTTTGTCGGCTCGGATACCCATTTCCTGAATTTACAAATTTTCAATATAACAAAGCAACGGATGATATAGAATGGACGGATGCTGGTCGAAAAGACACACCAAATTTTCCAATCGAAGGAATGTTTACGAGAAGTTATATTGACGATGAAAAAAAAGTATTTGCACTTGAGATTAGCACACCGGGTTTAAAAGGACAAAGTGGTGGGCCACTATTTAATGAAAATGGTTTAGTATGTGGTATGCAATCAATGACTAATCATTTACATCTTGGATTTGACATGAAAAATCAAGAATTTCCTGTTAATGGAGAAAAAATTAAAGTTACTAACCAACCATTTCTCCATGTAGGACAATGTATTCATTCGGATGTTATAAAAGCATTTTTACAAGAGAATAAAATTAAATTTTACGAAGAATAATAAAATACTATGGCAACAAAAATCACACAAGACGAAATCAACGCATACGTTTGGCGCGCGTGCGACACCTTCAGAGGAACGATTGACCCATCGCAGTACAAGGATTACATTCTTGTCTTCCTGTTCCTAAAATATTTGTCCGACATTATTAAAGATAAGCGCGAGGAATACGATAAAAAATACAAAGGTGATAAAGAACGTATCAAACGCGCATTGGAGCGTGAGCGTTTTGTTCTTCCGAACAAATGTGATTTCGATTATATATATACTCAACGTAACGAGCCGAACATTGGTGACATCATTAATAAAGCTCTTGACGCGATTGAGGAAGCCAACAAGAAAAAATTAGAAGGTGTATTCCGTAATATTGATTTTAATTCGGAAGCTAATCTCGGTCAAACGAAAGACCGCAACCGCATTCTGAAAAATTTGATTGAAGATTTTTCAAGTGAGAGCTTGAACCTACGTCCGTCCAACATCGGAAATCAGGATGTCATTGGTAATACATACGAATATTTAATCGCGCGTTTTGCAAGCAGCGCGGGAAAAAAAGGCGGAGAATTTTACACGCCTGCCGAAGTTTCTTCCCTGCTTGCGCGCCTCTTACAACCAAAGCCCGGTATGCGCATTTGTGACCCTGCTTCAGGTTCGGGTTCATTGCTGATTAAAGTTGCAAATGAAATCACAACGCATGATTTTTCTCTGTATGCGCAGGAAAGTAATGGAAGCACTTGGGCATTGTGTAAAATGAACATGCTCTTACATGGTATTGATAACGCGCGAATAGAATGGACAAATACAATTTTAAGTCCGCGATTGGTGGAGAGCGACAAGCTAATGAAGTTTGATATTGTGGTTGCTAATCCTCCGTTCTCACTCGATAAATGGGGATTTGAAGAAGCCGCGAACGATAAATTCAATCGCTTTTGGCGCGGAGTACCACCGAAAAGCACAGGTGATTACGCTTTTATTTCTCACATGATTGAAACAACTGTTGAAGGTACAGGCAGAGTTGGCGTAATTGTGCCGCACGGCGTTTTATTCAGAAGTGGAGCGGAAGGAAAAATACGTCAGCAATTTATAGAAGAAAATCTTTTGGAGTGTGTTATCGGATTACCTGCAAAACTTTTTTACGGAACAGGTATTCCCGCAGCAATTCTGATTTTTAATAGAGGAAAAAAAACAAAAGATGTTTTGTTCATTGATGCAAGCCGTGAATACCTTGAAGGGAAAAATCAAAACCGCTTGCGTGAGGAGGACATAAAAAAAATATTCAGCACCTACAAAAAAAATGAAGATGTTGAGAAGTATGCTCACCGCGCAACACTTGAAGAAATAAAAGAGAATGATTTTAACCTGAATATCCCGCGCTATGTTGATACGTTTGAGGCAGAGCCGGAAGTAGATATTAAGGCGGTGAAAAAAGAAATTGCCGATTTGGAAGAACAGCTCGGTAAGGTACGCAAGGAAATGGATAAATATTTACAAGAATTGGGATATTAACCTTTAAAAAAATACTTAAACGAAAAAAAATGAAAGCTCCCGATGACAAGGATTTGAAAAAGAAAAAGTAAATGCAAGAGAAATTTACCGCCATAAATAATTTAAAATCTGAGTTTGATGGATTATTAAAATCCGCAGATGAAAAACGTGTGTCCGATACGATGCAGGAAGTACGTTTAGAGCTGAACTATACCTCTAACAATATTGAAGGCGGGACTTTGACAAAAGAAGAAATTGCGCAACTGACAACGGACAGTCCCTACAACATGAATTTTTTTCCGAACCGCCCGCGAAAAGATATTTATGAAATGATTACCCATGACAAGGTAGTTATCTCATTGCTATCGGGAGAATACAATAACGAGCGCATTACTGAAAATTTTATTCGGGGACTGCACCGCGAGCTGATGTATGAGCCGTATGATATTAAGAAGCGCCAGTCTATTGGTAAATGGAAGAAGAAACCCAATGAGGTTATTAATTACCGTAACGAAAAAATGACCTTCTGCCCTCCTGAAGAAGTGCCGAAAAAAATGAACGAGCTTATAAACTGGCTTGACAAATATTTACTTGGCAAGCGAACAAAAAGTGACGCTGACCTTCATCCGATAGTTATAGCAGCCGAATTTCATTTGAAGTATGTTACTATTCATCCGTTTTATGATGGGAACGGAAGAACCGCGCGCCTGCTTATGAATATTATTTTGGACAAATTTGGTTTACCTCCAATAATTGTTGCGCAGGAAGACAAGCACGAATATCACACCGCTTTGGCACATGCGCAAGAGTATGAGCAGAACCCCCAGGCATTTCACGAACTCCTTGCCGACTTGCTCACGCGCTCCATGCAAAGAACGATTGGAAAGATTAAAGGTGAGAATATGGAGGAGTATGACAGCTTGGATAAAAAAATAAAACTTCACCTGATAAAATACAGCCATACAAGCGACCTTAAAGAGGAGAAATCAAAAAAGACAGTTCAGAATACTTATAAAAAATCATTCAAGCCTTTGTTCCAAACACTCACAAGTACATTTAAAAAATTCAAACCTCTGTTTCGGCATATTGAAACTTCAATGACGGTTGATAGTTATGGGAACAGCAATAAAACATTTGACTTGACTTACCTTGAAGATAAATTTCTACCAAAGCCAAAACCGAAATCAAAAAAAGATAATGATTCGCGCGAAGTTCCGCCTGAACGCATAGGTCGATTCAACGTGGACTTTCGACTTAGAGGATACATCAAGGCGGGGCGAGATGCTTTTGATATGTACGTCTCAGTACATGTGGATATGCACGATTTTAAATATGACATGCGCTTTCAAAATAATCAAAACAAACCGCCAATAACGAGGATGTACAATGAATTTCTTTCCGATAAAGAAATTAAAACCATTGCAAATGATATGGGGAACGAATTATTGAAAGGAATTGAAGCTAATATGGAACGAATAAAAACTACTGTGCGCACATAGGATGGAATTGACAGACATCATAAACCGAATGGAATATCTAAAGAATGAGCTTAGATGGTATTTGCCGTTAAAAGATTCCGTTGAAAAGGAACTATGGGATAAAATTCGCATTGATTGGAATTTTCATTCCAGTAATATGGAAGGGGTGCAATTTAGTTTCGAGGAAACTCAAAAACTGGTTTTAAAACGAGGAGAAATTTCAGGCAAAAGAATACGCGACTGCAATCAGGTAAACGGGCACGATGCTGCTATTGCAGAAATTCGCGCGCTTGTACAAGAAAAACGTCCGCTCACAGAGCATTTTATAAGAGGGCTGCATGAGATTCTTCTGAAAGAGCCATACTATAATCCGGCAAAAACATTGAATGGTGAACCCACCGAAAAATTAATCACCATTGGTGAATACAAAAAACTTCCTAATGATGTCGAAACTAAAAAAGGAATGTTTGCATTCGCTACACCTGAAGACACTCCAATACTTATGGGAGAATTAGTGCAATGGTGCAATGAACAGTTGGAAAAATTGGAGTGCCATGCAGTTTTAATTGCTTCTGAATTACATTACAGATTTGTACGCATTCATCCGTTTGATGACGGTAACGGAAGAATGGCTCGGTTACTTACCAACTATATACTTATGCGTCTTGGCTACCCACCCGCTATCATTAGAACTGAACAGAAGCAGGAGTATTTAGCTGCACTACGAGAAGGAGATAAGTATAAAAAGAAGAAGAACCTAAATCCTCTCAGCATTTTCATAGGTCAAAGATTAATTGATGGATATGAAATTTATTTTGACGCTGCTAAAAACGGAATACAGCACAGTAAGGGTGATTTAGAGAAGAGAATTCTACTGCTCACAAAAAAATTAGAAAATCAATACATGAAAACTGCAAGAACTAATCAAATAATGGCGCAGACCATTCAAACAGTGTATGCGCCTTTAGTTTGGGAAACAGACAAGCGCATTCAAAAGCTTGCGCACCTATTCACGGAAAATCATTGGTGCTACTTTCAAGAGCCGCAACCTCCGAAGTATGGATACCCAACTATGCCAAACTCATGGTCACTTCTAAATATATTGAAGCATTTTTACGCACTTGCTAATGAAAAGGGATCGTCCGCGCACCAGTTTAAAGTGATGAACTGGATGACAAGTTTCAGAAGTAAAGAGAAGAAGGTAGACCTTGAAGTGGCCTTTAAAATTTATTTCTATGATTTTGAATATGAAATTATGGCCTATGTAGGAATGCCTTATGAGAGTAGTATGCTCATGCGCGGTCTCAAAAACATATTTTCGACCATTTCAAAATCACAGGGATTTGAAGACGATGATAAATTTAGCGGGTTCGATTATTCCATCTGCCGAATAGAATACGGTTCTGTTCCGGTAAAAGAAGATATTATTAAGTGGGCGGAAGAATTGGGCCATAAGGTTGTCAGTTACATTGAAAATAAAGCGAAGCTTAATCCGCATGATAAAATTGATGAGAAACCATCAAAGAAGTTTTTTATTCCGAAATCACTTGAATAAAATGGCGATTCAGAAAAAAAATAGTTTCAATGGCTCAACTTCTGTTCCTAAAGGGTGGGAGTTGAAATTGTTGGGTGAATTAGGTACTTTCTCAAAGGGTAATGGAATTACAAAGGAACAGCTTTCTCCAAGCGGTCTCCCGTGTATTCGATATGGCGAAATTTACACGAGCCACGATTATTTTATAAAACAATTTCGCTCGTTTATTTCGGATGAAGTTGCTAAGGATAGTAGGCAAATTCGTAAGAATGATATTTTATTAGCGGGTTCAGGTGAAACACTTGAAGATATAGGCAAGGCGATTGCTTATATTGGAAACGAGGAAGCGTATGCCGGAGGCGATGTAATTATTTTTTCTCCCAATGGGAAAACCGATAGTATTTTTCTATCCTATTTTCTTAATACAAATTATTCAAACAGGCAAAAGAGAAGATTAGGACAAGGGCACTCTGTCGTTCATATATATCCTTATATGTTAGAAGAATTAAAAATATTTCTTCCTCCCTTATCAGAACAGAAAAAAATTAGAGACATCCTTTTTACTTGGAATAAAGCTATTGAGCTTACTGGAAAACTTATTGAAGCAAAGGAAAAACAAAAGGATAAGCTGCTCCAAAATATCTTTATAAATCCCAAGCAAAAACAAAAAAACAAATTCTTAAAACTTGGAAATGAATGTGAAGTGATAACAAAAGGAACCACTCCAACAACAAATGGATTTTCTTTTCTTAAATCAGGAATAAACTTTATTAAAATTGAAACCATACAGGAAGACGGCACAATTATAAAAGACAAACTTGCTTATATTTCAGAAGAAGCTCACATCTCCCTAAAACGTTCTCAGTTAAAGGAGAATGATATTTTAATTTCGATTGCAGGTGCATTGGGAAGGGTTACGATAATTAAAAAATCAATGCTCCCTGCAAATACTAATCAGGCTTTAGGCATTATACGTATTAACCCGAAAGGAAAATTGAATTATGCTTTCGTTTATTATTTTTTACAAAGCCCAATAATAAAAAAGCGAATTAAGGAAATTAATGTTCAAGCTGCTCAAGCAAATTTATCTCTTGCAGATTTAAACTCCTTTCTCATTCCAGAATTGACGGCAGATGCACAAGAAAATATTTCATCTGTGTTCCTGTGCTGCGATAACGAAATATCATTACTAAAAAGAAAATTAAATATTCTTATAAATCAAAAAAAGGGATTGATGCAATATTTATTTACAGGAGAAAAAAGAGTGAAAATTTAAAATAAAATTCAAATGAACAGAGAACAACGAAATCAGTTAGGAGAACTTTGCAAGAGATTCAGCTCAGAAAAAGTAATTGCATGGGCGGATGCCCACTATCAAGGACAACCCTGGGATACAACAATGGTAGATATATTCTCCGTTGACAATTTTATTCAGGTAACAACAAGAGCTTTCAAGCAGCTAAATGAAATTACTATTGGAGAAGATTATTCTGTGTATGCTTGGGATTATACCCATCCTACATTGGGAGCGGCTAATTTGGCTACTGAGGCAACAAATGTCCTCACGGGTATTGAAGAAAAAAAACCAGCAACTGAATTTGTCCACCATGTTCAATGGATTATTAAATACCTTTTTGATTTCGATTTATGGAATAAAGAGAGAGCTACATTAAACATAAGTGACCTTGAAGAAAAGGAAGCGACCCTCCTCATTTTAACAGAGCGTGTAAAAGGAGAATTTCAAAAACTTGAACAAGCAAAAAACGAATACATCGCTGAGAAGGCAAGCATAATAAAAGAAAGAGAAACTCTTACACAATTCGTTGAACAGAAAAAACTAGAACTCGCTACGATAGCTGAAGCCGTTCCAACGGTTACCAATCAAAAAGGCGAAATTGATGCTATTCATAAGGGTGTACAGCAAGTTGATTCTGACATACGAACTGTACAAAAAAATCATAGTGACCTGTATGAACAGTTGAAGACACAAAAAGAAACACAGGAAAAGGAATTTAAAACTATTACTGATAAGGTAGAGGAAGAAAAAGTGAAATTAACCGCTGTGATTTCATCGGGCGATGAGAAGGTGAAATTCTTCCAATCGCTTGAGCAGTTCATAAAAGATAAACAAAAAGAAATTATTGAGTTGGGTGCGCTGGCAGCAGGCGCGGCATTGGGCGGAACCTTTGGATTACGTGAAAAAAAATTAAATGATGGCTTAAAATTCTGGAAATGGGCTGTGCCGGGAATTACAATAATTGCCATGCTTTGGGTGATTATTGTATTCACCTGCCTGAAATCAAGCACAGGAACGATTTGGGTAGATGTAATCCTGAATGTGGCGAAAACAATTCCCGCCTTTGTTTTAATGGGATTTGTTTTTAAACAATATTCCAAAGAAAGGAATTTACAGGAAGAGTATGCTTTTAAAGCAGCAGTAGCCAATACCATTAAAGCATATTCCGATTTACTTAAAGGCGAGGACACTAAAGAAAATGTATCGCGGCAAAAAATGCTTAGTGATGTTGTGATTCAAGTGCAGGCTCCTCCTAAATTATACATCGAATCAAGCGGAAAAATATTTTCTTTCAGCACAAAAGGACTTTCCGATTCTATTAAGAATTTGAACGAAACCATTAGCCATTTAAAACCTTAACTAAAAATGAATGACAATTCTACATTAGAAGAAATCTTGTCTCCTTTCGATATAGAGGATGCGGGAAATTTTACTGAGCATGAAGTTAGTTCTGCTCTAAGAAAATTAGTGCCGAAGGATTCAAAAGAAATGGCTCCTGAGATAATGGCGGAAGCTATGGCATTTGACTTTTGCGAAAATTACCGCGATGACAAAACAGGGTGGGGAACATACTTCGGCCCCATGTATGTTTCGAGTAATGGCGATGGAACTGCAATGGAGGCTCCGTCTATAAAGCTCGTTACTCCGGAAATGATAAAGTATTGGGAAACACGCGCAAGTAAAGCAAAGAACCCGATTATAAAAGCACGATACGCAGGGTTAGTTTTTGATTTTTCAAAAAAAATAACCGGGGAACCGCCATCCTTTGCCATTGGAAAACTATATGTTGAAAGTTTAGTAAGCATTGCCGAGAAAAAATTATATAGGTACGAGTACGATGGCTTTATTAAACTTCAGCGCGCACTTTCAATCGCTATTTCTTATAATTCCCTTGAATTAATTGAAAGAATTAAAAATGCGACTTTAAAATTTGACAAAGAAGTTTCGGACGATAAGAAGCCGGGGTTATGGGGACATGCTTTCGATTTATTGGTGGATAACGAAAAAGTAAACCTTGATTCAAAAATTGAGCAAGAACTCGTTGATGATTTAGAAAATAAACTTACACGCACGGCAGAGAATGCAGAACCCTCTTCCTCTGAAGCCGCTGCTGAACGGCTCGCTTCATATTATGAAAGAAAAGGAAAGACCGCAGACGTAAAAAGAGTTCTGCTAAAACTTGGTGAAGCATACGCTAAGGCAATTAGCTCTGAAGCATCTGCAATGCGCGCATCTGGCTGGTTGGAACAACTGCGCAGAATATATGTACAGTATGGTTTAAAGCAAGAGGCGGAGAAAATTTTAATACAGATAAGAACTTTGGGCGATAAAGTGAGTGCCGAACTGAAGCCGATTGAGTTTTCCCAAGAGTTTCCCGCAGAAAAAATTAAGCAGTACCTAAATGAAATACTTGGTGGAAATTTAGAACTGATATTCCAAAGAATTGCGGCAACGTATATCCCTAACAAGGAACAAATCAAACAACATATCTTCGATTTATCTAAGCAAGCTCCTCTGCAATTTATAATCGGGCATCAAATACTTGATGAAAGAGGCCGCGCTATTGCATCAATCGGTTCGTTGGAAAAAGATCCTGATGGGCATTTGGTTCGACAGGTTTCGCAAAGTTTATCAATATCCAATTTTTTTATGCGATTGGTGCTTGATGAAGCGATTAAACGCTTTGACTTGAAAGCAGAAAATATTATTGAGTTCTTAAGCAAGTCTCCTGTTTTTAGTAGCGATAGAATTTCGATAATCAAACGAGGGATTGATTTTTATTTTGAGAACGACTTTGTTGCGTCAATTCATATACTTATTCCTCAAATTGAAGATGGACTAAGAAATATCGTTGAGCTTGCAGGCGGAAATGTATTGAAGCCTGCGCGCAATGGTGGTTTTGACCTTAAACTATTAGATGATTTGCTGAGAGATTCTATTGTTATCGAAGCATTGGGCGAAGACATGATTCTATATTTCAAAGTTCTTTTAACTGATAAACGCGGATGGAATATGCGACACAATGTTTGTCATGGTTTAGTTGGTGCGCACTCCTTTAACCAATCAGCAGCAGATAGATTAATTCACGTCCTCCTTTGCTTGGGGCTTTTAAGAAAGAAAGTATAGATGGAAAAATTGCCTGATATAAATAAGGAGTTTCTTGCTATTGAAGCGAAGAAGATTATTGATTTTGCCAACGCAAACATTGAACAGTTAAATGGGAAATGTCAGAAAAAGGACACTACCCAAGATTACTTTTTGGGAATTTTGAGAAGGCAAACAATTATTCTTTACGATTTAATTGCTCTTTTAAAAAATAGTCCCCATAAAAATTTCACCTCCTTGTTTATTCTTTGCAGATGTCTCATTGACGATTTCCTATTTGTGTTTTATTTAAAAACGCAGCCTGACGAAGATGAAAATATTGTGAGGATTAATGCTAACGCTTACTCTAAAAGTTTTCAGGGGCTTGAAATACTTACTGAATCAAATGAAAAACATTTTAACGGAACGTATCCTTTCTATCTTAATAAAGAGGAATTTTCAAAGCTGAAGGAACATTTTAAATCAAAAGCTGAAAACGAAAAATATTTTAAAGACAGGGAGAAATTTAATTTCAAGGCATTCCTTCAAGTAACACAAATTGCTGATAAAACAGAGGACTTTGAGCTTAGTAAATTGACACTTAGAGCTTTTTTCCTGTGGAAAAACTTTTCTGATTTTATTCATTATTCAAACCTAACTTTTGAATTGGAAATGAATACCGGGAATGAACAAAATTATTTACGGCAGATAGAAGAAACTTTATTGTACTCTTTTAATACAGTTGAATTGTCATTCCGCTATTTTGCTAAAAGAGATAACATAAAACTAAAAGTCGAAGAAGAGTTGCAAAAACGGTACATAATAAAATATAAATAAGTCTATGGAAGCACCAAGTTTTATAGAAGACCATATAAGCCAAATTCCTGCTTTGCAATTCATGCAAAACATGGGATATGTTTATTTAAGTCCTGCGGAAGTAGATGAGCAGCGCGGTAAAAACAGCAAGGTTATACTTGAAAAAATATTGGAGCAGCAGCTCCATAAGCTCAATCGTTTCGAGTTTAAAGGAAACCAATATCCTTTCAGCCATAATAATATTTACAAGGCTATTCAGGCACTTCAGGATTTTTCCCTTCGGGATGGTTTAATAACAACTAACGGAAAAGTATATGACCTGCTCACGCTCGGAAAAAGTTTAGAAGAAAATATACAGGGCGATGTAAAAAGTTTTACGCTGAAATACATTGATTGGGCTAATCCGCTCAACAATGTGTTTCATGTTACCGAAGAATTTTCGGTGGAGCGCGTAGGCACAGTAGAAACATATCGTCCCGACCTTGTTTTCTTCGTGAATGGCATTCCTTTCGGTGTTATAGAATGTAAAAGCCCTAAATCACAATCACCCGAAGGGAATAAACCTGTTGAGCAGGCAATACTTCAGCAGATACGCAATCAATACTTAGAGAATGGCATCCCGCAGTTATACATCTACTCGCAAGTTCTTTTGGCACTATCCATGAACGCTGCAAAATATGGAACAGCAGGGAGCAGAATGGAGTTTTGGTCGCAATGGAAAGAACAAACAGAGAATGATGAAGCGAAAAATGAATATCAGAAAACTTTATTTGCGTTAAAAAATAAATCGCTCACCGATTCACAGAAAGAAAAACTTTTTTCAAATCGCTTTAAATACGTGCGCCAATACTTTGATGACCTGGAGCGGAATCAAGTGCAGGTAACGGAGCAAGACGAACTTTTATATGACCTATGCCGACCTGAACGATTGATAGAATTGGTTTACAAATTTGTGGTGTATGATGAAGGACAGAAAAAACTACCGCGCTATCAACAGTATTTCGGAGTGAAAAAAACTTTGCAGCGTGTGAAGGTTGTGGAAGGTGGTAAAAGAAAAGGCGGAGTGATATGGCACACTCAAGGAAGCGGTAAATCGCTCACGATGGTAATGCTCGCCAAATGCCTTGCGCTTGAACCGGGCATAGAGAACCCGAAAATAATTTTAGTTACCGACCGCGTTGATTTGGACGACCAGATTTATAAAACCTTTTTTAATTGTGGTAAGGAAGTTACTCAGGCAAAAACAGGAAAGGAGTTGGTTGATTTGCTCACCGATTCCAAAGACCATATCGTTACTACCGTCATAAATAAATTTGACACGGTTGTAAAGAGCGGGAAAGCGATAGAAAATAATCGTGACATTTTTATTCTCGTGGATGAAAGCCATCGCACCCAGTATGGAAAAGCAAATGTGAATATGCAATCCATCTTCAAACTGGGATGCTATATCGCCTTCACAGGAACTCCTATAATGAAGAAGGATAAGAACACCGCGCAAAGGTTCGGAGGTATCATTGACAAATACACCATTGACCAAGCTGTAAAAGATAAAGCAGTTGTTCCACTTCTGTACGAGGGAAGACAGGTGCTTCAGGAAGTAAATAAAAAACCTATTGATACTTTTTTTAATAAAGTTTCTGAGCCGCTTACCACGTATCAAAAAGCAGAACTGAAAAAAAAGTTTGCAAGCGCGGAGCATTTGAATGAAGCGGAGCAACGGATTTATATGTGTGCATGGGATATAAGCGAACATTATAAAACAAATTGGAGAGGGACAGGATTCAAAGGGCAATTAGCTTGTGGTTCAAAGGTTGCAGCCATTCGCTACAAGGAATTTTTTGACCAAATGGTTGATTGTGTAAAAACGGAGGTCATTATTTCACCGCCCGATACTCGTGAGGGTAGTGATAGCCCTTACGATGAGCCGAGTGATAAAATAGTTAAGTTTTGGAACTCGCTGATGAAACAATACGGCTCGGAAAAAGAATATAATAAACAGGTCATAAACGGCTTTAAGCATGGGGATACGCCCGAAATAATTATTGTGGTTGACAAATTATTGACAGGATTTGACGCTCCGCGCAACACTATTCTTTATCTCGACAAACATCTAAAGGAACATGGATTGTTGCAGGCAATAGCGCGCGTAAACCGTGTGTTTGAAGGTAAAGACTTCGGATATATCATAGATTATTATGGCAATCTCGGCAACTTGGATGAGGCATTAACTACTTACAGTAATCTATCCGAATTTGACGAGGAAGATTTATTAGGAACAATAACCGATGTTTCGGAGGAAATAAAAAAATTACCTGAACGCCATTCTCAGCTATGGGATTTATTTAAAACCATCGAGAATAAAAAAGATGCGGAAGCATTTGAACGATTATTGAAGCCAAAAGACATTCGTGATAAATTCTATGAGAGACTCTCCATATTTGCGCGTACTTTCAAAATGGCATTGTCAACGGTTGAATTCAACGAGAAAACTCCGAAAGAAACAATAGCTAAATATACTGAGGATGCAAAGTTTTTTCTTGGCTTAAGAGTTTCTGTCAAAGAACGCTACTCCGATGGAATAGATTACCGTAAATACGAAAAGCAGATTCAGAAATTGATTGATACTCATGTGGCATCCGATGAAGTGATAAAAATAACGGAGCTGGTAGATATTTTTGATAAAGATGCTTTTGAAAAGGAAGTAGAAAAACATTCCTCACCCGCCGCGCGCGCAGATTTGATTGCTTCACGTACCGCCAAAACCATCAATGAAAAAATGGCTGAAGACCCGGCTTTCTACAAGAAGTTTTCAAAGATGCTCGAAGAGGTTATTGAAGAATATACAGCAAGAAGACTAACGGATGCGGAGTATTTAAAGAATGTAACTGAAATTATGATTGCCGTGCGTGATAGGAAGGATGACGACACACCTTCGCAGCTCCAAAATAATGATTCGGCAAAAGCATTTTACGGTATAGCGAATGATTCGTTGAAAAATGTAGGAAAGGACGTGAAGCAAATGCAAAAAATTGCCGTCAATACCGGGCTGCATATTGACGCTATCATTCGTAAAAACAAAGTAGTTGATTGGAAAATGAAATCAGATATAATCAATAAAATGAAACAGGATATTGACGATTATCTATGCGAAGTGCGCGATACATCGGGTTTGGAGATTTCATTTGATGTTATTGACGAGATTATCGAGAAATCTATTGAAGTTGCAAAACACCGATACGAATAATGGAGCAGGTACATACTATAAGCTACGGAACAACCGAAATTGATTTTAAACTATCGTATTCTACGCGAAAGACGTTAGGTATTACCGTCAATCCCGATTTGACGGTAAGAGTTATTGCGCCATATAATTCGTCAATCAAAAAAGTAAAAGATAAAGTAGAAAAGAAAGCACGTTGGATAGTGCGCCAAAAAGAATTCTTTGGAGATTTTCTTCCTAAAACTCCTGCCAAAGAATATGTATCAGGTGAAACACATTTATATGTCGGCAAGCAGTACCGCTTAAAGCTCATTAAGGCGCGTGCGCGTACTGTAAAAATGACCAAAGGATATATCAATGTTTACTTGCCTGATAAAGCTGAAAAAAGGGTTGTTATGCTCCTCCTAAACGATTGGTACAGGGAACATGCGCTCCGCATTTTTGAGTGGAGGATAAAGGCGAACCTTGAACGATTTAAAAAGCACAAAATAGAATACCCCAAATTGATAGTGCGCAGGATGGAAAAGCGTTGGGGAAGTTGTACGCCTAACGGCACAATTACCCTGAACCCTGAAATCATCAAAGCCCCGGTAGGCTGTATTGATTATGTTATTATACACGAGCTTTGCCATATCGTCAATAGGAATCACGATAAAAAGTTCTATCAATTACAGGCGCGCGTAATGCCTGATTGGAAAAAATGGAAGGATAGATTAGAAAAAATATTGGTTTAACTTTTAAAAAATATATCATGCCAAAACAAGACATAACAGTTGGTCAATTAAAAGATAAAGTTCTTTCGGGAGAACTTACATTACCTGAAATGCAACGCAGGTATGTTTGGACAGGCGTTAAGGTGCGCGATTTGCTCGATTCGCTTTATCGCGGCTACCCTTCTGGAACTATTCTTGTTTGGGAAACCGACATAATACAGAATGACCGAGAGCTTCAAATTCAGGATGCTGTAAAAACTACGTTGAGTAGTAAATTACTGCTTTTGGACGGACAGCAACGCCTTACATCTCTTACAGCCATATTAAGTGGTAATCCTGTAATGGTGAGAAATAAAAAGCGACCTATTGACATCATGTTTAATCTCGACCATCCCGATACATTCCTTGAGGAGATGACGGTTGTGGAGAATGAGGAAGAATTTGATGATGACGAAGATGATAATGACGAGGACGAAAATGACATTTTGGAAGAACTGCGCAAGCGGACGTTTGTTGTTGCCAGTCGCAGTTTAAAGAATGACCCTAATTGGGTTTCGGTTACGGATATTTTTAAGAAAACAGATAGTCAGATATTGAAACCATTAAATATTAATTCTGATGACGCGCGGTGGGATAAATTTTCAGAAAGAATAAAAAAAGTTAGAAGGATTGAAGATTACAATTACGTCATGCAGATATTGGACAAGAAAATGTCCTATGAAGAAGTTACGGAAATATTCGTGCGCGTAAATTCTTTAGGAGTGAAGCTGCGCGGTTCTGATTTGGCTTTAGCTCAGATTACAAGCCGATGGACTGGCTTCATGCACGAGCTTGAAAAATTTGCAGCGGAATTTGACAACAACGAGGAATATCTACATGAGACGGGGATTATGATAAAGTCACTTGTAGCATTTGCAACAAATCAAAGTAAATATAAAACTGTCGGAAGAGTTCCCTTAGAGAGTTTTAAACTCTCATGGGAGAAGGCAAAGACAGGATTACGTTACGCAATAAATTTTTTAAATAGCAATGTGCGCATAGAAAATTTACGTTTGTTAAGTTCTCCTTTTCTTTTATTACCCATTGCCTATTATGCTATTCAAAAAAATGAAAGAATAACGGATGAAGAAGTTAAAAAAATATTGCTGTGGTTCTATACCGCGCACATGAAAGGACGATATAGTAAAGGTTCTTCCGAGAGTATTCTCGATAGCGATTTATCTGTTTTAAACAAGACTCAGAGCTTGGATGAACTGTTAAACTCGTTACGTTTACAAGTAAAAGATTTTACAGTAACAGCCGAAGAAGTAAAAACAAAAAACAGAAGAAGCCCGTATTTCAGTATGTTGTTTTTCATTTATAAGCAAAAGGCGGTCAAGGACTGGTTTACTGGTATTGCAATTTCTGAAAAGCTGACTGGCAGAAGTCACGCGCTCCAGTTTCATCATATCTATCCAAAGTCGCTATTAAGAGATTTGAATTATGACCGAAGAGAAATAAATGAAATATCAAATCTTGCTTTTATAGTAGGTAAAACTAATCGTACCATTAGCAATAAGGAGCCGAAGGTATATATGACCAAGATTCTTCAGGAGCGCGGTAAAGAAGTATTTACTTCGCAGAATATTCCACATGACCCGACCTTATGGGAACTTAGCAGTTATCGTCAATTTTTAGAATACTGTATGTCTTCAAAGTAATATGGACTTATTGTTAGATAGTGTTTCTTGTTAATTCAAATGTAAGTTAAAATTTTTATTTCGCATTAATTTAATTTTTTGGTACTCCATTCTTCTTTGCCTGATCGCTTCATTT
>DATMMV010000092.1:0-54740 GCA_035569635.1 Bacteroidia bacterium | reverse complement strand
ATGCTCAATATAGTTACAACGCCCACATATGAATTTCCTGAATGAGGATATTGATATCCGCCACCATTAAATGGTATAGTTCCTGAGGTACCACTATTAGCACAAAATGTAAAGGGAAATCTATCATAATCCACCGTATTAAACATCCACCAATTTTTCGGAAAAAGTTGATAGGTAATATGAGAAGAACAAGTTATAGTATCTTCAAAACTTCCATTAAGTACTAAATTAACCTGAGAGTTTGAATTCTTGCAACAAAAAATGAAGAAAAAAATTAAAATATGATTTCTAAAACTTTTCATAGTACTAATATACAAAAAATCCCGCAATTCGGTTGCGGGATTCTAATTTGGTTTTCAATGTTATTTCTGAATTATAATTTTTTGTATTTTACTGTATCCTGATTCATCAAAGAGATGAATAAAATAAACACCGTCATTCAACGATAAGTCTATTCCTATAATTCCTTCATTTATTGTGTTCCTTTGCTTTAAAATAACTTTTCCTGTAACATCAGTAATTTCAATATTTGTGTACTTATTCAATACCCCGAATCCACTGATATAAATTTTGCCTGTACTCGGATTAGGATAAATTAAAAGCGATGAAGATTGAAGTTTAACCTGTGAGATATCAAGACTTCGTACATTGGATGTAATTGCGGGGCAGTGATCTTCATAATGCTTAAATTCATTAAACAGGCTATTATGGAATGCACGTGCCTGATATACAACTGCTCCATTTAAACGAGGGCAACTGTTTGCCAGAATTTCAAGATCAGTTGAGTCAGATGCTGTACGGTTTCCTTGTAAACTATTACTATATATTTGATAAAAACGCTTGTAATTCTGTTCTATGTGGCTTGAAGGGCTGAAAGCGCCAAGCAATGCACCGGCATAAGCAAAATTTTGTGCCCGCAGGCTATCTTCAATTTCACATAATTTTGCGAAACAAGAATGCTGATTATTTGTAAAGAAACTCCTTAAAACAGCAGAGCTGTCCATCAGACTGGTATCTTGCTTAATCATTCGATACAATATATTTTTATTGATAAAAGAATTTTGCAAGCTATCTATTTGGTAAGGCAAGCTGTCCAAAGCAATTTTCTCTAAAATGTTTATCTGATTTGTTGCGCCACTTAATGTATTGTTTTGATTCACCCTTTGATTTAAAGATATATTAGTAGGATCAACAACAAGAGAAGGAGGTGTTTGTGAAGCACAATTACTAAAAGTACTTGCAGGGCCGGTTATTTGGATAGATGCAGAAGGGCCGGTTTGATATTGAGTTCCAGCACCACCTTGAAATATAGGATTATATGTTGGTTGAATATTCTGAACCCAAAGAACTGAAGATAAAGAGGAATTTACTGGGTCTACGAAAGTTTGGTTATTAATACCCGTAAAACCTGTCCAGGTATTATCGCTTGCATCTCCACTTTTTCCTTGTTGACCAATAATACCGCTACCACTGTTGCTGCTTAAAACAAATCCCTCACCGCAGGATGCCATGCTATTAAGTCGCCATACAATGGCAGGATTCAAACCACTAAACTCAATACCACGCCCTGCATTGGTTACGCTATTGCAGGTAACATAATGGTTACCGGAAAGGCTACACCAAATGCCTTTTTTTGGTTCAAATAAAGCACGATTAGAATATTGAGCGGATGTTGTAAAACCAGTAATAACATTTTTATGAATATCATCGCCAACACCAAGAGGATTTAGTCCGTAGGTTACATGGTCATGTTTTATTCCATATTGGGTTGTAACATTCGCAAAGGCGTCATTTGGTTCCGGCATCATGGTTATTGTGTTTATTTCATTGCGAATTTCCTGATATTTATGATTCCTCACCAAAATTCCACGATAAGCATTCGCAATATTATTCAGAAAAATTTGAATCCTTGTAGTCTGCCCTAAAACCGGCCCTGTAGTTGGCGACATTAAAACATTGTCCACAACAATGGCATTACCGATATAAGTTGTTGCAATTGCATCATTCGGATACTGCCTGTCATGGAAGTTACCACTTATAAACATCGGCCCTACATCCTGATTATTTCCTCCCGGTTCATACAATGAATTTGCATCAATAACTACATCTATACAGTTATTAATGTTATA
Organism: Bacteroidia bacterium; assembly: GCA_035569635.1. GTDB lineage: Bacteria > Bacteroidota > Bacteroidia > B-17B0 > Aurantibacillaceae > PALSA-968. The sequence continues at coordinate 52,611 of DATMMV010000092.1, read as the reverse complement.
GAAATTATTACCTTTTATTTGACCCTGAGTATATCGCGGAGTTTTCACATACACTCCGTAATCTCCGGCGGGATTAACGGTAAGGCCGAATCCACTGGGATTAGGGGCTATCTGTTTACTGTAAAATGTATTTACATTTAAATTAAAATCATAATAATTTATGTTGTGAATGCCTCTTGACATTTCAATGAATGTATTATTGTTTGCATAAATTCCGTTGTGCCAGGTAGGGTTGGTATTTGTTGCATTTATTCCGAATCCACCCGTATTTCCAAATCCAAGTCTTTGCGGAAGTTGAAAAGCGCAATCAGTTACTAAAAAGTTAGAATTTTTCGCATTGATACCATAAACCAAATTATCAAACAAAACAAATCCGGGAGCGATAGTACCAACCCCATAAGCCGTAGTATTGGGAGTCGTAGAAGTTATATCGCCACTTTCATTGAATTGTATTCCTTCATAAGCAGGCTGGCCTAAATAAGGTGATTTTAGAAATGCAATAGGCAAGGTTGCAACCTGATAGAAAGAATTTATTGTTGGCAAAGGGGTGGCACCGCTCGGAATCAATGTATTTAAAAATCCAGTGGTACTTGTTGTAATTCCGCAGCGACAAGTTAATACCGCATCTTTTATTTCAAAATAAGTATTTGTGTATTTGGTAGGATTTATATTTTGATAAAAACCTTTTCTTATACCTGTTCGGTTGCAATTAAAAACGGTTCCACTGATACGAATCTTAGAACTTAAAGCGCCGGAATGCGGATTGCCATTGTTATTATCGTCAATGGCAATAACAGCGTCTTCAATCAGGTTATTGCTTCCCGCTGTATTAGACATCGTTACAACTCCACCGGGTTTAACAATAATTCCCTGCCACATATTGCTGCAAGCGTGCAGATGCGAATTAATAATATTTAAAGCGGCCCCGTTATTTACAGTTAAAGAAACTCCTGTTCCGAAAAGCACATCTGCATTAGTCAGAGTCAAAGTGAACCCTGAAGTAATGATGACATTACTATTAGCAGCATACGGGCCTGTGATATTTCCTCCAATTGGTAAAGGAATTCCGCTGCACGGGCAAGTTGAAACTGTTACCGCAACTGTTCCTGTGCCGGGGCAATTCGCTCCGGTGGCGGTAACAGTGTAAACTGTATTAACGTTCGGAGTTACGGTAACAGTTGGCCCGCTGAGATTTCCCGGAGTCCAGTTATAAGAAGTTGCACCGGCAGCATTCGCTGTTAAAATCGCACTACTTCCCTGACAAATTGTATTATTTCCCGGAGGTAAAGGAGAAGCGTTACAAGCGTTGGTAGTTTGAGGGGTAAATGTTATTGAAACCGGAGTTGGCGGCGAAACAGTGATTGTAGAAGTTGCCGTACCCTTACAACCCGTACCTGTATCCGTACCTGTAACGTGAACTGTATAGGTACCGGGATTAGGATATATTACCGTTGTGTGCGGATTGGAATTAGGATTACCTGCGCCCGGCACCCACGTATAAGTATTTGCTCCGTTTGCTGTAAGAATTGCTGTTGTGTGAGGGCATATGGTTGGGTTATTTACGGTAATATTTGGCGGTGGCGTAATTGTTACAGTGACTGCTGCACCATTAAAACATCCATTGCTACCCTGAGCTAAAACAGAATATGTTGTTTGAACCGTTGGCCCCGGATTTATATTTATATTGGCGTGAGTAGAAGATGAACCTGTATTTGTACTCCAGGTATATGAAAAATTGTTTGCTCCACCCGTTGCGTGCAACGAAACTGGTGCGCCCGGACAAATCGGATTCGGATTTGCACTTAAAGTAACAACAGGCAGAGGCTGAGCAGTAATTATTACCGTCTTTTTCCCAATACATCCCCCAGCAGTTGTTACTGTAATGGTATACGTTGTATTGGCGAAAACCTGAACATATATCGCTCCGCTGCCGGAGCTATTAATATTATAGGTAGGAGTCGGGATGCTTGGAATTATTGTATACGTTCCGCCTTGTCCGCCATCCGATACATTAATTGTTGCAGTTGAACCGGCGCATAGATTATTGTTTACTAATGTTGCGGTAATAACAGGAGCGGGACTAACATTTACTGTTGCTGTTGCAATATTAGTACAGCCGTTCGCATCCGTTCCGGTCGCTGTGTAAATGGTTGTGTTTGCCGGTTGTGCTACTACACTTATAGTATTTGAAGTCGGTGACGATAAACCTGTTGTCGGCGTCCAAGTGTATGACAAAGAAGGATCGGTTGCGGTTAAAGTTACTGAAGGTGTAGATTGTCCGGTGCAATAAGTATATGTGGCAGGCGTAATTGTAAAACTTGGAGGAGGATTAACAACAATTGTTGTCGTTCCTATTCCTTGACAATTATTTGTTGAAACTGTATAAACATACGTTCCGGGGGCAGTATAATTGACGTGAACATGAGAGTATGAAGGGTTGTTTGAAAAAACATGCGGACTCCAGATATAAGGTGAGGTGCCACCAGTTACTGTCATTGTTCCTACTGTTGGCGGATTATTCGGGTCAAGGCAAATCGGAGAATTATTTGTAACGGTTAAAGGTGGGCCGGCAATTGATTGCAATACAGTAATTGCAATTGTTTGAGTTAATGTCCCACATAAATTGCATTTTAAACCAAGATTAACTGAAACTGTATATATATAAGTACCCGGAGAATTTGGCGGCGTTACATAAGCTATTGCGTGATTAGAAGGGTCAAGCACAATTGTTCCCGGACCTGACCAAGAACATAAGTTTCCGGGAGAGCCTCCCGCTGAAAGTGTTACAGTTGAAACACTGTTTGAACACATTACCGTTTGAGTTGCAATTATGTCCGGTGGGACAGGATTTATCTGAACATCATCCACATAATTATAAGTGCCGTCAAGTGGAGGATGACCAGTAGCATAAGGATCAACATTATTTTGAAGCCGGGTACAGGTGGCGGGATAACTTGTGAAATTTCCTATTGTAACATATTGTTCACCGGTTCCAGTAATAATCACTGGAGTAGATGGAATTTGAATCCAACCTGAATTTTGTCCGATTGTACCACTGACTTGTGGTACAACATTATTAATAAACGCTCCTCCACCATTGACCGGACTTGTACTCACGTACATCCCGATGTCGCCGCACGCAAAATTGCTATTCCAAGCCCAACTTGCTTTAAATGATAGGGCATAGCGCTGTAGCGAGACTAATGGACAGGGGAGCTGTTGCTGAAGATATTCAGCGTAATTTGTCCCATTGTACCAAATCCACATTCCGGCATAGTTGCTGGGGCCCGCTGCTGAATTTTGGTATCCAAAAGTATTCTGAGGAACCGAAGTTAGAGGGCCATTTGCACACGCAGTTAATAAATCACAAGTTCCGCCCGCATCATTCCAAGAAGTCGGTAAATAACCGTAAGCAGTGCCCACGCACGCACCACTTTCCATGTCATAATTATCTACCCAATTGTTGCAACTGGCTTGACTGGAAACTGATGTTGGATTTATTGCTCTAACCACGACCGTGTCATAGGAGAATACTCCAGCGCTTCGCTCCATTCGCAATACGTAAACTATTGTGTCTGAAATTGTAACATATGGGTTGCGGATAGTAGAATCACTTAACCCGATAGATGGAGACCATAAATAACTAATATCCCCTGACTCTGGATCCATCTGTATGGTTCGGCCTGGGAATAGATACCTGTCAGGCCCCGCACCCACTATTGGGATTATAGAAGAAGGTTCACTTGAAGGGGTAGTCGAATATACTTTTCGTATTATATTACTATAAGCGTCGATAATAATTAAGTCACCATTGCTTTTCAAGCAAAGCCCGGTCGGTGCATTCATGTGCGCAGAAGTAGCTGGCCCGCCATCCCCGCCATATCCGCAAGAACTACCGGCGTATGTACTAATAAGTCCTGTATTAACATCTACTTTTCTTACACGACAATTAAAAAAATCAGCAATATAAATATTACCTGCTGCGTCAGCCACTGCATCCCATGGACTATTTAGATAAGCGGTAGTTGCTGGAATTCCGTCACCATTATATCCGGCAGTACCATTACCTGCAACTGTCGTAATAATTCCAGAAGTATTTATTTTGCGTATTCGCTGATTATTATTGTCAGATATGTAAATATTTCCATTAACATCTGCCGAAATTCCAGCCGGAAAGGAAATTTGTGCCGAATAAGCTGGGCCATTATCTCCACTAAAACCTCCAACACCAATTCCTGCAAAGGTTGTGATAATGCCAGAAGTATTTACTTTACGAACTCTGTTGTTATAATCATCAGTTATGTATATGTTTCCGGCATTATCAACCGCTAATCCCGTTGGTGAATTCAATGTTGCGCTTGTTGCAAGACCGCTATCACCACTATATCCAGATACGCCCGGTGTACCTGCGACGAGTGAAATAATTCCTGTACCTCCATCTATTTTTCGTATTATCTGATTGCCTTGGTCGCAAAAATAAATGTCTCCATTATGAACAGCTACACCCCAAGGGGTATTTATAACCGCTGATGTTGCAAGTCCACCTTCTCCTGAATATCCTGCTGTTCCATTTCCGGCAATGGTTGTTATTATACCGGTTGTTGCAACTTTTCGGATAGCATTATTTGCGTTATCGGCAAAATAAATATTGCCCAAAGCGTCACTTGCAACCTTAGTTGGAAAATTTAAAGTTGCTAAAGTTGCGGCACCATTGTCCCCGCTATAGCCCGCAACACCGGGAGTACCTGCAATTGTATTAATAATTGGCGTCTGTGCCTTAGAACTGAAGGAAAAAATAACCCCAGCAATGAAGTAGTAAAATAGTTTTTTCATGGGAAAGTATTTAAAATGATTTAGTAAAAATATGGTAAAATTCAAAAAAAGCAAATTTTTTGTTGATTTTTACGATCAACGGAGTATAATTACTTTTTTATTTATTACGCGGTCTGCCGTTTTAATTGTCAATGTATAAACGCCTTCATTTAAACTTGTAACATTAATATTTTGTTTGTCCTTAACGCTTGCATTAAACACGTGTCTGCCGTTTATGTCATACAAGTTCACGGTTAGTTTGTCAGTTGTGTTAGCTTCAATGGAGAACTGGTCGCTTGTTGGATTTGGATAAATGGAAACTTTTTGTTCGGTATTAAAATTGGCAATGCCCATAACACTACAGTTTAATAAAATGGAAACGTTCTTTGAACTTAGGTTTGCTGTTGCTAAGTCTGGTTTGCCATCTCCATTGAAGTCTGCGCTTATTACCGTTGCTGGACTTTTATCAACGCTAAAATTAATTGGTGTCGCAAAACTACCCATGCCGTCGCCTAAAAAAATAGAAACATTATTTGAATTCATGTTTGCAACAGCAATGTCAAGCTTGCCATCTAAATCAAAGTCTGCACTTGTTAAAGATACTGCGCCAGTGTCTGCTGAATAATTAGTTGCTGCGCCAAAAGTGCCGTTTCCATTCCCTAAAAAAACTGTCATATTATTGGAAAAGCTATTATTAAAATCATTAGCAGTTGCTAAATCGGCTTTACCGTCCGAATTAAAATCTGCACTAATAGCCATATAAGGATAAGTCATTGTGCCGCCAGTATAAAAATAATTGAGATATGTAAAATTCCCAGCGCCATCACCTAAGAAAATTGATATTGAACTACTGCCTATATTGGTTACAGCTAAATCAAGATTGGAGTCTGAATTAAAATCAATACAAATAATGGATTCGGGAAATGCACTTGAAGTATAAGTAACAGGCCCACTAAACCCTCCGGACCCAGTGCCAAGTAATATATAGAATTCGTTTGTATAATAGTTGGTGACAGCTAAATCTTGTTTACCATCTTTATTGAAGTCTGCATTTGTAACCCAGGTTGGAGAATTGCCCGTTGGAATATTTACATGTGAACTAAATCCTCCTGTGCCATTTCCATAAAAAACTGATATACCCTGATTTGTATTATTTGCTACAACTACGTCGGCCTTTCCATCGCTGTTAATATCTGTGGCTGTAATTGAACGAGGGGTTGTCCCGCCAGTGAAACTTGCAAGAGAACTGAAAGCCCCATTTCCATTACCTAATAATGTAGAAACTGTTTTTGTGTTGTGATAATTTGCAGTTGCTAAATCAAGTATCCCATCATTATTAAGGTCAACACTTACTACTGATTGCGGAAAACTGTCCACAACATAATTTGTCGCAGAACTAAAACATAGCTGTCCATATGTTTGATTGATGCAAGCAAATAAAATAATTAGTAAAAATTTTTTCATGATCAGTTGTTTTATAGCTTATCAAATGTAGTCAACTGTCATGTAGATAAAAAATTGACTTTGTAACTGGTCGCTTTTAACAATTAAGTGGTGGAGCGAGTTACATGGTATTGTCCTTAGCCTAAGTTAATTTCGCAATATAGACAATGTTTTGCCCATTGCGTGCTTACACAAAATGTGATTGCCTGGCTTTACTTCTTCTTCTATTAGCCGAAAGAGTTAGACAAAATATAACTTCCAGTTTTCAATAAGTTCGCTATAGGTGTGACCGGCAGCTCCTGATGTAGATTTTAAACTTGAAACAATCTTTCTTGGAAACCGTTTTGTGATCTTGGTTATTTCATTGCAAATGGAGGGAGTAGATTTGTTCTCCGTATTAAAGTTGATAATTATGTTTTTTGGATTAACTGTTTGAATAACTCTAATAATGTTATCTGTGTTCCACTCTGGAAAAGATCGTTCAATTGTTGTATCCGGAAAATTTCTATAAATGTTTTCAAAGCTGGCAGGTTTAATGGCCTTTACAATATCAGTAATAAGAACGCCCCTTTCTTTCAGGAATGAATTTTGCCTTGAAAAAACCTCAGCTCTTTCCATCTTTGAGTAATATTTTAACCCAATAAGATTCTTTTTTTTTACGTCTTTTCCATAAAAAGTAGGGTCATTAAGTACGTCCATTATTTTCCAAAACCTGTTCTGAGGCCGATCATAAAAATTCTTAACCGCATCAATCCTTTGAAATCCGGATTTCTCTGAATTGTTTTAATTCAGTTGCATTGAGTTTACTGATGACAGGGTGACCTGGATTAAATGTACCTATAATAATGGTATTAATTTCCCCATATCCTTCTGTTGAGGTAAGTCTACCAAGAAATCTATGCGGGATAATAATGGCCATTATAAATTAGTGAATAGTTTTTCAGAATAAAGGTCAAAAATGGAAGGATCACCCATATTATCAGGTAATAAATAATCGCAGGCTGTGCATTTGGAAAAAAAATACTCGCCTGTTTCTTTCCAGTCATTTTGTGGATCTGGTATCATTTTTTTATAGATCACCAATGATTCTATCCCGCAAGATGGACATTTTTTTATATTATGAAAATGTTTGTTGTTTTTTTCGTTATCAGCATATCTAAGACATCGGCCTAAAGGATCTTCGTAATATGGTTCAACCCAAGATCGATTTTTAGGTATTAAGGGATCGAAATTATATCTGGCTCTTGCCATTTCTTTTAGATGGGCAATTTTGAATATACATTTTTGCAAATGTTTTGACTTAGTTGGTTCATAAAATTCAAGATAATCGAACTTAATTTTTAGAAGCTCTTCAAAGATGTTAACTCCAGAATGTGTCGTAATAAAATGCGGTTTAAAGTTTTGTATGTATTTACTTTCGACTTCAAGTATTTGGTTTATAAGTGGAACAATTTTTTGTGTTACGAGATAGTCCAAGGCAAAAATATTAGGCAATGTCCTTCCATTATGGGTAATTCTGTTTCTCCACCGGGATAATTGTAGCAAAGTATCATCTTGTAATAAAAACTCAAATTTAAGACTAAGCTGAAAAGCATCATTTTCAGGGTTTTCTTTAGCGTAGTGCAAAGCGTTTTTGAACCTTGAATATGCTTCGGAAAATTCAATAGTTTGGACATCCTCGGTATCTAAACCATTGTTGAGATACTTAATGACCTGCTTGGAATTTTCTAAAAATTTAACAGAGAGAAACGGATTTATTCTCTGCAAAATATCTTTTAAAAGCAATTCAAAAAAGCGATGTAACCCTAAAATTGTAAAGACCGTAGAATCTGAATCACTAAAACTAAAGGCAATATCTTTTCTTTTCCAGGTATCATAAAACATCAGGGATGGCAGAGATTGCCTTATGCGAATAACAGTTTTAAAATAATTAAAAAACCCGTCATTTAAGGATTGATAGTAGATGGGCGGGTTAATTTGAAAATCTTTTCCAATTCGAACATCGTTGTCTTTAAAAAAATCGTCAAGAGTGGGTGTCATTTTTGCGTTTTGTAGATATTACCAAATTAGCAAAAATTGCGGAATTTGGAGGATTGAGTCAGAAAAAATGTATTTGAGTAAAAACTTTATATTTGATAACGAATTGAATAGCTTAAATTGCAATGAGAAAAACTGTTTTTATTTCATCTACATTCCTTGACTTGAAGGAAGAGCGGAAAAAGGTCTGGGAGTGTCTTGAAAAATTCGATGTGGTTGTTAAAGGTATGGAGCGCTTTGGGGCAAGAAAGGAGCATCCGCTCGCTACGTGTTTGAGTGAGGTTCAGCAATCAGATATTTATGTTGGGCTTGTTGGAATGCGTTATGGAAGTGAGGACTCGTCTACAGGAAAATCTTTTTCTCAGTTGGAATATGAAAAAGCCGTTGAGCAGAACAAGGAAATCTTGATTTATTTAATAGACGAGGATAGTTCGTCGGTGACTCCGAATCTAATTCAATTTGAGAAGATTCCAAAACTTAAAAACTTTAAGGAGATTCTAAAAGCCAAACATACCATTGATACATTTGCTAATCCACAAGATCTTGTTTCTAAACTGCAACGCCGGTTCACTGATTTATTGACACCTAAAAAGGAAATAGTTGTAGAAGACGAGTATGAGAATACCAAGAAAGTCTTAGATTTATTTTTTCTTGTTCCAGCCGCATATTCTGGTAGGGAAATTAAGTTAAAAGTAAAATTCAACGGAAAACCATTACCTGCGTCTAAGGCGGTTTGTAAGAATTATAATTTTGAATTTGGCAAAACAGTAGTTAATGATATAAGCGTTGTGTATCCAGAATTTGAGTTCAAGAATTTCAAGCACATATTTATTGAGTATTCACTTTTCCAATCTTTTGCCAGTTTGAATAAGATGAACGAGTATGAAGTATTTGCAAAAGTGCTATTCAAGGAAGAAAAGGTTAAAGCAATTACTACAGATTTTCGAGACCGGATTGAAACCATTGTAGATGATGATTACTATGAGTATCCTGAGCCAGATCCTGATTATCTTCCAGAACAACCTCCGCCATATTATGACGTTTTCCGTACTGGCGATGGTCAGGTGGCCTTAACTTTGACAAGTATCAGATAGAATTATGTTCAATGCATTGATTATAATTGTTCTTAACTTGGTTATTATAGGCATAATGGCAATGATTATCATTACTTATGTAGTAAATCCATTTCGACAAGGATATAGGAAGAGAGAAAAGGAGCAAAAATCATTTCGACATACGATAGCCAATGAAACGTCACAAGATGAAAGATTGATTGCTAAGGGAGTTGACTTTGAAAAATTCATTGTTACAAAATTCGATCGGAAATACTTTAAGATTCATGAATGGCGAGGCGATAAATATGTTCAAGGGGTTTACGCTTTATCTAATAAAAATCCTGATCTTGAAATTGAGTATTCCCACAATGGTAAGTCAAGAAAATTTGCCGTAGAGTGTAAATACCGGGAAGGGATTTATGACGAGGTGATAATTTGCAAGGAGCATAAGATTTATGACTATAAAAATTTCTCAAAGCAAAAGCGGATGCCGGTGTTCATAGTTTTGGGATTAGGGGGAGCACCTTCCAGTCCGATGGAGTGCTACGTGATCCCCATCGAGGATGTCAATAATGAAATGATGAATTACAAGAGGCTCCAAAATTATAGGAAATACAGCGTTAATTCTAATTTCTTTTTTGATTTGCAAATGCTAAATCTTAGATAGATGAAATTAGGAATAGCCTTGTGTGTAGGAATAACACTACTCATCATAATTTTAAAATATACCAGAAAAAAGCGAAAACCGGTGGAATACATAAATAAATTATCTTTTGTTGCGAGCCGGATATACGGGATGGCCAATAAAAATTTGGAACAATTAGAGGGAAAAGTACAAGATTCAGAAGAAACACAGGATTACTATGTTGGAATGCTCCGCCGACAGGCTATGATAGCGAACGATTTAAGTTTAATTCTGGTTGACCGGCCTTCACAGAACCTGACCACCCCATACATCTTATTAAGAACTCTCATGGACGATTTTCTTCATGTGATGCACTTGGATCAATCACCTTCAAAAGATGAGGATATTATTAGAATCAACGCTAAAAGCTACCGAGATAATTTTATGTCGGTTCACAATTTAACAAAGTCAGAAATTCAGGAGTATTCTGGCGAGACTCTCGGTTATTTAAATCCAGAGGCATTGGAAGAGCTTAAAAATATAATTAGAGCAAAGCCAAAGATTAATAAGTACTTGGAAGATTCAGAAACATTAAAATTTAAGAAATTTATTCCTTTAACTCAATTGGCTGAGAAGTTTGATTCACCCAATAAACATTACAATTTTGCGAGAGATCGGACATATCATTTTTGGAAAAGTTACTCTTCTTTTGTGCATTTTTCGATATGGTGTTACGAGTATGAACTACGGGAAGATATTTTAAACCTCAACGCAATTGAAGAATGTTTTCAATATGTATTTAATACTGTCCATTTTTGCGCATCGCATTTTAAAGAGACAAAAGGTACCCAGGTTTTTATAGATCCTTATCTCGTAAAAGAAATGAGGTTTGCCCTTCTCAAAAAAATGTAGTTAATTGCCTAAGAAATCAGATGCAGTATAAACTCCTTAGGCCATGAAATTTGTACCTTATTTGTACCCCGTTTTTGTAACTAATTGGAAAACACCTCCGATTACATTTTGTATCGGAAACTAAAAAAAAGAAAATGAAAACTAAAACATTAATTAATACACTTGCTGTATTTTCAGCAATATTATCCGCAGACTCTATAGAGGCACAACGGGATACCATTAGAGTAATTAACGACACAGTTAAAGTAAGGGAAACAGAAAAAGTGGTACATGACACGGTTCGGGTGGCAAAAGTTGTTCCTCTACCGGTTACGTCACCTAAAGATGAGGCACCACCGTTACGTAGAGTAGAGTTCGGTATACGTTACATGCCCACGGTTACTTCTTTAACTTTTAATACTATCAACGGACAAACCGTAATAGGAGAAGCTACGTTCAATAATGGTTACGGAGTTATGTTCGGACTTAATATATCAAAGAATGTCGGAATTCAGGCAGAAATTAACTATAGTGCTATCTCGCAGAAATATAAAGATCAGGATTTAGAAAGGGAAGTTCACCTCAATTATTTGAATATACCCGTAATGCTTTCTTTAAATACCGATAAAACAAAACCTGTTAATCTTAATCTTGTTGCAGGGCCGCAATTTGGTATTAATGTTGGCTCAAGTATGACCACCAGCGGTGGTAATAATGCGGATACGCTGCACGCGGTTTTAGCTGTTAAACAAGGTGATATTGGGATCGCATACGGAGCCGGCCTTGAATTCGCATTAAATAAAATGCATACGTTCAGGTTAGATATTGGATTCAGAGGTGCATACGGGCTGGTAAATATTGATGAAACCAACATTTCCAATAATACTTATAACATCCTGGTGCATGCATCCCGCAAATCATATGGAGGTTATGCCGGATTAACATTTTTATTCTGATTAGTATTTAAATTTATCCGGTAAATTAAGTGCATCAAACAATTCGGTGAAAAAAAGAATAGTTTTAACGGATACATTTATTGTTTAAAAAAAGAGAAATAAACACCGTTATGGATGTACCATAGCGGTGTTTTTATTTTATATACAGATTCTGCTATGATAACATTTTTTCTGCTTCTTAAGATTGTTTTCTTCCTAAAATAAAAGCCCCCCGAAAAAGCGGGGGGCTTATTAGATTATTTATTTTCCTTTCGCCGGTATTATCCGGATCAAGTTGGAGGGTTTTTTTCTCAGATTTCTCTTTTGGAATCTCCCCTAAATATATAATCTAATCAACCAAACTTAACTAACAGTGTATTGTGAATCAAAAATACAAACTTTTCCCGCACTTATTTGTTTTTTTAGGCTCGGGCATATTTAAAATAGCCAAGCAGGGAAAAAATTTCGGCGAAATATTTTCTATTAAATAAATTGCTGTTTTAAAATAAATAAAATTGGCCTTTTTTCGTAAAATTTTTCGGGCGACCCCGGGGGAACATAGCTTTGGCTATTTAAAACACTGCATTACCGAATAATAAATTAAACAGGAATGTTTGTATATAGTTTTGTATAAAACAATAATAAATTGAAATATGAGATCAAACATGTATGCTATTACAGAATACGGGAGAAAACTCTTTTGCGTTATCAATAATAAAATAAAAGAGAAAAAAACCGGTATGACAAAAAGAAAAATGATTACTTACGGAATGAAAAAGTATCAGATATTCTTTTCTTTTTTTCTGCTTCAGGCCGCCGCGGTATTTTGTCAAACGATAGTATACGACAATTTTGAAGGCAATAAAGTGTTGTATTACGGAGAAAGAAACGGGGTGTTGGACACATTAGCAAAAAACCCTGCCCCGGATTCGGTTAATAATAGTATGCAATGCGCTTTATATATACGTAACGGGTCAAAGAAATTTGATAATATTAAAATGGAATTAGTATCTAAATTATCCGACGTAAGTCCGTTTGCCACTTATCTCGGCGTTCCGCCTAAAATTAAAATGAAAATTTATACAACTGCACCGGTTGGAACCTTAGTTGAAATATTATTGGGAAGTAAACGCGGTAATAACGATTATCCCGCAGGTACAAATAGCCAATATCAGGCCTATACCACTGTCAGCAACAAATGGCAGGAACTTGAATTTAAATTTTCTCAAATACCGCAAGGAAGTGAAACTTCAACAACGCAAATTGATCAGGTTATCTTATTGTTCAATCCTAATTCATCAAATTCCGATAAGTATTATTTTGATGAAATTACAGGGCCACGTTTAATTGTTGAAAAATCAGAACCCATTGCTACACCTACAGAAGTTACAAAAAAACCGGGTACTGTTAAAAAAATAAATACTTCAAAGAAAATAAGTAAAAAATAACTCATCTGTTATAAACGCGGAACGAAGGGTTATTGTTAATCGGGACTAACTACAAACGAAATGTATAGAAATGAGAAATTTGCCTTTGGTTGGCCGGGAATTGATGCAAGATGGACTACAAGTGCGAAAAGCGGAGTGGGAACCTCGTTGAATTCTACCAGTAAAGTTTGGTATTCAATCAGTCATGGCATTTTAAATGAAATTTACTACCCCCAGGTGGATCAGGCATGTACCCGTGACCTGAGTTTGATTGTAACAGATGGAAAAGATTTTTTTTCGGAAGAGAAACGTGATACATCCCACCATATCAAACACATTGCAAAGGGCGTGCCCGGGTATCACATAACTAATTCCTGTAATCATCACCATTATCGTATTGAAAAGGAAATTATTTCTGATCCGTCAAGGGATACATTGCTTCAACGGATACAATTCTTTCCGATGAATAAAAAAAGAAAAGATTTTAAATTATTTATGTTGCTTGCACCCCACCTTGGAAATTCGGGGGCGGGTAACAATGCGTGGGTTGGAAACTATAAAGGACTTCCCATGTTATTTGCGCAACGCGGCGATGCGGCTTTGGCATTGGCATGTTCTGTTCCCTGGAAAAAAGGTTCAGCGGGTTTTGTCGGAACTTCTGATGGTTGGCAGGATCTGATGTTGCATAAAGAAATGGCTTGGGAATTTGAGCGTGCAGAGAATGGTAACGTTGCTTTAACCGGAGAATTTGATATGCAGGAAACCAACGGAAATAGTTTTGTTGTCGCGCTTGGCTTTGGAAGAAATACTGAAGAAGCCGGCCAACGGGCAAGAGCAAGTATACTGGAAAGTTTTGAATCTGCAAAAACACAATTTATAAAGGAATGGGAAGAATGGCATAAGAAATTATATGTTTCTGACAGTTCCAAAAAAAACGCGCCGAAATATTTCAGCATCAGCGCTGCAATGTTAAGGGTACATGAATCAAAACGTCATCCCGGCGGATTAATTGCGAGTCTTTCTATCCCCTGGGGTTTTAACAAAGGAGATGATGATTTAGGAGGTTATCATCTGGTTTGGCCAAGAGATATGGTACAAACCGCAGGAGGACTATTGGGGGCAAAAGCATTTAAAGATGCAAGAAGAGTTTTAAATTATTTGATGGTCACACAAGAGGCGGACGGACATTGGTCGCAAAATATGTGGTTAGATGGCGCCCCTTATTGGAAAGGAATTCAAATGGATCAAACCGCCCTGCCAATTATGCTGGTTGATCTGGTAAACAGAGAAACCGAATTAACGGAAGCCGATTTGAAACTTTTTTGGCCCATGATAAGAAAGGCAGCGAGTTACCTTGTAACAAACGGGCCGGTGACCGAGCAAGATCGTTGGGAAGAAAATGCAGGTTATTCTACTTTTACTGTTGCAGTTGAAATCGCGGCTCTTTTAATTGCCGCAGAACATGCCGATTTGAATAACGAACCTCAGTTAGCTGTTTACTTAAGAGAAATTGCTGACTCATGGAATTCAAACATAGAAAGATGGACGTATGTAACAGGTTCTGATCTCGCAAAATTTGTTGGCGTTGAGGGATATTATGTCCGTATAGGATCTAAAGAAACGGCAGATGCAGATTATTCCGGAACAGATTTGCTCACAATTTCCAATCGCCCAAAAGGAGAAAATATTTGCCCTGCAAATGAAATGGTAAGTCCCGATGCACTGGCATTGGTGCGTTTTGGTTTACGTGCGGCTGATGATCCACGTATATTAAATACGATAAAAGTTATTGATGCAACATTGAAATTAGATAACCCTCTGGGCCCGTTGTGGTATAGGTATAATAGAGATGGTTATGGTGAGCAGGTTGATGGAAGCCCGTTTAACGGCACGGGTATCGGGAGGCCATGGCCATTGCTTACCGGAGAACGTGCGCATTATGAAATTGCTGCGGGGAATTATGCGTATGCTGAAAAATTATTAAAGACACTTGAAAATTATGCTAACGAAACCGGATTATTTCCGGAACAAATATGGGACTCAGAAGATATACCCGAGTATGGACTGTACTTAGGTAAAGCATCCGGTTCGGCTATGCCGTTACTGTGGGCGCATTCAGAGTATATAAAATTATGCCGTTCATTAAAGGCGAAAAAAATATTCGATATGCCTTCACAAACTCAAACCCGGTATTTAGAAGAAAAAACGGACTCTAATATTATTATCTGGAATTTTACAAACCAGTATAAATACATTCCAAAAGGAAAAACTTTGCGCTTGCAATGCCTTGCTTCTGCCACTGTGAAATGGACCAACGATAACTGGCTTTCCTGTAATGAGGTGCAAACACTTGATTCGGGAATAGGGATACATTTTGCAGATATTGTTACGGCGGGTTGGGAATATGATCAACAAATTAGTTATACGTTTTTTTGGCACGATGCTGAAAGCTGGGAAAATAAAAATTACTCGCTTTCAATTGAAAAAAAACCTTCCGCACAAATGCCTTCTGAGCCTGAAAAAAATCAATTGGAAAGAGATAAGATTAAAATATTTCTTCCTTCCTGATTAAAAAAATCAATAACTGTTTTACGGCATAAGTATTTTCCTGTTCGGGCTATTGAAAATACATTATGAACGAATATGTTAAAATGTCCCCCGGAACAACTCTAACTTTGAGTAAAACAGAATAAATAAATGTTGTCGGGAACAAGAGAACATATTTTCATAGTTGAAGATAATGAGATTTATTCTATGATGCTGGATTATATCCTTTCCAAGGATAGTGTTTATAAATTCTCCAATTTTAAATCAGGGGAGGAGTGTATCAGAAATTTATATCAAAACCCCGATGTGGTCATTTTGGATTATGCATTACCCGGGATTAACGGGTATGAAGTTTTGCGGGAAATTAAAAAATATAACCCTGAGATACATGTATTGATATTAAGTAATAATACAGATCCGGGCCTTAAACAGAAATTATTGGAAGCGGGTGCTGACGATTATATTTTAAAACAAGGTCATGGAGAAAATCAGGTAATAGAAAGAATTGAATCTCTGTTGGCAATTGACGAGTGGAAAGAAAGCATGAATGCCAGAACCACCAGAAAATTATTTTTAAAGAGAGTACTTTATTTCATAATAACCCTTTCAGTCATTTTATTCGGTGTTATGATTTATAAATTAAAATAAAGCAACGAAAGCATGAGCAGGGCCTTCATATCAATGGTTTTTTTTAAAGTATTTTTTTTGGTTTATGACCTTCCTTTATTTGCAAAAAATAATTTTTCAACTTCGCCATTTGTTATGGTAAATGAATTTCATGAAAAATATTATAGTGAACCTGATAGAAACAGGGATTCGGCACTTACTTATATTTCTAAAGGAATTCAAAAAAATAATTCCCGAGACTATGCCGAGGCAATTATTTGTTTTACCAAGGCATTGGAACTTGACTCAAGCCTGGTAGAAGCTTATATAAACAGAGCTTATTCGAAAAAGCAACTTCTGGATTATAAAAATGCGATAAATGATTATAATCTCGCGCTTAAATTGAGTCTTACGTGGGAAGAATCGTATGAGATATATTTTAATAAGGGATTGACGCTTGCGTTATTGGATAATTTAAAAGGGGCTATGGCGGATTTTAGTCAGGCCATTAAATTAAAACCTGATTATGCAGACGCTTATTATAACAGGAGCATTGTCAGAGGAATGTTGGGCGATTACCCCGGGGAATTAAAAGATATAAATAAAGTCATTGTTTTATGCCCTAAGGATGCCAATGCTTATAATAGCAGGGGAATTGTCAGATCCTTATTAGGCGAATACGAACCCGCAATGGAAGATTATAACAAAGCAATCAATTTGAATAAAACAAATGCCAATGCCTATTTTAACAGAGCTTTGATCTATTATCAACTTAAAAAGTATTT
This sequence comes from Bacteroidia bacterium, assembly GCA_035569635.1. Classification (GTDB taxonomy): domain Bacteria; phylum Bacteroidota; class Bacteroidia; order B-17B0; family Aurantibacillaceae; genus PALSA-968. The sequence continues at coordinate 35,448 of DATMMV010000092.1, read as the reverse complement.
AGAAGCTTTAAATGATTTTAATATGGTAATTCAAATCAGCCCCGACGCCGAAGTTTATAACAGAAGAGCAAATGTAAAAAACCGGTTAAAAGATTTTCGCGGAGCTTTTGATGATTATAATGAAGCGATAAGAATCAAACCGGATGATTATGTAGCCTATTTAAACAGAGGTCAATTAAAATTCGATCTGAAGGATTATAAATCGGCTATTGAAGATTATTCAATGGCCATTAAATTAAGGCCAGATTGCCCTTTTGCTTTTTATTGCAGGGGTCTTGCAAAAGGGAAATTGAATAATTACAAGGAGGAAATTGATGATTATACCAAAGCGATAGAATATAAACCTGATTATGAAAATGCATATAATCAAAGGGGCTTGGCGAAATATGAAATAGGTGATAAGGAAGGGGCTTGCGAAGATCTTAACAAAGCAGTGAAATTGGGCAGCGATTCTGCATATAATAACCTGATCGCTCATTGCAAATAAAAGGTTGGATTAACATTTTCAGGAAATAATTTGAATATGATGCTAAATGAAAATCAGTTACATGTAAGGGTTTGTTTTTTAATTTTTATTTTAATCATATATCGATTTAATTATTTGCAAGGACAGATAATAATAAATGAAGAACCAAAAAGGCTTTATTATGATTTTGCGATTAAGCGCATAACAAAGTTTAAAGAGATGAATAATTTCAGGGATGTTTTTCATCTGAATAAGTATTGGTTGGGCAAGAACAGAATATCGGGAAACATTTCTTATAATACAGGAAGAATACTAATTTCTGACGGAACAGAAACTAAAGCAGAATACAGGAGCGCTTTGGCTTTTTACACCCGGGTAAGATTCCTTGAAGAGTTCAGTGTTAATACAACTTTTTTTGTTGATTTCAACAAAAAGGCAACGGCCCGGTGGATATCTGATTATTCATATACTATCGGCCGCTATAACTGGAGGCCCAACAAATTTAATTACGGATATGAGAATTACCTGAATAATAAGTATACGGATGATATTGCAACCTTTGGAGAGAAGTTTTTGGAAGGATATTATTTCCTGTCATATAGTAATAATCTTCCTGAAAAATGGACAAAGGCAATTGCATTTGACGGAACGACAAATATTAAATTTATTTATTTTACGCGTTATGCGATAAAGTATCGCGATGAGTTTGATATTACTCATGGCGGTCTTACAAATGGAAAATCAACTTTTGGTTTGGCATTACGCTATACAATATACAAAAACATTTATGTTGAATCTGCGGTTTATTATTACACGGAACCATTTAAAAGGCAGCCATGGGACCCCGATTTTACATATGGATTCGGATATTTCGATTGGCGCTCCTTTCGCCTTTCAATAACATACGGTAATTGGGCTATAAACCGTTTCCCGGGTAACAAAACTTCCTATCCGGATTATGGATTTATAGATGGCCAATTCAGAATTATTGCAAATTGGATTTGGTAAATAAAAAATGCATATAATGAAAATAAAGATTGTTGGATTTGTTTTTCTCTTTTTAAGTATTACAAAACCTGTTGCAGCTCAACTAAAATTTGTTGTGGAAGATTTTGAAGGATTTGCCGACGGCTCATCGGATATGAAAATGAACGGAGTTTTTACTTTTGGTAATTGCAAAGCTTATATAGAACATGATGAAACCATACAGCGCCCCGGCGCAGGGCCTGATTATCTTGAAAAGAAATCTCTGACAATAAAAAGAAGTGGAAACGAAAACTTTGCCGGATGGGGAAAAGGTATTGGTTTAAATATAGAGCTTGATGCAACTCAGGATTATTTTAATTTTTACGTTCACCAGTATGCACAAAACGGAATTACAAATGTCAAAATAGAAATACAGGAAGATGATAACGACAATAATATATATGAAAAAGAATTTGACGACTCCTGGGTATTTTCTTATGCAATTAAAAATATTGCTATGCCCGGTTGGCAATTGGTCTCAATACCGCTAAGTAAATTTGAAGATGATAATTTGGGTGGCGACGAGGTTTTCGATTGTAACTATAAAAACGGCAAATTATTTTGTATTATAATGAGTTTTACGGATACTATCCGCCCTGTAAAAGCAGAGCAGATATGGTATTTTGATTTTATTTGCTTTTCAAAAGGAGCTTTGCAGGTTGAATCGAATCCAATCCATATCGATACACAGGGTGCTTTTTGCAATTTAGGACTTTGGTCAAGCGAAGGAAACAAATCAGATTTCACCGATATTCCGGGCGATTTTGAAAACCTTTTTAAAACGGACTCGGTAAAAAAACTAGGTGTAATTCATTTTTTTCAGCCCTTTTCCGTAGATGGGAGCGACAAGCAAAATAATTATCCGTCTGCAGACCGGATTAATAAAATAGTTCATGATGGATATATTCCCATGATTACACTTGAGAATCACTTTGTGAATACAAATTCAAAAGTTAAACAACCCAATTTATATAGTATAACGCAGGGATATATGGATAATTTCTTTATTAATTGGGCAAAACAAATAAAGAAAATTGAAGGAATTGTATTGATAAGAATCTTACATGAATTCAATGGTAATTGGTACCCGTGGTGCACGGCTAATAATGATAAAAATCCCGAATTAGTAATTAAAGCATTCAGACATATACATGATATTTTTAAAGAAGAGCAAGTAACAAATGTGAGATTTATCTGGTGCCCGAATTCTATGTCTGTGCCTCAGGAAAAATGGAATTTTATTATGAATGCCTATCCGGGTAATGACTACGTTGATTATGTGGGTATGGATATTTATAATGGTGCCGGACAGAAATTTTCCCTGTGGCGATCTTTCAGAAAAGAAGGGATGGAAAACTATTTTACATTAACTGAAAATTTGCCCGATAAGCCTTTATTTGTGTGCGAAGCCGCCAGCCGGGAAAGAGAAGGTTCCGAATCAACAACAGGCCAAACCAAAGCAGAGTGGATTCTGGAAATGACACGGGCGCTTAAAACAGACATGTCTAAAATCAAATTACTTACCTGGTTCAATGAAAAAGCAACTTTTAGAATTAATTCATCTTTGGAGTCTAAAGATGCTTTTTTAAATTATATCTTAAAAGATGATTACTTTAAAACGGGAACAAAATACCTGATACCATTTTTTAATAAAGAGAATTAAAACTTATTATTCATAATAATATATTTTCAATTGTGCTGAATCTTTTAAAAAATTGATTTGCTGAACGGATACCCGGTGAACGTTTATGCCGGTTCTTTGACGAATGTCGGCCAAAAGCTCTTCCTGACGATTGGATTGTATCAATTCAATATTTTCATAAATGATCGTTTTTATCATTTCTTTTTTAATGAATATTTTACTTTCCAATAAATAAGTAATAAGAAGAATTACAAGATTAATGCTTATCAGAAATAAATATTCGTATGAATCAGGAGTGTCTTTGATTTTAGTTACAGCAGATACCAAACCAATGGCAATACTTAAAAAAAGATAGGTCATATCTTTGATGGTAATATTCTCTGTGCGGTAACGCAACATACTGAATACCGCGAACAGGCCAAACGCGGCTCCCATTGATAATTCCACTTTGTTAAGGAGAAAAGAGACCAGGAAAATGATAAGGTTAAAAATAACAAACATGAAAAAAAACTCCCTGTTTCTGTAAATCGGGAAATAAATGTATCGCACTAAAATAAAAACAGAGGCAAGGTCAATTAATATTCTGAACCCTATTTTAAACGATATTTTTGTTATTGCGTCAACGCTGCTCAGCGCGTTTTCATCAAGTAGTTGTAACAGTGTCATAAGTAAGTATGTTTTTTAATGTTAATAATTTCATTTTAAAACAGTTTTTCTTAACATCATTACAGGTAAGCGCTATGCCCATGCAATATTTACTGATAGAACCTTCCCTTATGTGGTATTTTTTCATCATTTTCACAAAAGGAGAAGGTTTTCTTTTTTCCTGTTTTACCTCCGCAATAACCAATCCGCTCATATTTTTTGTTACATTGTCTTTTATAAATTCCAGGTCCAGGTCAATGGTTAAACGTTCAGGTTCTGTTTTATTTACCAGTGTATATCTGTTGTAATTTACCCATATTGCGGGAACAAGTTTCTGTGGTTCAAAAGGTAGTAAATTGGTCAGGAATTTTTCATTTTCTTCATCCCAGCCAAAAGGAACATCATGTTCTTTTACCCTGCTTTTTATGGTGCGGCCCTTGTTATTTTTAAATTTCACCTCAAGAAAACCGGTATCAGATTCAATATAGGTGCGGTGCCTGATCTTGTAACGGTTTAATTTGCCATTATGATGCCTGGCATATAAATCCAGATTAATTGTATCGTAGTAAAGAGTCTTGTAACGGTTTAATCTTTTTCCGTTTACTTCCAGTATCCGGTAATTGCCGGTAATCTCATTCATTATAGTTTCAAACTGATTTAGTGTAAACAAAAATTTTGTATCCGTTCGATTCATTAATTTTACACTATCCATATCTTTTAAATCAATAGGATCGAATTGTTGCAATATAGATATCGGAGTATTCAATTAATTAAATTCATAAATGTATATTCTCATGCATATTGTTTTTCCGGATTCATCAACTGTTTTTTTTTCTGTTTTCAACCCTTTTGAATTGTATGTATAATAATGCGTTTTTATTTTCTTTCCGGTTGCATCCGTTACCTGTTCTTCAGTTTTTTCTCCCAACGAGTTGTATTTATAAATCTTTTTTTCGGTTGTCTTTGTCTTTGCGTCATATTCTTCTTCTTCCGTTATATCCCCGTCTTTATTGTACTTAAATTTTCGTATGCTTTTTAAATTCCCGTCTTTGTCGTAATCGGTTTCTTCTGTTATTTCCCCATTCTTATCAAAAAAGGTTTTTTTATTATTTAAAACCTTTCCATTTTCGGTATCACAAATGGTTGTCGTTTTTATTTTATTTTTTTTCACTTCCTTTTTACTCTGTCCGAAAAATACCGTGGTAAAAGAAAGAAACAAAAACAATATATTAAGCCCGGTTTTCATAAAAGAGAAATGCTTTATTTATTTATTACAATAATGCCCACATCACTTGTTTGGGTTGTACTGCTAATATCTAATTCCATTATAACCGGAATTGTTTTTTTTGAATTTTTAACGTGTATGCTTGTATCTCTTGAATTTGCAAATATTTTATAATGCCCCTTGTTCAGGTATAAAAATTCAAAAGAACCGTCGGTTGAAGTTCTTACATTATTCCCTACACCATTATTTGTTCCATAACATATAAAAACATTTTCGCCTGCTATGTAATATTCTGAAATTACTGATGTTCCGTAACTATCAAAATTTTTGGCGTATAACTTTCCTTTAATAGTAGCTTTTCCTCCGGGTCCTGCCGGTTTTTCACAAGAATTTGTAATTAGCAATACAAAACTCATTGCGAATGCTTTTAGAACTTTTCCTGTAGTCATAGCTATAATTTTTAGGGAATGTATTGGGTAAAATTACTGGATAATAATTTTTCCTTTTTTGATATGGTTATTAATTTGAAGTTGATAAAAATATGCGCCTGCCGGAATTTGTTTTTTATCGAACGTTATTTTAAGCTCGCCCGGAGAAGTGTTGCTTTTTAAATATCGATGCACTTCTTTGCCAATCACATCTGTAATACATAAGGATACATCAGCATTGTCATCTAATCGCATAGAAAATGTGGTAGTGGATTCCATCGGATTAGGGTAAACATTAAAATTATTGTCAAAAATGTTTTCGGCAACCCCTGTGATTAAGCAATGCCCTATTGTGGAAGAGGTGGGAACTATAGCTCCGTCCATCCATGCAATACGATTGGCCAGCCATGTTTTCAGATCATTTACTTCGCCGGAATAAGTAGCTCCAACTTCATTTTGCGGGTTGGGCCATATATAAGCCCCCATAACCGGCCACTGAGTATAATTACGCGTGAGGGAACTATTAATTTTATTAGCTACTGAATCAATAGAGCTATTCAGATAAGGAATACTTAAAATATTTTGACGAAGTTGAGTCCAACGGCAATAAAGTTGATTGGTAAAATTTGTGTCTGCCATAAATTGTTTCCACCAGGTTGGGCTGGGATTTGTGGTATCCTGCAACGGATATTCCCATCCTACAGGATTAAAAGAATTTCCGTAATTGCAATTATGAAACGCAATTCCAAAATCCCAAACCGGGCCAATATTCAATTTATGATTATTTTTTGTATCATTGTTTTTGTATAAATAAGCATGAAGCCTGTAAGCATCTACGTTTCTGCTCAGCTCATTCATTATAAAATAATCAATAAAAGAACTGACCGCGATATATTTTGAATAGCCGTTTACAGGATCGGCATAATTGGAAGAGCCCATAACCGTTTCAAACGTATCAAGTACACTTTTTATATAAGCTTTTTGGGGAGCAGTTATAACCGAATCCTTTGGGTAATCATATGCATAATAAAACTTTTTATTGTTGGGAGCGTCTCCGGGCAATAAAGAATACCAACCTGCCACATCATTCCTGTCAATTTTTATAATATAACCACCACTGACAAGAGGGTATGTATTCGAAGTGGGTAAAAGCTTTGCAACGTGTATTCTCATCGAATCACGCTTTGGCTTTTCAACCAAATGGTAAATACCCCGGTATTCATTGTTAACTACTAATTCAACTATTCTGTAACGCGGTGAATAATGTCCCATGCGACCGAACAGATCATATCCAACAGGAATTCGCGCCATTGTTTTATCCTGGTAAGGAGCAATCAAATCCCAATCCGTTTCTTTAGGCATTCCTAATAATGGATTAACAAATTTTGCGCCGGTATTATCATGAGTTTCTAAAGAGTAGGATTGTTTTTCAAAATACCTTGTACTGTTCCCGTGAAGATGAATCAGGGCCTTTGCGTTATAACTATTCATAGGATCAGTCATGTGATTTTGTTGGCCGGCTCCGTTATATATGACACCCATATTAACCATTACATTTGTATTACCAATGGTTTGATTATTGGTATTAATAATCATAATAGGAAGGTCAGAAACTGTAAATACAACCGGGTGAGGCGGTGTATTTCCAAAAGTAATGTTCCAGTTAATTAAACTGCCGGCGTTAGTATTTACAAAGCCATCATGTACAATCAGGTTCCACGTACCATTTCCCGCTTGTCCTGTATTAAACCTCCCTAAATAACCAATTGGTTTAAATGTTCCCGAAAAAGGAGCGGTGCCTAATGTTACGGATGTCCCTGCCTGGCTATCAAAACATGTATTGGTGTAATTAACACCACTGCAACTCGTTCCTGCTGTTAACTCAACAATATTCCCCGACGGAGATTGCAGATAAACGTATAATTCTTCTACGGCGGGATGAACAATATTAATCGTTATTTTTTCTAATCCAAAGATGCTGTCAATCTGCGCCGGACTTAATCCCGAAACTGAAATAGGAAAGTAAGTATCCTGTCCGTTATTTTGAATAGCGCCACCTGTTCCTGTGAAAGTTTGCGCTTTCGTGACGAAAAAAAAGAACAAACACGAAATTGTAATTATTTTTTTCATTTGTTTATTTATTTAAATAAATATTTCTGGTTCTATAATCAGTTAGTTAAAAAACAGGCTATTTATACGTTGAGTCCGTCACGCTTTGCATCAATACTCATTGTTGAATGAGGCACGCTCCGTAATCTTTCTTTTGAAATTAATTTTCCGGTTGCGGTACAAATCCCGTATGTTTTATTTTCTATTCGTATTAAAGCGTTCTCAAGATGCTCAATATACTTACGTTGTCTTATAGCAAGGTTTGAGATTTCTTCTCTTGCAAATAGGTCCGCGGCGTCTTCTTCAAATTTAAAAGAGGGTGAAGTGTCTTTTGTTCCATTATCACCTTTAAGTGTAAGCGCCTCCTTCAGTAGTTCATAATCTATTTTTGATTTATGAAGTTTGACCGAAATTAATTCCTTGAATTCTTTCAGATCTTCATCAGAATAACGGGTACAGCTTTTCGTACTTTCAAGAGAAATGTATTTATCTTTTTTTGCTCCTTTATTGATTTGCTTAGCGCTTATTTGCGATTGATTTTTATCTGTTTCCATGAGATGATCTTTTTAGTATGCTTTTTTAAGAGAAGTTTTAAAAAATATTTTATGTAAATGTATCTCCGTCTTGCTCTGATTTTTTTTGATTTTCGTTCAAGTTGCACTTTACGTAGCCAGAAACTGAGAAAATTCTATTTGTAAAAAAAGAAACGGAGTAAATAAAAAGAAGATTATTATCATAATGACTGTTAGATAAACCGTCTTTAAAAAAGAAGAAATAAACCGGTAACTATTAACAATTGATAAGGAAATAAGTTGAAAAACATCTTCTTTTTGTTTCAAATTATTGGATCGAAAATAGTTTTAGCTAAGAATTAAAAAGAGATAGCCGAAAAGCCTTTTCTCATAGCTAAAAACTGTTAAATAATCGCCGTTTTGGTAACCAAAAAAAGGTCTCTGCGTATAAAATGAAGTTAATCGGTGAAAGGGGTAAAAAAATAGCCGTAACGGGAAGCTGAATAGCTAAAATGAACCCACCCCAATTTATAAATTATACACTTAAAATTACAACATGAAAAAATTAAAAAAAATAATTCAATCAGCTCTTTTAGTTATTAGTTTATTGTTTTCTGTAGAAAATATTCAGGCACAGGTAATATCTCCTCATTTTTTTGGTCAAAATGCCTGGATGCCTGATACAATCGGTAATGCGGCAGCATGCACAGAACCTCCTTGTGTTTTATACGGTAAATTGTATCAGGAATGGGGAAATATAAAAAATAGCCACGCTTCTATTATTCGTTTTGGTGGTATTGCGGCAGATAAAAATATACCCACCGATTACCAATATATACGAATGATTGACTCTATTCGCGCAAACGGCATGGAGCCGGTAATTCAGGTTCCTTTCCGTAATTACAGATATACTGCCCAACAGGCAGCGGACATAGTTAAATTTATTAATGTAATAAGTGGCAGGCACATTAAATATTGGATTATTGGAAATGAACCCGATCTCGGATATTCATATACTTCTGCGGCACAGATAGCAGCTTATATTAAACCGTTCTCTTCGGCCATGAAAAATACAGATCCTTCTATTTTAATTATCGGCCCGGAGTGTGCGTGGTTTAATCAAAATATAATAAATGGGTTGACTACGCCTAATGGCCCGGACGATATCACCGGTAAAGATTCTTACGGAAGATATTATATCGACATTATTTCTTTTCATACATATCCGTTCGATGGAACTCAAAGCAGAGATCAGGTTATTTCAAAATTAACTTCTGCAGGTTCTTTACAGGATAATTTAATTTATTTGAATACCCGCATTGCTTCCTGTAACAATGCTCATGGAAGAAACGGAAATTCGGTGTTAAAAACAGCAATTACTGAAGCAAATATCGACTGGCAAAATAATGCCGGCGATAATTTATACGGAGTAGGAGCCAGTAGTTTTATCGGAGGTCAGTTTTGGGCGGAAATGATGGGTATTGCAATGAAAAACGGCGTTGATTTTATTAATTTTTGGAGCGTGGCAGAAGGAAATTCTGCTGCCAGTAATATCGGTTATATAGATGCAGGTACAAATAGTAAAAAACCGTCGTATTATCATTTCAAACTTATGGCCGAAAATTTTAACGGAAATTATGTGAACGGTACTACCAACCAGGTAAATGTAAAATCATTTGGTAGTCAAAATTCGCAACAGACTTCGGTTTTAATCTTAAATGAAGACCTGACCACTAATTATAATTGTACTGTAAGATTAAATACAGCGGCAATTGCCGGTAATAGTGCTTTAAAGATTAATATTAACGCGGGTATAGCTAATGAATACAATGAAGTAGTGCAAAGCCAATCTTCGGTTCTGCTTATTTTTAATTCAGCAGGTGTATTGATTAAAAAATATGAGTATTCTCTTATTGGAAATGCAGTTGCCAATCTTGAACCTACCTATACACTATACGGTACTACTGCTGTGGCGTCAGAGAACAAACCGGATAACAACCCCAATTTTGAAATAGCAAAAGTATTTCCGAATCCAACCAGTGCAAAAATTACGGTTCAATTAAATAAAGATAATTCTGAAGAAAGAAAATATGATATTGAAGTGTTTAATATGGAAGGGCAATTAATTTTGACAAAAAATGCCGGGTTCTTTAAAGGAAAAGAAGAGGTTGATCTTTCGATGAACAGTCTTGCAAGCGGAATGTATATAGTTCGGGTAAAATACCAGGACATTCTGAAAACAGCAAAAGTTGTCTTTGTAAGATAAACAAACAGGCCTGTTTTGCAAAATCAGAAAATGAGCTGTTTAAACAGACCTTACTTTTTACTGCCAATAAAAATCTTATTAAAGAACAAAGCTTTATTTTCGGAACTCAGGTAATAAAAATACCTCAAAATAAATTGATTTGAATTTTGAACAAAAACCCTTGATAAATCCTCTATCAGGGGTTTTTGTCATTTGCCGGCTTTAGTAGTTATTGACTGTCGTTGTTATTCTAAAATGATTTAAAACTGCTTACGATTTTTTTACTTCTCCTGGCTATTCAGAATCCGGCCTGAACGAAAATTTAGACAGAAGTCCTATAAGCAGAATAAATTTGTATAAACATATTAATAACTTAAATGAAATGCCCATGAAAACCCCTGCAAAAATTCATAACTTTTTTTGAATATCATCGCAAAATCAAATTATTATAAAAAGGTTATTTTTGAATAATAGTATGCCGGGAGCAGTAGTTGACTGTATCGAAACGAAATAAAAGACGACCAGAATATCTAATCTTATCCCGAAGATAGAACCATCGTTTTGTAAATTGTTTTGCATTTACTTACACCTGTTATTTTACATAGAGCATTTCTATAATTCCTTTAAACTATTTTAATTCGGGTATTATCAAAAATCCATAAACCTGTTTTGCGAATAGTGTTAATTTAGTAATCTGAAAATAGAAAAGCTTTACAAATTAGTTTATAATGCCGAAACGATGTTTTTTGTCAACAATATTTTCTAATGAAACGTTATTACATTGTCATTTATATTTTTCTGAATGTCTGTGGTTTTGCCCAAACATATAGTTACAATGATGCACAATTGTGGTTAAATATTTATTTGGAAAAAAAAATTTCAAATAGGTTTTCAGCTCATGTTAATCAACAAGACAGGTGGACTTCGAATGTATCGCTATTCAATTTTGCCTATGCGGATATAGGGCTTACCTATAAAATAAATAAGCATATAAAAATTATGACGGATTATGTATTTACCGAAAAGAGGAGTTATGTAATACCCATAAGTGAAGGAATGCTTTTTCGTACTGTCCACCAATTTTATGTTGCTTTGAGCATGAAAAAGGATATTAGACGCTGGAGATTTATGTACAGAAACATGTATCAGTTTCAATACAACAGTCCATATACAAGCTATACCGGGCTCATTCCTTTTCAATATGACAGAAATAAAATTACCGTCAAATATCAATATAATAAGTATTTAACTTATTACATCGCAGAAGAAGTATATATACCCTTAAATAGTCCGCTAACCAGGGGTATCGATAGGTCACGCACATTTTTTGGATTATTTTATAATATTTTCAGGCACCAGCAATTAGAATTATATTTTATGTACCAGGATCGTATTCAAAATACAATTTGGTTTAAGCAAAAAAGGTCCTATAATTATAATCAGTATATTTTGGAAAAGGATTTTGTATATGGCATAGGATATAGCTTCGAGTTTTAAATATCGATTAAAGCCTCTTTGATAAATAATCACCGGTGGCAGCATGTTTTATAGCTGAGATTTTAAACTTATTGTTTCACGAAGCCCTTTCGGAACAGATTGCAAAAATTAAAATCCTAAACTAATATTAGCCTCTTTCAGCTACTCTAAATACTTTATCAACGAAATCTGAGAAAATGTGATTTTTTCTCTTATAAGTTTGCAGTATTACAAATGAGAAGAGATTTACCAAAAGTATTAATGTTAGGATGGGAATTTCCTCCGATAATAAACGGAGGATTGGGTGTTGCCTGTCATGACCTTTCAAGTGCTATGTCAGATTTAGCTGATATTACGATGGTAGTTCCCAAGTCAAGCTTAGGCTTTAAAGTAAAAAGTGTTAATCTCGTTGGAATTAATAATATTGATTCAAGCGTATTCGGAGATCGGGCTACTGATCAAAAACTTCCTTTTTCGCTTCATTCAGTCCCTTCAGACCTTAATCCATATCATTCGGGAAGTTATTTATATTCCACAAAAAAAAAAACAGATGAGGGTAAATCCCGCCATTTTGATATTGATAATTTATATGGCGGCGACGTTATAAAAAAAGTTATGCAATACGCTGATATTACCACATCATTAGCCTCAACTATGAATTTTGATGTTATACACGCGCACGACTGGATGACCATGTTGGCCGGAATAAAAATAAAAGAAAAAACGGGAAAACCATTGGTGATGCATATTCACTCATTAGAAGTTGACAGAAGCGGACCCGAGAATAAAGGCTGGGTTTACGATCTTGAAAAAAAAGGAATGGAGTATGCTGATATGTTAATGCCTGTAAGCAATTTTACCGCAAACAATATTTATCAATATTATGGTATTGAAAAAGATAAAATGAAAGTAATTCATAATGGAAGTAATGTAGTAAAATCATTTAAAACAAAAAGCCCCTTTAAAGAAAAAACAGTTTTATTTGTTGGTCGCCTTACCAGGCAGAAAGGACCGGAAAAATTTCTGGATATTGCTTCCAGGGTTTTGGAGAAGAACCCTGATGTAAGATTTGTTATGGCCGGAGTAGGGGATTACTTCAGGTCAATCCTTGAAAAAAGCTCGTATAAACATATTGGGAATCGTTTTCATCTGACGGGATTTCTTAATTTAGAAAAGCTCAGGTATTTATTTTCTTTCAGTGACGTGTATTGCATGCCTTCCGTATCCGAGCCTTTTGGTCTGTCTGCAGTCGAAGCTGCTCAATTCGGCATTCCATGTGTAATTTCTAAGCAATCAGGTGTTGCAGAGGTTTTAAATGGCGCACTTAAATTTGATTTTTGGGATATTGATAAAGCTGCTGATTGTATTTTAAATTTACTTCGGGATCCGGCATTAAAAAAGAAAGTTGTCGGTGATGCTTATCAAAACCTGGATAATATAACCTGGGGCATCTCAGCAAAAAAAATAATGTACGCGTATTCTTCAGGCCAATTTATATAAACTATAAAAATAACTATATGCCGTCAATTTGCTTTTATTTTCAGGTGCACCAACCCTTTCGGATAAGAAATTATTCTTTTTTTGATATCGGGCAATCCGATAGATATGAAGATGATAAAAAAAATGAGGAAATTTTAAATAAAGTAGCTGACAAATGTTACCTGAATGCCAATAGGAAAATGTTGGAACTTATCAGGAGGCATGAGGGGAAATTTAAAATAAGTTATTCTATTAGCGGAACCGCCATCGAACAATTTGAAAAATACAGGCCTGATGTGCTCCGATCTTTCATTGATCTTGCTAATACCGGTTGTGTTGAATTTCTGGCAGAAACCTATTATCACTCTTTAAGTTTTATTCACTCCAGGAATGAATTCAGGCGACAAGTTGAAAAACACGGAAAAATGATTGAAAAGTATTTCAAACAAAAACCTGTAGTTTTTCGAAATACCGAACTAATATATAATAATGAGCTCGCTGCCTTTATAGAAGAAATGGGATATAAAGGGATTATTTGCGAGGGGGTTGATAAAATACTAAACGGTCGTAGTCCTAATTTTCTTTACAAACCTGTAATAGGAATACCGGAGGCGAAATTATTGTTAAAAAACCATCTTTTGTCGGATGATATTGCATTCAGATTTTCAGATAAAGGGTGGAAAGAATTCCCTTTAACTGCGGATAAATTTAGTGAATGGGTATATAATATAGCAGGTAATGGTGAAACGGTTAATTTGTTTATGGATTATGAAACGTTTGGCGAACATCAATGGGAGTCAACCGGAATATTTGATTTTTTAGATCATCTTCCAACACAAATTTTAAAACATCCGGATTTTGATTTCAAAACTCCTTCTGAAGTAACAGCATCTTATCCGGCCAGAGATACATATGATGCTCATAGTTATACTTCCTGGGCAGATACGGAAAGAGACCTTTCTGCATGGCTTAGCAATTCGATGCAACAGGAGGCCTTTAAACGAGTATATTCAATTGAAAAAGATGTGCTGTTGTGCGATGATGGAGAAATATTGAAAACATGGCGGAAACTTCAGACTTCTGATCACTATTATTATATGTGTACCAAATTCTGGAACGATGGAGATGTGCATAAATATTTCAGTCCTTATGATTCTCCGTATGATGCATATATGTATTTTATGAATGTTTTCAGCGATTTGGAATGCAGGGTAAGGGCTGTTTTGGAAACAAAAGGAAATAGTGTCACATATTGTAATGAGTTCGAAGAAAAGAAGCCTGCATCCATTCAAACTAACAAAGTTGTTTCGGACGAATTACGTAGTATGCAGGAAGCCGGCAATTGGATATAACCTACGGAAGTAGGAGGAGTATTTTTCTTTATGTAATATGATACTTATTGCAGATAGCGGCTCAACAAAAACTGATTGGGTTTTACTGGACGAAAATGAAAATAAATTTTCTTATAAAACCATTGGGTTTAACCCGCATTTTACAGATTCTGAAACTATTTATAATTCCCTGATTGAGATATTAATTCCACAATTTGACCCGGGAATAGTAAAAAAAGTTTTTTTTTACGGGGCGGGCTGCGCAAGTATAAATACCGTCATTATAGTTAATAACGCGCTGGTCAAATATTTTAGTAATGCAACAGTTAACGTGTATCATGATATGCTGGCAGCTGCCCGTGCGCTTCTTGGAAATCAACCCGGCTTCGCCGCAATTTTGGGAACGGGATCAAACACCTGTATATATAACGGAAAAGAAATTGAAAAAAATATCGACTCTCTTGGTTATCTTCTGGGGGATGAGGGCAGCGGCAGTTATATCGGAAAGAAGATTATCCGGGATTATATGAGAAATGCATTACCCCCACAATTACAGCAAAAATTTACACAAACCTATAATTTAAATGAGCAGCAAATTTTCGATTTCTTATATAATAAATCATTGCCCAACCGGTTTTTGGCGAGTTTCTGCAAATTTGCCCACCAATACAAAGAACACGAATATATAAAAGCAATTATAAAAGAATCTTTTGGCGATTTTTTTATGAACCTGGTAAGCAGGTATCCCCGATACCAGGAATTCAGTTTTAATTGCGTGGGCTCTGTTGGATTTATTTTTAAAGACCAATTAAAGGAAGTTGCAACGTCTTATAATATGAAAATGGGTAGATTGATTCCCTCTCCGATAAATAATTTAGTGAATTATCACAGGAGTTATTAAATAAATCCCTGAAAAGCAAATAGTAGCTACCCTCCGGTTTGCTGAAGGCCCACTTCGGGCTTTTCTGCACTTTTAGATTCTTTCAATGGCAAAATCGCGGATTTATTTATTGAGGGACGTGAATAAACATGAAATGCCCTTGGAAAAGTTGGTTGCAAGAGACTACTATTTTGTGCGCTAAGAGCTACAAATTTAGAAGGGGTTATGCCCGTCACTTTTTTAAATTGACTGGATAAATGAGTCACGCTGCTGTAATGAAGTTTAGAAGCAATTTGCGTCAACGTAAGATCGTCATAAATAAGTAATTCCTTTACACGCTCAATTCTGGTGGTGATAAGAAAATGTTTCAGGCTGGTTCCGTTCACTTTTGAAAAAAGGTTGGCCATATAAGTATAATGGTAATCTAATTTTTCCGCGAGGTAATCCGAAAAATTTGTTTTTATTTGTTTATCCGAATAATAAACATAGTCAACAATTGTTTTTTTTATTTTTTCAATCAGGAGATTCCTTTTATTATGTACTAATTCGGTTTTTACTTTGTTTAACGCTACAGTTAATTTTTCTGATGAAATATTTTCACGAACAGTAAGTTGGAGCATGATTTTAAGTTTTTTAATTATTCTATCCAAAGATATTTTCGGCTTACCTGAATTTCAGACATATTCGTTATTCAAGGGTAATTAATAGCCGGATCGGGGTATATTATAGTTATAAAAATTTAAATTTTATGAAACCCGAGTTGACTTCCCTGACCCACGACATTCATTTTTCCATGGAAATACGTTGCTGACGCACTAAAAACTCGTCGAGCTCCTGTTCAAGTTTTATACTATCAAGTGTACCGGTTTTATAATCTAAACAGAGCTTTCTAAGGAATTTTTTATTGAATGTGTGATGTTGAATAACCGGCTGCTGATCCTCAAATAAAGACCTGTATCTTCCAAAATCAGATGGAGTAATCTTTTCTATTCGAAACACAAGCCAGGTTGCAAACAGAAGATTTAAAATGAAAAAAACGGGCTTGAAAAGAAATTTATATTTTTTCATACTTATCTATTGTTGATTTGCCTCTGTTAACGGTAATGGCTTCCAATAAGCTGCGCGTATCATAATACTTAAAGAAATAATATTAAATAAACACCAGAAAGTGTTCGCTGTAAATCCGGACGGAGTAGGGTGGCGATTTGCAATAATTAATATGATATTATAAATAATCCCTGCCAGTGTTAGCCCTATAATAATTAAATGAGGCAAAATATGTTTTGTGTTTTTACCTATGTGTATATCTTTCGGAGTGACATTGAATTTTACTTTTTTCCTGCTTATTACTGAAAATGTGGCAATCAACATAAACCAAAAGCCGGAAATATAATATTGATCTCCCCTTTTTGTTGAAATTCCCCAGCAACCAATCGCTAATGTAATAGTATTCAGAATCTGAAACGGCAGGAAATATTTAAAAAAATCAAAACTATAGGCTTTTACCGGAAGGGACAGTGTAAAGAAAAAAATCAGCGGACTTAATAAAAAGATTAATATCCAGAATGGAGCAAAATAAGACCATATCGTGTTAAAATAGCAGATCTTTTGACCTATTGTGAGCCCTTTTTTCAAGACGGGATTGTCTTTAAAAGCGATATCCAATGACCCCTCTGCATATCGCTGGTGTTGTTTTATCCAGCTGTCGAGATCCTGAGTAGAAAGCATTTTACATTCTATGTCCGGATGTTGTATACTTTCCCATCTGTTTTCTTTGTCAGCATGAAGCATAATAGAAGTATAAATATCTTCCGATGCATGAAATTTGAACGGAATAATTTCTTGTTTTAAAAGAAGCGCATTAGTTTGGTCGTGTATTTCCTTTGTATTTTTATGCTTGTTGATTAATTCCGACTCTAGTTTTTTTATTTCATCGGCAAAATCCCTGACCGCAAGGCTCATAATTGCTTCACGGCGGTGAACAGATCCGGCTCCGCAACAAAAAGCAGCGTTGTGAAAATTCCGTCTTCTAAGTATAACATCATAAAAAAGTTGCGGATCATTCCCGAAAATATCTTCATTCACTTTTATTTTACTGAAAATAAAATCAATAAATCGTCGAGCATATTTATTCGATATTTTAAATTTTGAGATGATGACGGAGCTTAATTTTTCTCCTTCCGTGGTGTCATAAAACCATTGTGGTGTTTGTACCCATGCAACTTTAGTGTTTTTGAAATAACCGGTGGTGTGAATAAGAAATTCAGGGAATGCCCGTGTATCAGCATCTAAAATGGCGAACAGATCACCCTCCGTATGCTCTAAAGCATTTTTCAGATTTCCGGCTTTATACCCTTCGTTATGTTCACGAATTAAATAACCAACACCTTCTTGCTCTGCTACCATTTTCATATTTTCCTTTGCCGGGTTTCTCCCATCTCTCCGTCCGTCATCCAGCACGTAAATTTTTATTTCTACGTCCGGAAAAGGATATTGTATTTGTTTTGCATCAATTATACTGTAGCGCACCAACTCCACATCTTCATTGTAAGTGGCAATAAAAACATCAATTTTCACAGGCCTGTCCTCCCTGTTTTGTAAGTCTTCAATTTCTGAAAGATAATGTACCGGCGGTTGTTTTTTTGCATCTTTGTTTGACCAAAAATTTATTATTACGGTTATGGTGCTAAAAAAACTTAAGGTTTCAGCTATAACAAGAAGTAGGGAAAACCATAAAGCTTTATAATTAAGAGAATATTGCCATCGCCAATTTAAATAAGCAAGTCCAAGCGCAATGGTAAGAATTCCGCAAGATTGAAAAAGCAGGGTTCTGTATTTATTATCAGGAATTGCCTTATAAGGTTTCCTTTTTTCATACCGGGAAAAATAAAATTGTTTTGCCACAGCTCTTAATTAACTGCAATGGAGAACATTTTCAAGCCCCATAGATTTTATTTTCTCTTTAATCTTTTCACTAACATTCACAAATCGTACTTCCACGCCTTGTTTCAATAGAGATTTTAAAAGATCAATCAGATTGGCCATTCCGGTATTATTTATGAAAAGAATATTTTTCAAATCATAATATTGAATGCCCTGACAAAAAACACCCGAAAGTTCCGCGGTTATAATTAACTTATCTCCTGAAAGATTTATACTCTTAATACCCGGTTTCGGGCTCAGGGCAAAGTCAATTTTGCTTCTTGATTTTTTCTCTTCCTGTGTTGAAATTGATTCGGACGGTTTGTTAAGGAAGTTTCCGGCTTCATCAAAGCGGGATTTAACTTCTGTTCTCTTTTCCATGATTTCTATTTTATCAGTGTAACATATACTACTATAGATTGGAAATATCTACAATTTTTCTATATCAAAATTAGATAACATATTTAACGCATTCTTTACAATTCGTTAGGTAAGGGTTTATGATAGCCGAAGATTGGATTATTTGTAGCAATAAGAAAAATAATTCAATGTTTACCCGGCGTAAATGATTTTAAAAACAGGTGATGTTTGAAAAAGTACGAAACTTTTTATTTTAGGGTCTGAACTATTATAATTCCTTGGTCAACGAAAAAAATATGCATTGGACGAGTGCGGGATTTAAATTTGATTTAATTTTATGAGGCCTGCTAATTAAATTTAAAGAAATGATCTCAAATAAAAGAGCATTTGTTGTTTTACTGCTGCTTCTGTCTTTATCTGCGGCAATTTTTTGTGTGGAAAAAAAATTTCTCATTTCTGAGCCAAGAGGCGCTATGATTAGTAATTATGATGAAGTTGCCGGTATAAAAGAAATTATATTGCTTGTAGAGGACTTTGAGGGCTTTGTCAAAGGAACTAAGATGCCACCAAAAGAAAATTTTTTTGATTTTGGCAATATTAAAACATCTATTGATTATTCTTCTGTTGACAATTCGGCAATTTCTCTAAAATCGGCTTTAAGAGCTGAATGGAAAGGGACTGATACCTTTGGTGGGTGGGGCAAAGGGATTGGCGCGAACATTGATCTTGATACATTAACGGATTATTTAAACTTCAGAGTGCTTTTTCCTAAAGAAAACATTAAAGAAGATAACATCAAAGTAATGCTTGAGGAAGATGATAATGATGATGGTGTGCTTCAGAAAGATAAGGATGATGCCTGGTCTTGTTCAGTAAATATTTCCACCGGCAATGAATGGCAAATGGTCTCTATCCCCTTAAAAAATTTCAAAGATGATAATGAAGGCGGCGACCACAGGTTCAATGTAACCAGAAAAGGCGGATTACATACAATAATTTTTTCCTTTCTGAATTCCGACAAGTATGTTGCTGGGCAGAAATGGTTTTTTGATTTTATTTGCTTTTCTAAAGGGAAAATTAAAGAAATGAGTAATAATTAATTTTTAATAAATGGTATGTTCAGATACTCAAAGAATTTATTTTAAAAATCTTGATATATTAAGATTTATAGCAGCATATATGATCGTGCTGCTTCATTGTTTCTTTGGCTGGAAGGCTTTTTTCGGGCATCCCGATTTTATTAAATCATCATCACAATCACTGCTTGGAAAAATTGAACTTATTATAAATAATTTTTCTTTCGGAGTGGATATTTTTTTTATTGTCAGTGGCTTTTTAATTACCTATCTGCTCTTATCAGAGCATGAAAAGACGGGAAAGGTAGATATTGTTAAATTTTATATTCGAAGGGCATTCCGCATCTGGCCCCTTTATTTTCTTCTTATATTAATCGCGCCACTTTTAACATATTTCTTTTTTGAACAAAGCCCCGGGTATCTGTATCAATTTTTCTTTGCAGGAAATTTTGATATTATTCAACAAGGAACAAAATCCCCGGCGACAGATCATTTATGGTCTATTTGTATTGAAGAACATTTTTATCTTTTTTGCCCTTTACTTGTGGCTTTCATTCCTGTTAAAAGACTTCCTCAGGTTTTATTGAGTATCATAGTAATCTGTATTTTTTTCAGGGCTTACATCGCCTCTTACACCGACAACTATGGTATGACGCTTTATATGCACACGCTGAGCCGAATTGATGTTTTAGCGATGGGTAGTCTTTTCGGTTATTTATACTATCATAACAAAATGCAATTTACTCATTCCCTGCCTGTGAGGTTGATTATTTACTCGGTGTTTCTTTTTGTTTTTTTTAATGTAAGTTATAATGAATGTGGTACATTTTTTACTGCTACTGTAAAAAAATATTTTTTTGTCCTTATGGTAGCATATTGGACCGGAAATTTTTTGTTCAACCCGGATGCAAAATTTGCCTTTAATAGATCTACTCCTTTGCATAGTTTAGGTAAAATGTCTTACGGGATTTATATGTTTAATCCGGTTTTAATATTTTTGATACTGAAATTATTTTCAATGTATTCTCTCCGGAATTATTTTCTTTTTTTATGTATGGTACATGTGGTTTTACTTATAACGGTTGTTCTTTCTTATCGTTTTATTGAACTCCCTTTTCTTGCCTTAAAAGAAAAATACGCTGTAATAAAAAGCGGAGAAGAAATGAAAAATGTTTCGGAAGAAATTGCCGGAGAACCTGAAACAAAATTTGAAGAAGAAACCGTACAACTTCATGCAGTGAAGAAATAGATTTTTGCATCAAGCGATAATTTTCCTTCTTAGGCTATCGAAAATACATCACGAACGAAAATAAGAGAATATGGTTGCTTCTGAATGTAATTTTGTATTAAATAATAAAAATAAGATACATGAAGAAAATTTACTTACTGATGTTATTAGGTATAGTATTTAATAACCTCCAATCACAAAATTTTAACTGGGCAAAACGGGAAGGTCTGTATCAATATGATTATGGATACGGAATAGCAAATGATAATGCAGGAAACGTATATGTTGCCGGAAAATACGAACAGAATGCAAATTTCAGCGGAACAATATTGCCAAATCAAGGCAATCATGACATCTTTCTTGCAAAATATGATGCAAATGGTACTCTTGGTTGGGTAAGTACCGGTGGTGGCGGATCAGGGGATTACGCCCATGCTCTTGCATGTGACGGAACAAATAACTTGTACCTGGCCGGTGAAATTGAATACTACGCTCCGAATAATATAATTGTGTTTCCGGGCTCTTCAATTACATTAGTTCCGTTAGGTAGCAATGATGCTGTTATTACAAAATACGATTTTAATGGAAATTTATTGTGGGCAAAAAGCGGAGGGGGTTATAATGATGATAAAGCGCAGGCTGTAACTTATGATAATGCCGGGAATGTTTATATATCAGGCTTTTTTACTGACACGGCTTATTTCGGGTCAAGCACCATTTATGGTAATGGAAATAGAGATATTTTCATTGCCAAATATGACATGAATGGTGTTTTTCAATGGGTAAGGAACGCCGGTGGAAGCGGAAGAGATGAAGCCAAATCAATGAAATGTGATGCGGCAGGAAACGTTTATGTGTGTGGGATGTATAATACAGGCGCTGTCTTCGGCACACAAACGTATACTTGTACTCCGGGATATGCGGAAGTTTTTTTGGCAAAATATTCTCCAATCGGAACATTACTATGGGTGAAAACTGCGGGCGGTGCCTATGATGATGTAGCCTGGGCATTGACAATGGATAACGCAGGAAAGATATATATGACAGGTGAATTTAATGCTTCTGCGTATTTTGGTTCAACGCAATTATTTACAGCTGGCAACGCGGATGTTTTTGTTACTTGTTATGACGCCTCAGGAAATGTTCAATGGGCAAAACGTGGGGGAGGCGCATTTATCGACAGAGCAAGAGGCATTGGTTGCGACGGAACAACTATTTTTATTACCGGTCAATTCGGGTTTTCTGCAAGTTTTGGTTCAGGCAATCTAACAGCTCCGGATAGTTCAGATATATTTTTCGCATCGCTTGATAATGCAGGTAATTTTATACGCTCAGCTTCGGTTGGCGGAGTTCCTGATTCTTTAGAAACATTGGGATATGAATCGGGTATTGCTATTTGTGCGGAAGCATCGGGCAATGTTTATGCAACAGGCTCCTTGCTTAACGGAGGCGTTTTCGGGAATATAGTTCTTTCCCCGTATTCAAGAACGGATGTTTTTGTAACTAAAATTTCACAATTAACGGGCGTGAACACATTGATTTCTCCTAATGAATTTGTATTCATTTATCCAAACCCGACTGAAGGAAACCTGGTAATTGATTTTGTACAACCTGTCAATCAAAAAATTGAAATGAGCATTATTAATTGTTTCGGCCAGGTGATTGATAAAAGGACGGAAATAAATTCCGGGGTAAATATCGATCTGTCTGAACAGGAGAGCGGAGTCTACTTTATTGAATTAAGGAAGGAAGAAAAAAATATACTCCGGAAAAAAATTATTATACAAAAATAACTATTGGATAAACCCCGTAAGGTTGACCCAACAGAATAACGTCAGACCCCGTAAGGCCTGATTAATAAAACAGAAAATTGGAAAGCCCCGTAAGGCTTACAAATTTCTGTAATTAAGATAAAATAGCTTTTAAAACCATACACAATTTATATTCGGATTATATCCCCCCAGTCCGAAATGACAAAAAAACCACCTATTTAAAGTAATTTAATTTTTTTTCTTAACGCAATTGTAACTAACCATTCAGGGCTTTTACAGGCATAAAAAAGAGGGTTGCATTTGCAGCCCTCTTATTCTGATAACAACCCGATTTTTATTTAAACTTTTACAAAAGCGTCACGCAAATTTTTCACTTTATCGTGCCCCGCTTTTATTAAGTTATATTGTTTTTTTATTAAATGCTGGTGCTCTGTTACAGTATTTTCAGCTTTGTCCAAAGCGTCCTCATATGTTTTTAATGCTACATCTTCACCCATTTCACATGAACTTAAAATAGCTTTGCGGTCTTTATTGGTAAGGGCGGCTTTTACATCCATCCAAACCCTGTATAATTTACCGCTGGTGGCTGTCCCTTCTTTTGGGTTGCCATCCAGCTTTCTGATTTCGGCTACCAACTCCTGTTTGCATTTTATACTTGTTTCTGCCATTTCAGTGAATAACGTTTTCATTGTTGATTCGTTCGTTTCCTTAGCGGCATGATTATAACCTTCAATTCGGTCGTTGTTAATCTCAACCAGGCTATTCAATACTTCAATTGATTTTTGTTTGTTCTGTTCCATGATTTTTTTTGTTTATATTTTTTATTGTTTCCGGGTGCTAGTTTGATATGAATTCATTTGGTGCTCCGTTTTATCGGGAAAGCCAATTTCTGTTCTTCCTGTGTTCGGATCTTTTCCGTGTTTTTCGTATAGTAAAGCATGTTCTGCCGCTTTCAGGAGAGAGTTCATTTTTTTTGCTGAACTTGATTCAGCGTAAATTCTGAGTACCGGCTCGGTTCCTGATGCACGAATTAGTATCCATTCATTATTTTCAAAAAAATATTTGTACCCATCCATATTCTCCGTTCTTATTACTTTATAGTCACCAAAATTTTTGTAAATATTATTCTTGCAGTTTTCCATAATTTTATTTTTCAGAATTTCGTCCGGGTGCAGATCTGCTCTTCCAAATGAAAACGGGCCAACAATTGCATAAACATCCTTGATAAGGCTTTGCAATGATTTTTCAGATTTTGCCATGTATTCCCATATTGTCAGCCCAATCCATATGCCATCTCTTTCCGGAATGTGGCCTTTAATTGCGATGCCGCCTGATTCTTCACCGCCAAGCAGTACATCTTCAGCAGCCATTTTACCCGCTATATATTTGAACCCTATTTTTGTTGTCTCTTGTTCCAATTTAAAATGTTCACACATCTTTCCAATTTTAGGGCTCACCGAAAAAGAAGTAATTACTTTACCTGATAATTTTTTTTCTTCACTGAGATATTTAATAAGTAATAATATGATATGATTAGAGTCAATAAAATTCCCTTCACTGTCATACAAACCCAATCTGTCAGCATCACCATCGGTTGCCAAACCACAGTGAATTATTTTTGACACCTTTATAAGTGTTGAGAATTGTTTCAGGTTTTTATCAATAGGCTCCGGTACTTGCCCCTGAAAAGACGGATTGTTTTCGCAATGCAACAATGCGGTATCAGGTAATAACCTGTTTATGACATTTTGCCCTGCACCAAACATGGCATCATACGCGAAACTCAAACCTGATTTTCGAATTGCATTCAAATCAAAATGAGTTTCCAGGTGATTGCAATATATAGTCTCCAGATCAATACTTTTCAGAAGATCTTTATCTTCGAACTCAGCAAGTGATAATGTTTCCAGATTATGGCGATTTTCTTCTGGAATTAAATTTTGTATTTCTTCTATTTTCTCCGGTACAAGCGGACCACCATATGAGCCTTTTAATTTAAAGCCGTTATAAGAGGGTGGATTATGACTTGCGGTTATAATAATTCCCAAATCTGCTTTTTGCTTTACTGTACCTAATGATACCATCGGAGTAGATGCAAAGCCTTCGGCCAAATACACTATTATACCGTGTTTACACAAGACCTTTGCAGTTGTTTCGGCAAATAATTGTCCGCCAAAACGAGTATCGTGGCCAATAACAGCCTTCGGTTGTTTATAGTTTTTTAAAAGCCATTGGGCGGTTGCTTCTGCCACCCTTGCAACATTATCTACTGTGTATTCTTTAGCTATTACAGCGCGCCAGCCATCTGTTCCAAATTTTATTTCTGTCATATATACTGTTTATAGTTTTATTTTATGCTTATTATTTTTATTCCGATTTTTCCGGTTTCGTTTTCTGATAAAACTTCTTTTTTCTTTCTTTTCCCGGACTTTTTGTAAATATGTGTTTCAATTCTGTTGTTATTTATTCCTTTTTCCAAAAGAAAATCTTTAACGGCCAATAATTTGTCTGACCACAATTTCAGCTCTGTCCCGGAAGTTCCCTTATTTTGAATGGTGAATATCTCTATCAGCACATCCGGGTTTTTAATGAGGAAATTTGCAAGTGTATTCAATTCAACATTTGAATCGGAAGTGAAAGAGATTTTGCCTTCATTAAACAAAACCGCATTAAGCATCTCCTGAGAACCGGGAATTATTGGAGAAAGCTCTATTGTTTTGTTTAACCTGTAATAATTTGTATCCGCAGAAATATTTATATTTTCTGAATGAAATAAATACCCTTCTGATGTGTAGGTCACAGTATTATTTGTTCCGGGTGGCAGAATAAATAAATATTGTCCGGTTTTTCCGCCTGAATTAAATATTCCGGTAATTTCACCATTTTCATTATTGGTTACCGTAATCTCTATGTACTCGGGTATTTTCCCGTTTTTATCAATAATTTTTCCTTTTATAAGTGTTATAGGCACTTTTTTATGACCTGGAAATGTTGCTATATAATTATCTTTTTCAGAGTAAAATTTTGTGTTTTTGGAATTTGTTTCCGGTGCTGAAGCGATTTTATTTGGTTTAGTTAACGGATAACCTATGTCTGTTACTTCAGACCAGGTTCCTCTGTCAGATAAATGACTGGTATAAATATTAAAACTTTGATTGGTTTTGTTCTTTTTTGAACTAAAATACAAGGTCACACCATCGGGATGAATAAAAGGAGCTTCGTCATCGTATGGCGTATTTATAGAGGGCCCGAGATTAATTGCTTTACCCCATTCTCCGGAGGGCAACTTATTACTCCTGTAAATATCTTTTCCGCCAAAACCCCCGGGACGATCACTTGAAAAATACAATGTGTTTCCGTCAGCTGAAATAAATTCATTCGGCTCCCAGCCTTTGGTATTTATGATTTTATTTAATTTCTCCGGGGTTGACCAATTATTTTCTAATAAATGTGAGGCGTATAAATTGCAGACTCCCTTTTCATTTCTGTAGATCAAAATTATTTGACCGTCAACAGATGTAGCAATTGTAGCTTCTTTTATTTCTTCTGCGGTATCCCTATTTTCCTTTAAAAACCTTAACGTGGATAAGTTGGAATCTATATTATCTTCAAAAAAACCCTCATCCTGAGAACTTCCCTTGTTGCTTAAAGGCAATCTGAAAGTCAGTATTAATGACGATTGGTCAGAAGACGAAGAAGATAAATATTGTTTGTTGCTGATATTGACGTTATTCTTTTCGGGGCTGGCGAACCTGCGGGTCAATAATGAGGCAAATAATTCCTTGAGCTCTTTAAGTTCCCTGGCCATTTTGCACATCTCTATTTTCTGGGTTGTCTTCTCTATTTCATTTCCATTCTTTTTTTCAAGTAATAGGGCTTCTTTGTATTTTTCGTAATTTGTAATTGCCTGGTCGAAATTGGATGCAAGATAACAGGCCTCCGCCAGCGATTTAAAGACAAACGAAGAATTCACGTTCTCTTTTGAAGCCGTTGAAAGGGCTTTTTTGAAATAAGGAATTGACTTCTCTTTCTGTGAGCGCGAATTCAGATAACAAATTCCCATTTTGTAGTTCAGATCAGCATTTAAAGAATCTTTTTTCAATAAATCTTCATAATAGGTCCATATAACAGCATATCTGTTATTTAGAAATAAATTTTCTTCTTCAGAATGAGAACTGATTGAAGTCTGAGCCAATAAAGAAAAGGCTTGTATTGAAATAAAAAAAAATATTCTGATAATTTTCATTAGTGAAAACCTTATTTGGTAAAGTTAGATTTGTATAACAATTGAAAATAGAGTAATCGGTAATTGGGGATAATTGATAGCCTAACGATGAAAGAAGTTATTCAGAATAAATAATTATTAATGTATATCGTTTACATTCATAGCATCTGACTTATTGAATTTTTCAATTTTGGCCGAAAGCTCCTCTATGGCAATTGGTTTGGATATAAAATCATTTGCCCCCGCATCATGGGCCGCTTGCAAAAGAGGTTTGTCATTAAGTACTGACATTACAATAATTGGTGTAGTACAAAGATGGACCGAGCGTAAAATAGTAATAAGGGAAAGCCCTGATATGCCGGGCATCATAATATCACTCAGCACCAGATCATACTTACCTTCCGGTATTTTATTTATCGCTTCTTCAGCATTGGAAGCTACTGAAACGGTATGACCTAATGATTCTATAGTATGTTTAAGGGCTTTTAGAGTGAGAGTATCGTCTTCAATAATTAAAATATTCATAATTATAATCTTTCCGGCTAATTTGAAAAATAAGGCACAATAAATCCTTCAGGAATTTATATTTATAGTCAAAGTTATCTTTAAGTATATGGGTTTTGCACAAGTATTCGTTCATTGGCTATTAAACATAGCCGGGAACTTAAAAACCAATGCGATAAATTTCAGGATATTGGCCGGTAAATTTGGAGTGCTGAATCGTTTCCGGCTATTTTATAATCGCTTTTACCGAATAGCTCACACTTTTGTTTATCACGGAAGTAACTTCGATAAGGGGAATTATATTCCTTTTTTAAATAAAATGAGAACATGATTACAGATAGAGTAATACCACCTGAATTAAAGAAAAAAATCAAAATATTGGTTGTGGAGGATAACCTTCTGGGAAGGAAACTGGTTTCTTTTATGCTGAAAAACTGGGGCTTTTCTTTTGATGTTTGCGGAAATGGTAAACTTGCTCTTGAGCATTTAAAAATCAACAAGTATGATTTGATTTTAATGGATATACAAATGCCTGAAATGAACGGATATGAAACTACGCGATACATCCGTGAAGAAATGGAATTGGGTTTGCCAATCATAGCTATGACATCTCAGGTTTCGGAGGAAGAAAGGGCGAGATGTTTAAGTATAGGAATGAATGATTATCTGGCCAAGCCTATTAAAGAAGAAGATATGTATAATTTAACAGTAAATTATCTTTTTGCCACAGTTGTTCAGGACAAGGAAAATAAATTGAAAAACGAAGCTCATAATATACAATAAAAATAATTTAAACTACCCGATTATGAATAATACTATTAACGAAGCGGAAAAAATTACGAATCTGGATTATCTCGTGGATTTATCCAAAGGAAATAAATTATTTGTAAAAGAAATGATTGTGATATTCCTTTCTGAAAACCCGGAAGAGATTAAAACTATCGAGAAGGGAATAGCGGAGAAGGACTATGACCTGATTAAAGCTACAGCGCATAAATTAAGATCCACAATCCCTTTTATAGGACTGGATAAACTTATAGAAAGTGAAGTTGAGGAAATGGAAACATTGGCCACCAATCATGCCAACATAAAAGAAATTGAGAAACGATTTTCAAGAATAAAAGAGACTTGTGAAAAAGCTTGTATCGAATTGCAGCCGGTTTAATACAGATTGAATAACTCTTCTTAAATAAATTTGCGTTCTCAGGCTGAGCAAATAACGGGTATGATAATAAAAAAAACCTTAAAAGCACTATTTTATACAATCGGTATATTGCTTATTCTGTTCCTTTTATGCATTGTTTTTATTTCTCCAATTGCAAAATATCTGATAGAAAAGTATGATGAAAAGTATACAGGAAGGCAAATTAAATTGGACTGGGTGTATATAAATCCGTTTACGGGTTATCTCTATTGTAGTAAACTCAGAATCTACGAAGCAAAAAGTGATAGCTTGTTTCTAACGGCCGATGATATAAGTGTAAATTTCGGAGTGCGAAAATTATTTTCAGAAACATATGAAATAAACGATATAGTTATTGATAACCCTAAAATTATTGTAATACAAAACGGGAATAAGCATAATTTTAATTTTGACGATTTATTAGAAAAGTTTTCTCCGAGGGGAGTTGATACAATCGTGGAGCCTGTACATTTTAGTATATTTCATTTTAAAATTAAAGATGGTGAACTTCATTACCGCGAGAATGTCATACCTGTGAATTATTTTATAAAAAAAGTTAATCTTGAAAGTGATGGTATAGGCTGGGATTCTGATATGATAAATGCAAAATTTTTTTTCCTGCCGGGAGTTGGAAAAGGTGATTTGAGCGGAAACGCCACAATCAATATGAAAAATAGGAATTACCGGATAGTCGCAACTGTGCATAAGTTCGACCTGAGCTTTATAGAACAATATTTGAAAGATATAAGTAATTACGGGCGTTTTACCGCAAATATGGATGCTGATATTAACGCTACCGGAAATTTTAACAGAGCGAGAGATATTGAAGCAAAAGGTAAAATGGCAATTAATGATTTTCATTTCGGTAAAAACCCAGGGGAAGATTATCTTTCATTTAAAAAATTTGAGATGAATATAATC
Source organism: Bacteroidia bacterium (assembly GCA_035569635.1). GTDB lineage: Bacteria > Bacteroidota > Bacteroidia > B-17B0 > Aurantibacillaceae > PALSA-968. The sequence goes on along the minus strand of DATMMV010000092.1, from coordinate 5,793 downwards.
AACCTGGGTCCCGAAAAACATAAGTATCTTTTTGATACGGTACTGCTTGATCATCCGTTTTTTAAATATGAAATCTACGATCACCTTGATAATATACAAACTATGTTCGGAAAAGGAGGTTCAAATATCAAAGCAGTACACAATGATGCCGAACACTTTAACTTAATTCTTGAAATTGCTGATTATGTTGAGAAACTTGCAAAGAATTTTCTCCGGAGTTATTATAGAATTAATCGCCTGGAAGTAAGGAACGGCGATTTTGTTTATAATGATTTTTCGCTTAGTGAGAAATTTTCTGTCGCAGCTAATCCTGTTAATATGGAAGCGGATTCTATTGATAAAAGAAAAGAATGGGTAAGATTATCATTTAAATCGGGCATTAAGCCATATGGTAACGCGACTCTGCATCTTACAATTAATCCGAAAGACAGCAGTGATTTTGACCTGCGTTTTTATTTGGAAAAACTGCCTTTATCAATTTTTAACCCTTATCTGATTACCTACACATCTTTTCCAATCGACCGTGGGACAATGGAATTTAAGGCGTTGTGGAAAGTAAGAAGTGGAAATATTACAAGTGATAATCACCTTATTATAATTGATCCACGTTCAGCAAAACGACTTAAAAAGAAGGATGCCGGATGGATTCCTGTTCCTCTTATAATGGCGTTTGTCCGGGAACGTGGTAATGTGATTGATTATGAAATTCCAATAACCGGAAATCTTCATAATCCTAAGTTTCATTTGAAAGATGTGATTTTTGATTTACTTGAAAATATTGTTGTCAAACCTCCTACAACGCCCTACCGGGCTGTTGTTAGAACCGTAGAAAGGGAGATTGAAAACTCGCTCACGTTAAAATGGGAAATGCGGCAAAGCGTACTAACAGAGCGCCAGGGAAAATTTATTAATAAAATAGTTAATTTCTTGAAAAAAAACCCCGAGGCAAGTATATCGATTAACCCGATGGAATATACTCAAAAAGAGAAGGAATACATCCTTTTATATGAGGCAAAGAAAAAATATTTTCTTCTTTCTGAAAATAAAAAAACTGAAATATATACTAAGGATGATTCTTTGCAAGTAGTTAAAATGTCAGTAAAAGATTCCTCTTTTGTAAAGTACCTTAATAAACATTTAACTCCTGATCTTGTATTTACAATACAGGAAAAATGTTCTCGTTTTATTGGGAATGATCTGATTAATAAAGAATTTGAGAAAATGTTGAATCAAAGGAGAAAAAACTTTATTGATTATTTTAATGAAAATGATATTAGTAAACAGGTGAAAATTCATAGGAGCCGGAATGTTATACCTTTTAACGGATTCTCATACTTTAAAATTAATTATAAAGGCAGTTTACCTATTTCATTGATTAAAGCATACAAAGAGTTAGACGAGTTGAATGAAAAGCCTCCGCGTGACAAGTATTTTGATCTTCGGAAGAAAATAGGTAAAACATTTTAATTGCCTTATTAACTATTGTAATTACCCACTTAGCTCGTAAAAACACTTTACTATCGATAACATTGCGGATAAAAGGCAATTATAAATAAATTTGGTTTAGATATTTATAAAACCGGAAAATGATAAAGGAAACAAAATGGTCTATAGACCCCTCTCATAGTGAAATCGGATTTAAAATTAGACACCTTATGATAAGTAATATCAAAGGGCTGTTTACAAAATTTGATTCGAATATTTCTATTGCCGGTAATGATTTTACAACTGCGGAAATTGATGTCTGGATAGACCCCGCTTCGATAAATACCTGGGACGAAAAACGCGATAAGCATTTGAGAAGCCCGGAGTTTTTCGACGTTTCTAAGTATAATGAAATAACATTTACTTCTGGGAAATTGAAAAAATCTAGGAAGACGGGTTTTTTTAAATTAACCGGTAACCTGAAAATGAAAGATATAACCCAAGAGGTAAAATTAGATGCATCCTATGGCGGTAAAATGAAAGACCCCTGGGGAAATGAGAAAGTGGGTTTTGTAATTACTGGAGACATAAATAGAAAAGATTGGGAGCTTGGTTGGAATACCACATTAGATTACGGAGGAATGATGTTGGGCGACCAGGTTCATATACACTGTGAAATTGAGCTGATAAAAAAGAACCCGGCAGAAAAAATAATGCAGGCCGAAAGCTCTCATAATGAAGAAGTCGCAGTTTAGCATTATACAATTTAAAAAACTTTTAAAAACCCTGTGCTTATTATCACAGGGTTTTTTCTTTGAAAGAACTCAAATGAAGAAAAGCTAACCTATGTTGTCTTGCTTAAAGCGATTAATTTTCCTTTCCAAACGAAAATACCGGTAAACCATCACCAAACAGTAACATCTTTACAGAAAATAATCAAAATATAAGTAAGCAATATGAAAAAATTTATATCATTTATTACTATTTGCATTGGCGCAGGTATTTTGTTTTCTTCCTGTAACTCAAATATGAGCATGGTTAAACGCCATTATACGAATGGATATTATATAGCTCATAGTGAACATATGAAAAAAACTGAATCAAGCTATACGTTGGAAGAAAACCTGGGGAAAAAACATAAACGGCCACTCTGTTCTGTACAAACTTGTACGGAGTGTACCGAAAACGTGGCATATCCTTTTGTAAGCATTGTTGAGAACGGTAGTGTTATTACAAGTAATAATGTGATAAAAGGTAGGCCTCCTGTATCGAAAAAATTGCAGATTACTCTGAATAAAAAAGGCAAAATGAATGTACGTAAAATTTCTGATAACAATACAAACATCACGGAGCCGAAAAAAATTAGCGGCGACGCTGTAAATGACGGATTGAGTTTATTCTGGATTATTATCCTCATAATATTAATATTATGGGCTATTGGTTTTATATCCGGAGGGTTCGGACTTGGCGGTCTCATAAACCTATTATTAATTGTTGCGTTAATTCTTTTAATCTTATGGTTACTGAGAATATTATAACATATAAATAAGCCATTCCGGTTTAAGCTATGTATAATCCGCTCTTACCGAATATCAAAAGATAAGAATTAAACCTGAATTACATTTGAGTAAATCATTAAAATAAAAAAAATGAAAAGTAAAGAAAGTAGAAATGAAACAGGAAGGAAGGCAGTTTTAATTACCGGAACATTATTGGTTATGACAGCTGCAGGATTACTGAGCAGCTGTAATACCCCGGAGCAAAGAGTGGAAAAAGCGAAGGAAGAGGTGCGTGAAGAAAAAGCTGACGTTACAAAAGCGGAACAAAACCTGAATAACGCGGAAGAGGATTATTACAAAGATATTGAAGATTTCAGAAGGCAATCTGACGAAGAATTTTTAGCTAACCAAAGAAGTATCGATGAATTTAATGAAAGGATAGCTAAGGAAAAAAAAGAAGTTCGTGAAGAGTATAAAAGAAAGATTGAAGAATTAGATCATAAGAACACTGATCTTAAGAAAAGAATAGAGGATTATAAGGCGGAAGGTAAAAACAAATGGGAGTCCTTTAAACGCGAATTCAGGCATGATATGGATGAATTAGGGCATGCCATAAAAGATTTCAGAAGAAAGAATAGTAAATAAAAAGTGTGGATGTAAAAATCAGTACTTATAAAATAAAAATTGAATTATGGGAAACATACTCTACGTTGCGGCCGTTGTACTGGTTATATTTTGGGCAATTGGTGTTATAGGATATAATGCCGGCGGTGTTATACACGTATTATTGGTAATAGCAGTTATCGCGGTTCTGTTACGGATTATCCAGGGAAAACCCCCGATTAAATAATACTCTCAAAAATGGAAAGAAAAAATGAAACCGGGGAATTAATCGGTGCCGTACTGTTAGGGATTGCAATCGGAGGAGTTTTGGGTGTTCTTTTTGCTCCGGATAAGGGAAGCGAAACACGTAAAAAACTAATGGGAACGATTAATGGTTTAACGGAAGATATAAAGAACAAAATGCAATGTGAGCAAAAAAATGATTCTGTTGATGAAGAAAAAGTGGTATAAATATATTGATGATTAAAAATTAAAGATAGTTTGGTACTAATGGAAAATAGGGCTTCAAACAAATGTATCTATGAAATTTCCTTTATATATAAAAGTATCTTTAATCTCGACAGGCTTAGCTGCTTTTATTGCTCTCCTTTTTGTAACTCAACGAATTATTGTTCCGGTAATTTGTGCCACAATCATTGCCATAGTATTAAGCCCCGTTGTAAACTTTTTTGTTAAAAGAAAAATAAACAGAATTATTTCAATAACCATTACTATTGTACTTGTACTTTCATTTGCCGGTTCAATAATACTATTTTTATGTGCCCAGGGAGGAAAATTATCCCAATCGTTTCCCGTCCTTATTGATAAATTTTACCTGTTATTAGATCAAAGCATTATTTGGATGTCAAACAAGTTCAACATTCGCCCTGATAAACTGAATAATTGGCTTTTTAATCTGAAATCAGAAATTATAAATGAAAGTAGTTCAGCTATTGGCCAAACTCTTATTTATACCGGTAGTGCATTGGTGATTTTAGTTTTGATCCCGGTGTACATTTTTATGATTCTCTATTATCAACCTTTATTATTAGAGTTTATTCACCGGCTATTTAAATCGGAAAGGCATAGGGAGCTGAATGAAGTTTTGGGAACTATACAAAAAATTATAAAAAATTACTTGGTGGGTTTACTTTTAGAAGCAATTATAATAGCCACATTAAATTCTTTAAGTCTTTTATTATTGGGAATTGAATATGCGATCCTGCTTGGAGTTACCGGGGCTATTTTAAATATCATTCCTTTTATTGGCGGAATACTTGCTGTGTCATTGCCTTTTTTACTGGCTTTGGCAACTAAGCCCTCTTTTTATTATGGTTTTATGGTTTTGGTATCCTACATAATTATTCAATTCATCGACAATCATTATATCATTCCTAAAATTGTTGCGTCTAAAGTTAAGATTAACGCGCTTGTATCTGTAATTGTAGTTCTTGCAGGAAGTGCTTTATGGGGTATTCCGGGTATGTTGCTTTCAATTCCTCTTACGGCAATAATAAAAGTTGTCTTTGACCATATCGAGGGGTTGAAATCATGGGGTTTTTTACTGGGAGATACTATGCCGGATGTAATGCGAACTAAAATCAAATTAAAAGGTACTACAAATAAATAATTAAAATCAGTAAAAATGAAACCAAAAATTGGTATCCCGGAAAAAAAATTGGATAAGGTAGCGGAACAACTCTCTGTCGTTTTAGCAAATGAAATGGTTCTGTATGTAAAGACAAGAAAATTTCACTGGAATGTTTCAGGTGAAAGTTTTATGGAGCTTCATAAATTGTTTGAATCGCAATATACCAAATTGGAAAGGTCAATTGATGAAATTGCAGAGCGCATCAATAAATTAGGCTCACCTGCCATAGGCACTATGCAGGAATTTTTGAAAGTAACCACGTTGAAGGAACATCCTCACAAATACCCTTCTTCAAAAGATATGCTTGGCGAATTGCTTGATGATCACGAAAGCATAATAATTCTTTTACGAAAAGAGATTAAAACCTGCAGCGAAAAACATGAGGACGCAGGTACTGCCGATTTTATGACCGGCTTAATGGAACTGCACGAAACCAATGCCTGGATACTGAGAAGATATTTAAAATAATTGAATTCAATGGACCCGGGCCCGGAATCAGAAAACAAATTAACTGAATCATCTGAAGAAGAAATTTCTTCTATGAAGGGGATCAAATGTTTTTTTATGGAGGTGGCCTTGCTGACAAGTTTCGTTTTTCGTTTTTTTAAAGAACTT
>DATMMV010000091.1:0-15439 GCA_035569635.1 Bacteroidia bacterium | reverse complement strand
CATTAATGGCATCGTAAATGATAGAATATAAACGCACATCAATTTGCTCTTCTTCCGCTAATTTACGCGCACTGCCTGTAGGCCTTACCTGGAAACCAACGATAATTGCGTTAGATGCGGATGCAAGCATTACATCGCTCTCACTGATAGCACCTACCGATTTGTGAATAATATTTACCTGTACTTTTTGTGTAGATAATTTCAATAATGAATCGGATAAGGCTTCAATAGAACCATCCACGTCACCTTTTACAATGATGTTTAACTCTTTGAAATCACCAATCGCTAAACGACGGCCAATCTCATCAAGTGTAATGTGTTTTTTAGTACGCATACCTTGCTCACGCTGTAATTGCAAACGTTTATTTGCAATCTCTCTCGATTCGCGTTCGTCTTCCATTACGGTAAATTTATCACCGGCTTGCGGAGCACCGCTTAAACCTAAAAGTTTAACAGGAGTTGAAGGGCCTGCTTCAGTAACTTTTTGCCCACGCTCGTTAAACATCGCACGCACACGTCCGCTGTGGCAACCTGCAAGAACAACATCACCTACATGAAGTGTTCCGCTTTGCACTAAAATATTTGCAACATAGCCACGGCCTTCTTCCATGGTGGCTTCAATTACGGCGCCTGATGCTAACCGGTCAGGATTGGCAGCAAGTTGTAACATATCGGCTTCCAGCAAAACTTTTTCTAAAAGTGTGTCCACATTTTTTCCCTGCTTGGCAGAAATTTCCTGGCACTGGAATTTACCGCCCCATTCTTCCACCAAAATATTCATTTGCGCGAGTGCTTCGCGAATTTTATCGGGAGCGGCACCGGGTTTATCAATTTTATTTATCGCAAATACCATTGGTACGTTCGCAGCCTGGGCGTGGTTTATGGCTTCTTTTGTTTGCGGCATCACACTGTCGTCTGCGGCAATTACAATAATAGCAACGTCGGCAAGTTTAGAACCGCGCGCGCGCATAGCGGTAAACGCTTCGTGACCGGGAGTATCTAAGAAAGTAATTCTTTTATCGTCGTGTAATTTTACTTTGTAAGCACCAATGTGTTGGGTAATTCCACCCGCTTCACCTGCCAGTACGTTTGCTTTACGTATGTAGTCAAGTAAAGATGTTTTACCATGGTCAACGTGTCCCATTACTGTAACAACGGGCGGGCGTGGTAATAAATCTTCGGGTTTATCCTGTTGCTCTTCTGAAACTTCCTGCTCTTCTGCTGATACGAATTCTATTTTGTAGCCGAATTCTTCTGCAACAATTGCAATCGTTTCAGCATCCAAACGCTGATTGATAGAAACAAATAAGCCTAATTGCATACAGGTAGCAATTACCTGTGTTACATTTATGCTCATCATTTGCGCCAACTCATTAGCCGAAACGAATTCAGTAACTTTTAGCGTACTTTTATCTGCCTGAATTTGTTCCTGCTCTTCGGCCATACGCTCACGGATCTCTGAACGTTTTTCGCGACGATATTTTGCAGTTTTAGATTTTTGTCCCTGCTGACTTAAGCGTGCAAGCGTTTCTTTAATCTGTGCCTGAATTTCTTCGTCGGTAAGAGCGGGTTTGCTTTCGCGTTTTTGTGTATGTGTAGTACCGCGGTCTTTAAATTTCTGGCGGGCAATTTGCGCCTGTTCCGTACCTACTTTTTTTATTTCTTCCTGGCTTAAGCTGCCGGTTTTCTTTATACGTTTACGTTTTTTCTTCTCGTAACCGAAATCATCCGAGCTTGGTTTTTTCTCAACCGGCAATTCTACTTTTCCTAAAATTTTCGGCCCGTCGAGCTTGGTGAATTTTGTTTCTAAGAAATCTTCTTTTGGTTCGGTTGATTCGGGTTTTACTTCCGCCTCAACAACTTCTTTCACTTCGTTAACAGGTTCAGTTTCTTTCTTCTTGCCTTTTTTAGGTTTTTCTTCCTCTTCTTCTTTCTTGTTTTTTTTATCGGGTTTGGTTTTTGTATTTAAAGAAGCAAGGTCGATTGTAGAAAGTACTTTAGGCTGATCGATTTTTACATCGGTTTTTGCTTTTATGACCTCTTCTTTAAAAGGAGTTTCTTTATCAGCTGTTTTTTTCTTAGGTGCGTCATCCGCGATACGCTGTTTACTTTCTTCGCGTAGTTGTTCAAGCGCTTTAGACGTAGCCGATTGGGTTAAATCTTTTATAACAATTTCATCGTCGGCATCTTCTTTTTTCTTCGCACCTTTTTTGCTTTCGTCAAGTACAATCGTTTCTTTCTTCTCTTTGGTAATCTGTGCAACGTGTTTGGCTTCCTGCTTGGCAATTTTTTCTCCCTGGAATTCTTTCATCAGAATACCGTATTCCGCTTCCCCGATTTTTGCATTGGGGTTTTTCGCGTCTACTTTGTATCCTTTAGAAGATAAAAATTCGGCCAGGGTGTCTTTAGAGATATTAAACTCCACCGCCACCTTGATAAGCCTGTATGATTTGGTTTCTGACATATTTTATTTTTACCCGTTACCTTATTTGTTTTTTATTTTTATGTAACGATTATTAATTTCCTTGTTCTTCTTCAAACTCAGAGGCAAGCACCTTACGCGCGCTTTCAATAACCGCTTCGTCTAATTTAGTACGGCGTGCAAGTTCTTCGGTTGTAAGTTTAAGTACGTCTTTAGCAGTATCACAACCAATGGCTTTCAGCTCATTAATTACGGCTTCTTCAATCTCGTCAGAGAATTCTTCCAGGTCAACGTCTTCTTCCACTTCCTCTTCAGCTTCGCGGAATACATCAATTTCGTAACCGGTTAATTTACCTGCCAGTTTAATATTGAAACCGCCTTTTCCGATAGCTAAAGAAATCTGGTCGGGTTTTAAATAAACGTGCGCGTGGTGCGTATCATCATCCAATTTAATACTGGTAATTTTTGCAGGGCTTAATGCACGCTGAATTAAAAGCTGGGGATTAGAAGTAAAATTGATTACATCTATATTTTCATTTTTCAATTCGCGTACGATGCCATGAATACGACTGCCCTTCATACCTACGCAAGCTCCGACAGGGTCAATACGCTCATCGTAACTTTCAACAGCCACTTTAGCGCGCTCGCCCGGTTCACGAACAATTTTCTTAATAGTAATTAATCCGTCTGCAATCTCCGGCACCTCAGTTTCAAATAACCGCTCTAAGAATACAGGCGATGTGCGTGATAAAACAATTACAGGGGTAGCGTTTTTCATTTCTACTTTTAGTACAACTGCTTTAACCGTGTCCCCTTTTTTAAAGAAGTCGGTTGGGATTTGCTCTGTACGTGGTAAAATCAATTCATTACTTTCATCATCCAGCAATAAAATTTCTTTTTTCCAAACCTGGTAAACTTCTGCGGTAATAATTTCCCCTACGCGCTCTTTGTATTTATTATAAATTTCTGATTTTTCAAGTTCTAAAACTTTTTGCACTAAGTTCTGACGCAGTGATAAAACCGAGCGGCGGCCAAAATCTTCCATTGTAACAGCTTCGGTAACTTCATCTCCCAACCCGAAATCTTCATCAATTTTTTTTGCTTCGCTTAAGCTTATGTGGCGGTTTTCATCGTATTCAAAAGAATCTTCTGCAAACTCATCATCCACCACAGTACGGTTTTTATACATTTCCACATCTCCTTTATCCGGGTTCACGATAATATCAAAGTTTTTATCTGTACCGAATTTTTTGATAAGCATACTGCGGAATACATCTTCAATAATGCTCATTAATGTTACGCGGTCGATATTTTTAATATCCTTAAACTCGGAAAACGACTCGATTAGATTTACGCTATGCATGTTTATTTGTTTTTAAAATGGTAAAATTAACTTGGTTTCTTTTATCTGGTTTAAATCAATGGTTATATTTTCAATAATTGTGTGCCTGCCTTTGCCTTTTTCTCTACGCTCAGTGCGCTTGGTCTCAATTTCAACAGCCGTATCCGAAGCCCCGTTTAATTTCCCTATTATTTTAATGCCGTCTTTTTTTAGTACACTCACTTCTTTACCTAAATACTTTTGATACTGGCTAAGCACCCTAAAAGGCTGGTCAATACCCGGCGATGAAACAATAAGCTCAAAATCCTCCACATCACGGTTCAGTTTTTCTTCTATGTGGCGACTAAGGCTAACGCATTCATTCACAGTAACATGGTTAGGGGCATCTATAAACACCTCTATCTTGTTAAGCGGTTTAACCTTTACATCTACCAAAAAAAGGGCTGTTCCGTCTATTTTTTGCTGGGCAAGGGCCTTTATTTGTTGTTCGTTAATCATATCAGTTAAATAAGCGAGGGGACTTTCGGTCCCCTCACATTTACTTAGCTATTTTCAGGCTGCAAATATACACAAACTTTATTAAATGCCAAATGTTAATTTTTTTACGACTAATTATTGTTTTTGTACGATAAAATTTTATATTTTTACTACAGGATTATCCTATAAAAAATTATACCATGAATACCTTTAAAAACAAGCTTGTTGCGGGTACAATTATGCTGGTTTCGTTTCTTTTTTCTTTTAGTGCAAAAGCAGAAACCGCAGAAGAACTTGCCGCGCGTGAAAAAGCTATCAGCCTTTATGGCGAAATCGGAATCGGAGTTTTGTTTGTTGTTGCTCTAACTTTTTTTATTATGTGGAAATCAAAGCACGATAAGAAAGAGCGCGAGAAACATCTTGAACAAATGAGAAAAGTTCAGGCCAATAAGAAGAAGGCGGCTTAAACTGATTTTTGCCTTATAGCTTCGAAGAGCACAATACCTGTTGCAACCGAAACGTTTAAAGAAGCGGTTTTTCCGGGCATCGGTATTTTTACCGCGTAATCGCAAAGTTTTAAATATTCGGACGATATTCCCGTATCTTCTGAGCCCATTAGTATTGCCGTAGGTTTGCTGAAATCAGATGCGTAAATAAGTTTGTCGGTTTTTTCGTGGCATGCAATAACCTGAAGCCCGTATTCTTTTAAATAAGCAATAGTTTCTTTTACATTATTTTCCCTGCAAACCGGAATACGATGTAAAGCGCCCGCAGATGTTTTAATTGCATCGGCATTAATTTGCGCAGAGCCTCTGGAAGGAATGATGATAAAATCAACACCGGCACATTCAGCACTGCGCGCAATAGCGCCAAAATTACGCACATCGGTAACGCGGTCTAAAATAAGCAGAAGCGGTGTTTTGCCTTCTTCAAAAACATTGGGCAGTAAATCTTCACTGCGGTAATAAGTTACTTCGGCCACAAAAGCGATAACGCCCTGGTGATTTTTGTTGGTGAGGCGTTTAATTTTTTCGGGCGGTACAATCTGAAAAGGGATTTCACTTCCGCGCAAAGCTTTTCGTAATTGATTAAATAATTCGCCGGCTATGCCACGTTGAATTAAAATTTTTTCTATTTCTTTTCCGGCCTCAATAGCTTCTATAACGGCCCGTAAGCCAAAAATAAAATTATCATTACCGGGTTTGGAATCTGTACGCATTAATTAAGGACTACTAATTTTTTTACCAAGGTAGCATTTTTCGCTTTAAGCTCTGCAAGGTAAATTCCGCCGCCCTTTGTTACCTGAAAAGAAGAATTAGCAGGGACTTCTTCGTTAAAAATAATTTCTCCGAGACAATTGTATAATTTTACCTGAACATTGCTTTCACCTTTGATGAAAAAAATATTGCTTCCGGTTTGAATTAATTTTATTTCTTCTTTTGCATAAGTGCTTATGCCGGTACTTCCTACTGTAACAAATAATTTAACGGGGCCGTTTTTGCAATTGTTGCTTTGTGTTTCCGTAACCTCTATATAACCGGATGTTGTTCCGAAATTTACATTTATTTGATTAGTGCCTTGCCCGCTTGTAATTACCGCGCCTGCGGGAACAATCCAATTATATGTGCTTCCGCCGGTAACGGGAACAGAATAAGTTACCCCGTTTTGATTGGCAATTACCGCTTGTAATCCGCTCATTGTATAGGGCGGAATTAAAATATCAAAAAAATACGCGGCAAAAAATGCGGAAGAAAAATAAACTTCATATGCATAGGTTCCGGTTTTTCCGCATTGCTGATAACATTGTCCTGTATCTAAAGCAACCGCGTGGCCCATGCCGCTCAGCGTGTAAGTTTCTACTGCGGGAACGCCATTGGTATCATTAAAAATATTTTTTGTTACAAAAGCATTTCCGTTATACGAACTTAAAACTATATCCGCAGTTTGGTCGCATTGATGTACATTCGTCCATTGCTTCATGATCTCTGTTTCGTTTGCGATGTTTATCACGTTATCTGCGCTGCCTTGAAAAACAGCTACAGTTGGATAAGCTCCTGTATAGCCCGGATATTCGCTTGTAACTAAAGTTCCCCATGCGGCAGGTGTTTTGGTAACGGAGCCTTGTCCTACACTTACGGCTTGCGAAAAATTAGTTGCCGATTTAAAAGGAGCTCCCGCCATTACTGCGCCTTTTGCAAAAATTTCGGGATAACAGGCAAGCATTACAGTTGTCATACACGCGCCCGCACTTAAACCGGTAACAAATATTTTAGTGGTGTCAATGTTGTAATGTGTCTTCATATAATCTACCATTTGTTTGATAGAATATGCTTCGCCCTGGTTGCGGTCCTGGTCGCCGGTTTGAAACCAGTTAAAACAATTACTTGAATTATTTGCCGCTATTTGCTCCGGGTAAACTACGTAAAATTTGTGGCGGTCGGCTAATGTGTTCCAACCCGCTTCGGTGGCAATGGTAACTGCGTTTTGTGTGCAACCATGCATGGCTACAACCAGAGGCGCGGCACCACTTATTCCTATAGGTACATATGAGTACATATTTAAAGCGCCGGGATTAGTTCCGAAAGAAGAAACGGGCAACCAGCCTGTTTGCGCAAGAATTTTTGTGACGGAAAAAATAAAAAGTATGAACAGCTTTTTAAGCATTCTTAATTCAATACAGAAAATTGTTTTAAATGATGTACCGCATGTTTATGCAATAGGTGCAACCATTCTTTATAATTTAATTCGCCGTAAAAAGGATTTTGTACGGTTGCTTCGGGATTAAAATCGTAGTAAGAAAGAAATAAAAAAATTTCGTTTTCCAATTCGTGTGTGGCATCGTCAATATTTGAATGGCGCAACGGAGCAGGAGTTTCCGCCATCAAAGTATTCTTGGTATTAGGTTTAAATTCCTTATCGCTCATGGCAAAACTTTTTGCTTTTTCTAAAAGCTCCGGTTTTGTAACCATAGGTTCTTTAATTCGTCCCCAGGCAATACCGATTGAATCGGTCATATGTTCAATCATGCCCTGAGCTGATAATTGTCCCCATTGAGGTTTTTCGTTTCCCTTTAATTTTTTTACAAGGCCGATGTATTCTGCCGTAAAGAATTTTTGCTTTTCCATTTGCCAAATGTAGGGAAATTTGTATCCCATACAAGCCTATTCGCTTAAAGGGCAATAAAGCACTATGAGGAGCTCAAAAAACAGCCAAAAAAGCAGAGTTCATGGGCTTATCGAGGCTGTAAAAATTGCGTATCTTCGTAACGGTATATGAATTTTATGTTTCACATAGGGCGTTATTTTTTGCTGCTGAAACGTGCTTTTTCCAAACCTCAGAAATTTTCCGTGTACCGTAAGCAGTTTTTCTTTGAAGTGAATAATATCGGCATCAGTTCGCTAGGTATAATTTCTATCATAAGCATATTTATGGGCGGTGTTGTAACAACGCAAGCTGCTTTTGGTTTTACAAGCGCCTGGGTGCCAATTTACGCAGTTGGTTTTACCACGCGCGAATCAATTATACTGGAGTTTTCTCCTACCATAGTAAGCCTTCTTTTAGCCGGAAAAGTGGGCAGTAATATTGCTTCCGAGATTGGTTCTATGCGTATCAGCGAACAAATAGATGCCATGGAAATAATGGGTGTTAATTCGGCTTCTTTCTTAATTATGCCAAAAATACTTGCAGCGGTTTTTATAAATCCTTTCTTAATTGCAATCAGTATGTTTTTAGGATTGCTGGGCGGTTATGTAATGGGTGTGGCAACTGGTGCCGTTACATCCAACCAATATATTGTAGGTATACAATACGGTTTTATGTCGTGGAAAATATCTTATGCATTATTTAAAACTTCATTTTTTGCTTTTATTATTACTTCAGTGGCAGCCTATAACGGGTTTTATACTTCAGGTGGTGCACTTGAAGTAGGCAGGTCGAGCACACGTGCCGTTGTGTGGAGCTGTATATTGATTCTGTTAGCCGATTTATTGATTACACAAATTGTTTTCACTCATTGATAGAAATTAAAAACATATCTAAAACTTTCGGCGACCGCACAGTGGTGAGTGATGTTTCTTCTGAGTTTGAATCAGGAAAAACGAATTTAATCATTGGAGAAAGCGGTTCGGGTAAGACCACTATTTTAAAAATGATGGTGGGACTACTTAAGCCCGATACAGGGCAGGTAATGTATGACGGGCGGGTTTTTTCGGAAATGGATGAACGTCAGCAGCAGGAAGTCCGTAAAGAAATGGGTATGCTTTTTCAGGGCGGCGCTTTGTTTGACTCGATGACGGTGGAAGAAAATGTAGCTTTCCCGCTCCGCATGTTTACCACTTTTAGTGAAAAAGAAATTCGTGAACGTATTAATTTTTGTCTGGATAAAGTAAAGCTTGAAAATCGTAATCACCTGTATCCTGCAGAGCTGAGCGGTGGTATGAAAAAACGTGCCGCATTAGCACGCGCCATTGCCGGAAATCCGAAATATTTATTTTGCGATGAGCCCAACTCGGGATTAGACCCCCGCACCTCATTGGTAATTGATGATTTAATTTTAGAGCTGACAACCGATTTTAATATGACCACCGTTGTAATTACGCACGATATGAATTCGGTTATGCAAATCGGGCAGAAGGTGATGTATTTATACAGCGGCAAAAAGTGGTGGGAAGGAAACAACAAAGAAGTTTTAACAACCACCAATAAAGAATTACTTGATTTTGTTTACGCTTCCGAATTTTTGAAGCAATTAAAACCGGGCGGCAAATAATTCGGGCGTGCCCCCGCCTCAAACAATTTGTTTCAATTTATAATTATTGCGGGGTCGCGCTTTACGCTGCAAGTCCTCGCCGAATAAACTCTTTGGGAAAAAAATGAAAAACCGACTGCTGCGGGCTTTACGCTACAATCGCTCACGCGTAATCGTGCCCCTTAAAATAATCTGAGTAATCTGCGCCATCTGTGACGAACTATTTACTATTTTCTTTTTCCGCTTCGCGTTTCTCAAACTTTATTCTTCTGTAACGGTTAAAAGAATAAAACAATCCCGATAAAAAAGTGAGTCCGATAAAATACCAGGTTTCTTCACGGGTGCTGCCGCTTACCAATTGATACATGGCAATTACAACAGATATAATGGCAAAGGCCAGCCACAAATATTCTTTGCCACGGTAGGCCATATATAAATAATCTTTTTTGTATGCGGGTTTTGTATTGTCTTCTTTTTTCATTTTTCTGATCTTTAATTTCTTTCGTACCTCTTATTTCGTACTTCTTACCTCGTCACTCGCCCTTTTCTAGTTTATCAGTAAATTACATCCTCTTATATCGCTGTTATCAAAACGGCCCATTAATTCAAAACTTTCGTCATCGTATTGCTTACCCAAATCCTGCGTGGCAATAAAGCAGCAGGAATTTATATTGGCCAAATCAATCACGTTTATCCCTCCCGTTTTACCCGCTGCAAGATAGCTAAAAGGGTCGTTGGTATCGCGTATTAAAATTTTCATCCATGGCGGAGATTTAAAAATACCATCCTTTTCGGAATAGGCCTGGCTCAATAATTCGGTCATGCCATATTCGCTGTGAATTTGTTTTGCACCCAGTTTATTTTTTAATGTTTCGTGCAATTCGTTTTTCAGCATTTCTTCACGTTTACCTTTCATGCCGCCTGTTTCCATTACAATAAAATTTTCGCTGAGGTTTATTCCTTTTTCGGCCAAATCAAGCAAGGCATAACTGACGCCAAGTAAAATAGTTTTTTGTTTTTTCTCTTTTAAAGCAGAAATGGTTTTAATCAGCTCGTCATAATTATCAAGGTAAAAATTGCTACGCGGATGTTTGCTCAGTTCAATTAGTTTTTGTACCATATAAACCAAAGAAGAATCGCCGCGTTCTAAATAGGAGGGAAGTAAAGCCAGAATGCAATATTCTCCCGGGTTTCCGTAAAATAAATTAAAGCTGTTTAAAAAACTTTTTTCATAAAGTGCCAGATCATTTACATAATGCCTGGATATACCTGTTTGCGAAGTACCGCTGCTGGTAAAAATAACAGGATTCTCGTTTTTAAAAACAGGGGTATTTATTTTTTGCGTTTTAAAAAATTCGATAGGAATAAAAGGAATTTGTATAATACCTTTTACAGCCGCCGGCCGGGCCGAAAAAGTATCGCAAAATTGCTTATAGAGAGGGTTATGATGATACTGAACCGCAAACAGTTTAAGGGCAAGCTGTTCAAAAGCACTTTTATCACCTGTTTTTAACGAAAAAACAGCTTCTGTTAAATAATTATAATTTATTTGCGTTATATCATGCACGTAGCAAAATTATTCTTAATTTTATCTCTGTAAACATCATGCGCAAAGTAATTGTCATAATTTTTATACTGGTTGCCGGATTTTCTATCTTATCCTGCAAAAAATTTACCAACCCCACGCCCGGACCTCCGGTTATTGCCTTTAAGGATTTTAGTATTGTTAAGGAAACAGAAGCTTATTTTCATTTTACGTTTACCGATCCTGATGGAGATATAGGCTTAAAAGGCGGTGATACAACAGGTGCTTTTGCCATAGGATCGCCTTATTACAACGATTTTCATATGCGTTTCCAGTTTAAAAATTACCTCGGTAATTATATTGACTCGGTTTGGATTGACCCCATAGCCAATACTACCGACAGCGGTTTTGTTTTGTACCGTATCCCTTACATCGACAATAAATCAAAAGATAAATCACTTACCGGGGAAATCATAATAAAAATGTCAGGTTTTCGTCCGGCCAGCAACAAAAAATATTTCCGTTATACTTTTTATATTTATGACAGGGCTCATCACAAAAGTAATGTAGTAATCACACCCGAGTTTTATTTTCCGTAAGCACATATGGCAAAATATGTTTTAGAAAACGTTTACGACTTTGATTTTTCTATTCTCGCCATTTCTTCTTCCGAACCCGATTATAAACTTTGTATTCATCTTAACCGTTTGCTCAATATTAACCTCGTTCGCGAAAACCCGGTTGATCTGAGCGCTAAAAACATGAAATCTCCTTTAGCTTTCTCCTGTTTTTGTTACGAAGAGGAAGAGAATTTTAACGAATATATGTTGTTGTCTAACCGCAGTACCAATTCCATCCCGGTTGCAGGAAGTATTTCAACTGCCCCTTCTCTGTTTGACGAAGAATCGCCTGCCGATATGAAAGGTTTTTTAGTACCGGAACTTACTCAATGTGATTTTTTATTGGTATTAAAGGGCGAAGGGCACGAAACTTTGGCAAAAAGTATACAACCTGTGTTAAAAAACATAAACTTTGTGCAGGCGGTACAAAATGTAAATCCTGAAACACTGCCATCTAAAAAGAACCTAATTCTATGAATCAAAATTATAACCGCACAAAAATTGTAGCTACTATGGGCCCCGCTACAGCCGACCCGAAAATACTGGAAGAAATGTTTGAAGCGGGGCTGGATATTTGTCGCATCAATTTTTCGCACGGTAATTACGACGCTGTTAAAGAAAACATAGAGCACATTCGCGCTATCAATAAAAAAACCAATCGCCATGTTGCTATATTGGGCGATTTGCAAGGGCCTAAATTAAGAATAGGAGAAGTGGCAGATAATGCAGTGATGTTGAATGAAGGCGATGAATTAATTATTACCACAACGGAGTGTATCGGAACGAAAGATAAAATTTATATCACCTACAGGCAATTTCCGCAGGATGTAAAAGCGGACGAATTGGTTTTGATAGATGACGGAAAAATACATTTGCAGGTTATTGATACCAACGGAAGGGATGAAGTGCGGTGTAAAGTTATTTCGGGCGGAAAACTTTCTTCTAAAAAAGGAGTTAACCTGCCGAATACAAAAATTTCTTTACCCTGCTTAACGGTAAAAGATTTACGCGATCTGGATTTTGCCCTGGAAAATGATTTTGACTGGATTGCACTTTCTTTTGTACGCAGTGTTACGGATATTGTTGAGCTGAAAGAAATCATTCAGAGCAAAGGAAAAAAAGCCCGCGTTATTGCCAAGATAGAAAAGCCTGAAGCTGTCCGTGAAATAGATAAAATACTGGAGGTAACGGATGGTGTTATGGTTGCGCGCGGCGATTTGGGTGTTGAACTGCCAATGGAAGAAGTTCCCCTGTTACAAAAAATGATGGTTGTTAAATGCATTAACGCAGGCAAACCGGTTATCATTGCCACACAAATGATGGAGAGCATGATTACCAGTTATACTCCCACACGTGCCGAGGTAAATGATGTTGCCAATGCAGTATTGGATGGCGCTGATGCGGTTATGCTTAGTGCGGAAACATCTGTAGGAAAATACCCGGTTAAAGTCATTGAATATATGCGCCGCATCATCAGGCAGGTAGAAAACCAGGACAGTATTTATTACCGTGATCACGAACCGGAGTTAAAAACAAATACATTTATTACCGATAGTATTTGTTACAACGCCTGTAAGCTGGCAAGGCAGGCAGGAGTTAAAGCAATTATTTCTATGACACATAGCGGGTATACTGCTTATAAGTTGGCAAGTCACAGGCCTAAGGCTCATATTCTTATTTTTACCGATAATAAAACTTTACTGACGGCTTTAAGTTTGGTTTGGGGCGTACGCGGGTATTACTACAATAAATATGAGAGTACTGACCAAACCATTAATGATTTAAAAGATTATATTAAGAATGAGAAATTGGTAAGGCAGGATGATTTGGTAATTAATATTGCGAGTATGCCGATGAAAGAGAAGGGCCGCACCAATATGATGAAGCTTTCTTACATCGGGTAAAAAATCAATATGAAAATTTCAGCTTTCCGTCAATTTTTATGGCCACCGTTTCAGAAAGGTGTAGAAAAATAAAAAAGCCTTGCAGAAATGCGAGGCTTTTTCATTGAAAATAAACTTTATTTAGCTACGTTAAATTTAGCTGTATGTAACTGAGTATTGTTTACATCCGTAATAACATAAATGTACATCCCGTTTTCATACGCTGATAAATCAACTTTTGCTGATTTATTGCTGAGTTCATAAGTGTTAATCATACGGCCTGTTAAGTCGTAAACTTTTGCATACTTAGCATTTTCATCAGTTGAAGTAATTGTAATTGTGTTAACTGCAGGATTAGGGTAAGCATTAAAAGAACCGTCTGCCATTAAAGTTTGCACATTAGTGGAATTCATAACCATATTAACATCATCTACGTATAATTTAGTACCGGCCACCGCGGTAGAAGTACTGTGTTTTGTTGAAGCAAATATTAATTGGATTGAATCAGAGTTTGTAAGCGCCACTCTCCAGTTAATAGTTACTGACTGCTGTGTATAGGCGGAAACAGTACCATGAATCAAAACTCCGCCGGTAGCCAAAGTGTCACGTCTACCCAAACCGGTATTCCATTTTGTTAAAATAACCTGGGAGAAACCGGTATCAACACCCATAGGAGCGTACTGGTAATAAAATGTATAGCTGGTTGGTTGTCCGGCATATGCCTGACGTCCAATTGCCGGGCTGCTGCCGACTAAAGTAATTGGCCCTGTTGAAACAATACCTGTTACCACGCCTCCTGCAATAGCAACGGTTTGACTGGTAAGTAACACCGCATAAGTGCCGGAGTTTTTTGTGGTTGTTTGGGTTGTTCCGCCCGGATTAGGTTGTCCCAAGCCTACCAACATTTGATCAAACGATCCCCAGTTATCAGGGTTTGCACCGGTCCAGTTTTCAAAACCCGGGTTAAGAACCTGCTGTGCTTGTGTTCCGATAGTGCATGCAATTAATGCTGCAGAAAATAGTTTTTTAATCATTTTTTTTAATTTTAAAGTTTGTAATACAAATATAAAGAAATTGGCTTTGAATAAATACTCTTTTAATATTATTTGTTTTCGAATGATTATAATGAAATAGTTACTTTCGCCCTATGTTGTTTTTAATAGCCGGAATAGCCTGTAATGTGGCTCTTTTACTTATAATTAAGTCGTTTAAACGGTATAATATCGAGGCTTTTCCCGCCATAGTGGTTAATTATTTTGTAGCGGCTACTTTTTCACTTGCATTTACTTCAACCAAAGGCATTTATATGGATGCCATACATTTATGGATACCTTCTTTAATTTTAGGTATTCTGCTTGTTTCGGTTTTTTACCTGATTTCATTAACTACTGATAAAATGGGTGTTTCGGTTGCTTCGGTAGCCAATAAAATGAGTGTGGTAATACCTGTTATTATGGCATTTATGCTTTACGGAGATACAATTACTTTTTTTAAAATCGTCGGGATTATACTTGCTTTACTTGCGGTAGTGCTTGTTTCTTCGCGGAATAATAAAGAAGGAGAAAACAAAAAAATAAATTGGATTTTGCCTGCCGCCGTTTTTGTGGGAGCCGGAATAATTGACGCTCTTGTTAATTATTGCCAGAAAAAAATTGTGCAGTCGGATGATGAAACAGCCTGTTTAACGGGTTTATTTTTTTATGCCGCAGGTACTTTCGGGCTAATCACGTTTTTACTTTTTTATCGTAACAAGAAAAAATTAAATTACGGCAAAATTATTTTAGCGGGAATTATTTTAGGCACGCCTAATTATTTCAGCATTTACTTAATTATGCGCGCCATAAGCAATAATGTTTTACAAAGTTCAGTTCTTTACCCCGTTGTAAATGTGGGCGTGGTATTGGGTTCAACCCTGAGTGCTTTTTTATTTTTCTCAGAAAAACTTTCGGTTAAAAACTGGATGGGTATTTTGTTAAGTGTGGCGGCCATTGCTTTAATTACGCTGGCATGATTGATTCGTATTTATCAATACAAAAACATGCTGAAGGACTTTATAAAGAGAAGGGCAGTAAATTTATCTCGTACGCGTATCCTGTTACAAGCGAAGAGGAAATAAAAAAAATTCTTGCAACTTTAAAAAAAGAGCATCATGCGGCAAGGCATTGGTGTTATGCTTACCGATTGGGTGCAGATAAAAAATTATTCAGGGCTAATGATGACGGAGAGCCATCGGGTACGGCAGGTAAGCCAATTTTAAATCAACTTATCTCGGCCGATCTGAGTTGTAAATCGTCAGCATAAAGTGGACTAAATATAATTAAAAGTTAGATAGTGTTTCCAAAATTATTAAATTTAAATAATCATGGAAACAAAGAAAAAACAAACCACCGAAAACTTCATTAAAGAAGTAAGAAGAAAAACAA
>DATMMV010000090.1:0-7851 GCA_035569635.1 Bacteroidia bacterium | reverse complement strand
AGTTTTATATGCTGCACTTCAGCAAAACCATTGGTTAAAATATGTAAATTATAAGTGGGACGTAAATATTCTAAAATTTCGTGTGCGCCTTCAATTACATGTGTTTGGTAAGGGCTTCTTTCAATGTATTCCTTCTCTAATTGCAATCCGAATCCCAAAAAATGATAATCAAAATGCGAGAGCGTTTTTGCAAAGCGTGAGGAACGTAATTGTTCTTTGTCAATTTCCTGGCGACCGTATTGTTTCCACAACTCACGGTTTACTTCCCGGTATTTATTAATAATTTCTTCAGCGGAAACATTGCATTTTGATTCAAGACCATAAATCTGTATCAATTGCAACAGCACGGTTTCCGAGTTTTTCTCAAAATCCCATAAAGTGCGGTCTAAATCAAAAAAAATGTGTTTTATGCCTGCAATTTTTTCCAAAGTCTGCGTTTATTGTGCCCGTACTGAAATGATTCAGTATACTTTTGTAAATTTACGATTTTCTGTGAAAATTTCAATAATCATAGTTAATTATAATGTTAAACATTTTGTTGAGCAATGTTTACATTCTGTTTTTCGTGCCCTCAAAGGCATTGAGGCAGAGGTATTTGTGGTTGATAATAACTCAGTTGACGGTTCTGTAGTACTTATAAAAGAGAAATTTCCTCAGGTAATTTTAATTGAAAATAAGGTAAACGCAGGCTTTGCCAAAGCTAATAATCAGGCCATTCGCATCAGCAAAGGGCAATATGTTTTACTACTTAACCCCGATACAGTTGTGCAGGAAGACACTTTCAGTAAAACCTTAGAATTTATGGATGCTCATTCCGATGCGGGCGGGTTAGGCGTTAAAATGGTTGATGGGAAAGGAAATTTTTTACCCGAATCAAAGCGGGGGCTGCCTACTCCCGAAGTTGCTTTTTACAAAATATTCGGCCTCTCAAAATTATTCAAAGGCTCTAAAAGATTCGGGCGATATCATTTAACTTATCTCGATAAAAACAAAACACACAGCATTGATGTTTTAAGCGGGGCGTTTATGCTTTTGCGCAAAAGCGTGTTGGATAAAATCGGGCTGTTGGATGAAGATTATTTTATGTACGGCGAGGATATCGATTTATCATACCGCATTGTCCTGAACGGAAATAAAAATTATTACTTCCCCGAAACAACCATTATTCATTACAAAGGGGAAAGTACACGCAAAAGCAGTATTAATTATGTTTTTGTTTTCTATCGTGCCATGGCCATTTTTGCACGTAAACATTTTTCTCATAAGAGGGCGAAACTTTTTTCTTTCCTTATAAATTTCGCTATTTATCTGCGCGCGGGCATTTCTGTTTCGTGGCGTCTTGCAAAACAATTGTTTGTGCCGCTGCTTGATTTCGCAGTAATCTTTTTTTCACTTTTCGCCGTTAAAGAATTTTACGAGAAGCAAATAAAATTCACCGGCGGCGAAGGAGCTTACGCGCCACATTTGGTTAAATGGGCTTTTTTAGCCTATTCATTCATTTGGGTAATAAGCATTTTTTTTAATGGTGGTTACGACAAGCCCGTAAAACTGAAAAGAATTGTCCGCGGAGTAATTGCCGGCATGGCACTTATTTTAATCGGTTATTCATTGTTACCTGAAGCGTATCGTTTTTCGCGGGCCATTATTTTATTGGGAAGCGCCTCTACCCTGCTCTGTCTTTCAGCTTTACGATTGATTTTACATTTCTGCAAACTCAGTGGTTATGTTTTATGGCAAAACGAAAACAAGCGTATTGCTATTGTAGGCGACATGGACGAATATAACCGCGTTACGGGGCTTTTAAAAGAAACACATGTAAAGCCTGAGTTTACCGGCTTTGTTTCTATTGAGGAAAATGCTCCTGCGCAAAATGGTTCCTTAGGAAATATCAACCAGCTCAATGAAATAATAGAAATTCACGAAGTGCAGGAAATAATTTTTTGTTCTAAAAATCTTTCTTCGCAACAAATTATTTCTCACATGCTGCAATTAGTTTCGGCCGAGGTAGATTTTAAAATTGCCCCTCCCGGCAGCCTTTCAATTATTGGCAGCAATAGCATTGATACCGCCGGAGATTTATATATTATTGATTTTAATTCGGTTTCCAAACCCCATAACAAACGCAATAAACGCGTGTTTGATTTTCTTATTTCCTGCCTGCTTTTGGCCTTTTTCCCTCTTGTTATGTTGTTTCAGAAAAAACCTTTTGCATTTATATCCAACCTGTTTATGGTTTTATTCGGAGTAAAAACCTGGATAGGTTACGAAGCCGGCGCTGATCCCCGTTTGCCCCGCATTAAAAAAGCGGTCCTCCCCCCTTACGCACACTTAAACATCAGCGATACAGAGGCAAAAAACAAGGTAAACCTCAGTTATTCTAAAAACTACAGAGTAGAAAAAGACCTTAAAATCATCCTGAACAATTTCAGGGATTTAGGAGTTAAATAAGGTTAAAAACACCTTCGCCTAAACCGTTAATTAATTCGTCAAAAAATTTGGGGCTTACAAAAAATAATACTTACTTGGCAGTGTAAAGATATAATTATGATTGCCACACCCACTCTGAATATCACTATTAATAAGGCTGCGAAAAGCCGCATTAAAGACCAGGACATTAATCATGTGCCTTTTGGTAAAATTTTTACCGACCACATGTTTGTGGCTGAATACGAAAACGGAAAATGGACAAAATGTTCTATTGAGCCTTACGGAAGCATCTCGATGAGTTATGCTACCTGCGCGCTTCACTACGGGCAAACTATTTTTGAAGGAATGAAAGCTTTTCGTACTGAGACAAATGAAATTAATTTATTTCGTCCTTACGAAAATTTTAAACGTCTGAACAAATCTGCTGAACGTATGGCGATGCCCGAAGTGCCGGAAGATATTTTTATGGGTGGTTTGATTGAATTATTGAAATTAGACAAAGAATGGGTTCCTACCGATGAGTACGGATCACTTTACATTCGTCCGTTCATTATTGCTACTGAGGAAGCTATTGGTGTTCGTCCGAGTGATACGTATAAATTTATCATCATTATGGCTCCTGCCGGAAAATATTACAGCGAGCCATTAAAAGTAATTGTTGAACGTTCTTATTTTCGTGCAGTTGAAGGCGGAGTTGGATTTGTAAAAGTTGGCGGTAATTACGGGCGTTCTTTATATCCTACCAAACTCGCGCAACAAAAAGGATATCAGCAGGTAATCTGGACCGACTCTAAAACACATCAATATGTGGAAGAATCGGGAACAATGAATTTGATGTTTGTAATTGGCGATACAGTTGTAACACCTGCATTAAGCGATACGATTTTAGCGGGTATAACACGCGACACTGTTTTAAATATGGCCAAGCATTGGGGAATGAAAGTAGAAGAACGCAAAGTGAGTATCCCCGAAATTTTAGAAGCACACAAAAACGGACAACTGAAAGAAGCTTTCGGTACAGGTACTGCGGCAACTATTGCGCAGATTGTAACTATTGGTTGCGATGGCACCGATTATCAATTGCCTCCTGTTTCTGAAAGAAGATTCTCAACGCGCGTAGATGATACCCTGCGCGCCATTCGCCAAAGCAGAATTGCCGATGAGTTCGGGTGGATTGAGAAAGTTTGTTAGATAGGTATTTATCGTAGCCTTCATCAGGAAAGCATTTCAATACCTCACGACTTTATTTATCGTTACCGAATTATTGCCTTCAATAACTGTTTTTAAAAAATAAGATCCGGTTATAAGAAAATCTGCATTCATTTCTACATGGTTATTTCCTTCTTTTAATTCTTTTATTTCTTCGTAAACAAGTCCGCCATAAATATTAAAAAGGCTTATGTGTATTTTGTCATTCGCAGCAGAGAACACATTAAAATTAAATTTTCCGGTATTCGGGTTGGGGTATGGCTTACCAACCGCGGGATTTCCATTTCCCTCAACAGCAATAATTGAGGAATAAGTGAATTTACCGTTGTAATCTGTTTGCTTTAATCTGTAATAAGATATTCCCTCGTAAGGCGCGGTATCAATTGCCTTATAGTTTTTTATTTCTAAAGTATTTCCTCCACCCGGAACTCTTTTTATTTCTTTAAACAAAACCGCATCCAAAGATTGTTCAAGGGTAAAGTAATTATTATTCGTTTCTGTAGCGGTGCTCCATGCCAAAAAATTTTCTTTATCCGCATTTTTTCCGGTAAAAGAAATTAATTCTACGGGTAAAGTCTGGCACCCGCCTCCGGTTACTGTCTGTGTTCCCGCCGGGTCGTTTGTCCCGTAATTTTTTGTACCGGTAATGGCGTACATACCTGAAGTTATCAGATCGCAGGTAATTGCGTCGCTGCAAATAGCATTAGAAGCAAAATCAGCAGTTATCCAAAAATATTTTTGACCTGTACCGGGTAAAGGATTTGCAAATGCAAATGTATGAGTGCCGGGTCCGAGCCCTGCTGCTAAAGTAGTAATGGTAACTAAAGTTCCACCGCCAAAAAATTCAAAATTACTCATCCATAATTTAAGATTAACCAGATCGCCGGCAATATAGGAACCTGATGTGGTAAAATTATTAATGGCGGTAAAACTCGGGGCGCCAACAGTAACATTTAATGTGAAATAATATAACAACACGCTTGTTGCTCCTGCGGCGGGAGTGCCCGCGGCAGCCTGACTGCTATTGGTACTGATGTTTGTTGTTTGCGAGAAAGAAAAACCGGAATAAAGGATGAAGAGAGCCAAAAAGATACAACCAAAAAATGAGGTTATTTCTTTTTTACCTTTCATGCTGAAATTTTAAATTACATACTTAGTTTCCAAAATATTTCCGGCTGTATTTATTCAATACAACTAATTTAATTAAAAAACATGTAAAGTCAAATTTAAATTCAGCAATTAACAAAAAAAGAGATTCTGAATGGTTTTAGGTTATATTTTCATAAAATATCCTCAGGCCTTTACTGAATAAAGAGCCCCAACCATGCCAACGATAAGGAAATGAAGACCACCAGAAGCCACTTAAGTGCTTCAATCTGGAAACGTGTAATACTTTGTTTTAACATGGCAACTAATTTTTATGGTTTCATACAAAAGTGTATTTCATTTTTTATAATGAATTCAAATCAATATCACAAATAATCCCAGAAGGGCTAAAAAAAGAATTAAGAAAAACAGGATTATATATTTTAAAATTTCAATTTTTGTATTTATGATGTCCGTTTTAAGCATGGCGATATCTTCTTTGCTTGCGGGAATGATCTTTGCTTCAATAAAACTTGTATCCAAACCTGATTTAATTTGTTTGGTTAAAGAATGGGCCTCCTTCTCGTCCAACTTGGCTTTCAACAGCTCATACAGGTGTATGTGATAAATTTCCATTGCACAATCCCTCCTGTATATTTTACGGGAATTAATCGCGGAGGTTACAAAATAAAAAAACCGAACAAGCCCGGATTCAGAAACAAGAATACCTCCATTTATACTGTATCAAATAAACTACTACCTTAGCATACTCAATTAAATCCGATAAAATGGCTGAGTTTCCTCCCTGTCCAAAGTGCAAATCCGAATTCACTTATTCCAACGGTATCTTAATGGTGTGCCCTGAGTGTTTCCACGAGTGGGATCCAAAAGAAGAAGAGGTTGAAACAAACGTGACATCCGATAAGATATCAGACGCAAATGGTAACGAACTTCAGGATGGTGATACCGTAGTGGTAATTAAAGACCTGCCTGTAAAAGGCTCTTCCAAACCGGTAAAAGCAGGTACAAAGGTGAAAAATATTCGCCTTACGGACGGCGATCACAACATCAGTTGTAAGATTGACGGGTTTGGCTCCATAGGCCTCAAGTCTATCTATGTAAGAAAAGCATAAGCTTAAATCTTCAGATGTTTTTTAAGATTACGTGCAATGTAACAATTGCTTGTCAGAAGTGCCGTTTGTATACGTCGTGCATAATGAATACTGTCTAAAATTTCTTTTTGTTTTTCCTCAATCAGGCGTATCATTATTGGCCGATCTTATTTCTGAAAATAAAAGCGCGAATTCACTCTGCCCGTTTACAAATGAAAAGGAAAAACAAAACAATAAGGGCAGTATGCAAAGACGATTTTTCATCCTCAATTAAGTAAATATAGTAAATTTTATAAAGTGAATTAATTCAACCAGGCAATCCGATTAAATATTGACAATACGGGGTTCAGATGCTGAAATAAATTCAGCATGACGATTCCTCTGATTTGGCTGAAGGTTAGTGGAAACAAATACTAAACGAGTTCCGTATAACAGAATCACCGGTTTCATAAAAAGTTTATAGCCAATTTGTTTTTCTTATTAATTTTATCATGTTTGGTCACCCTGAACTTGTTTCAGGGTCTGCGCTAAGAGTTTATGAAACTTACCAATGCATTTGTATATATTATGACAAATATAAATCGTACCACTTTTTATATTGGTGTAACCAACGATTTAGAAAGAAGAGTAAAGGAACATAAATCCGGAGAGGGCTCCGAATTTACCAGCCAATACAAGTTGTTCGTTTTGGTGTACTACGAGAAAATATCAGATATTAAAACTGCAATTAAGCGTGAAAAGCAATTGAAACGATGGCATCGTCAATGGAAGTTAAATTTAATTAAGGAACTTAACCCTAACTTTGATGATTTGGCTGAAGATTGGGAGTAAAAAGCTCAGATGCTGAAATAAATTCAAGATGACCAACGGAACAGCATGACTAATTCATCGCAACCTTCACAAAATGTGTAAAGAGAGGGTGTGGTTTTTCTACTGTACTTTTATATTCCGGGTGAAATTGAACACCGACGAAAAACGGATGCCCGGGTAATTCAACAATTTCTACAAGTCCCGCGTTGGGATTTATACCCGATAAAACCATTCCCGCTTCGGTAAACTGTTTGCGGTACTCATTATTAAACTCGTAACGGTGGCGATGACGCTCATTAATATTTTCTTTATCGTAAATTTTTTGTACAAGTGTTCCTTCTTCTAAACGACAGGGATAAGAACCCAAACGCATAGTGCCGCCCATGTGCGAAATATCTTTTTGCGCTTCCATCATATCTATAACCGGACTACTGGTGGCAGGGTTCATCTCACGACTGTGCGCATCTTTTAAATTAAGTACATGGCGTGCGTATTCAATAACGGCACATTGCATGCCTAAACAAATTCCTAAAAACGGAACATTTTTTTCACGGGCATATTTAATAGCTAAAATTTTTCCTTCTATTCCTCTGCTTCCGAAACCCGGTGCGACTAAAATCCCTTTTAAATCTTTCAGTTTTTCGCCGATGTTTTCTTCAGTCAGAGTTTCAGAGTGGATCCAATCTAATTTTACTTTACACTCATTAACAACACCGGCGTGTATAAATGCTTCGGCAATTGATTTGTAAGAATCTTTTAATTCGACATATTTTCCAATTAACCCGATGCGTACTTCTTTCTTCGGATTTTTTAATTTGTGTAAGAATTCTTTCCAAGCGTCCATCTTTGCTTCTTCGCCGGGTTCCATGCCTAATTTTTTAAGAACAATCTGGTCGAGGTGTTCTTTTTCCATAAACAAAGGAACTTCGTAAATAGTACTTGCATCGCAGGCTTCAATAACCGCCTCAGGTGCTACGTTGCAAAACAAAGCAATTTTGCGGCGGATGTCTTTATTGATATGATGCTCGGCACGGCAAACCAGGATATCCGGTTGCACACCTGATTCTAATAATAACTTTACGGAGTGTTGTGTAGGTTTTGTTTTTAATTCGCCTGTAGTAGAAAGAAAAGGAAGCAGCGTTAAATGAATAACAAGACAACGATTTCCGAGTTCCCATTTTAATTGACGAACTGCCTCTATGTATGG
>DATMMV010000089.1:0-3718 GCA_035569635.1 Bacteroidia bacterium | reverse complement strand
AATGAAGGTCGGGCTTTATTACCAAAGGTATATGATTTTAAAAGTGATATTATAACGCAGGAGTATATAGATAAGAATGTGGAAATTATTAAAGAGCGACTTCTTTATAGCGGAATAAGAATTTCTGCCGTTCTAAATAGTATTTTTTCTAAATAAACAGGGATGGATTTCATCAATCTGTAATATGAAACCACTATAAAAAAGAAATCTAAGTTAAGCGGTTTCGTAACTGATTAAGTAAATTCATTAAATAATAGTATTAAAAGATAATTTCTCTTTTCATTTTTCGTTTCTTTTAGGCTTATTTTTTCCGAATGCTTCCCAACCTGGGAAGCATTCTTTTTTATGCGTATAGTTTTGCTTTGTGATACGCAAGAACTCTCCTATTTATAAGCGACGAGAATATCAAGTCTTGGCCCATAATGGGCCATAGGCGTTGGCAACTATACATGCCTATGGGTTTCAGAGGCTTATATGCTTGCAAATAATTCTTAAAAACTGATACGGCTCTGGTATATCGGTTAAATTCAAGGGAAGCTCTTTATGAAGCAAAAAGAATAGAAAAATTGTGATGAAAGAAAACGAAATAAAAATTAATGCTGAGGCAAGTCAGACAGAAAAATGAAAATTTTATCGTTAAAACAAGTAGGCGGAATTCTTGGATATAGCGATTTAAGATCGGTTCGGAAGTGGTGTAAATCTAATTCTTTATTCATTATCAAGCAGGGGAAAAGTGAAGTAGTTCCGGAAGCCGGCTTTAGAGAAGCCTTTGACAAGCCGCTTATCGCAGACCTTCAAAAAAGGTTTGGCTCCGAATGGCAGGCAATTTATCAATCCTTCTTAAATGGAGAGATTCCGAATGTGACGGAGCTGAAAGTAATTCATAGCCGAGAAAAGCAAGCCTATGAACCCAAGCACGAAATAATATCTAAATACTTATCAAAGTATGAGAAATCTAACGTTGCCTAAGAAAGAAAGACCAGCAGGGTTGTTTTTGTATTGCAATACTTGCAAACATCATTATTCAGATCATAAAAAGGTGAAATGTAAATGCCGTGAATTAGTATATAAGGCAATTATCCATGTACCAGGCACGAAGAACAGCAGAAAGTGCGATGTCTTTGGAACTGGCAGCTTCGAGGAAGCTGTATTACAGCTTGGCGCATTTAAAAAGGAGTTAAAAAACAACTCGTACCAGAATATACCAATAAAGAAAGAGGAGAACATTCCGGCCAGGTTGATAGAATGTTTTGCATACTATATGGGCTACCTGAACAACATTGGTGTTCCCATGCATAAGCAAAAGAAGCGTGATAAAAGGTATATTTCCAAAATTGATCTGCTTTTCGAGCAATACAAAAATGCTCTTGAAATTAACGGAATAGATTGGAAAATTTTAAAGTTCACCGAAGTTAATGATGATATGGTAGGCTTTGTCCATGATTATTTTTTGGAAACTCTGAAACTGGCAAATAAGACCTACAATAATAACATGGCACTGCTAAGTGCTTTCACAACTCATGTTATTATGAAATTTCAATTAGATTATCGCAATCCTTTCTTGGGTATTCCTGACAGAATAGTTAATCCTAAAACTGAATCGGTAAGAGAAAATGAATTTGAAAAACTGCTGCAACTGGTGAATCCGGAAAATGGTGTAGTATGGGAAACTGTCAGCACTCTTAAAAATCCGAAAAAGAAAATGCTTTACAGGCCGTGGCTGAAATCTGCCTACTGCTTTGGGTTGTATACGGGTGGGCGAAGTGAAGATTTAGTAGAGGCAAAGTGGTCGGATATTATTCTGACTGAAAAAGGAGAATTTGACACGATAAAGGTTGTGGATAATAAAATAGATAAAGCCAACAGCCATAGAACAAGTGAAAAGGAAAGATTTTATAAATATTTCGCGATTACTAAAGAGTTAAGTGAATTGTTAGTTGAAATGGGATATGAGAAATATAAAGGAACAGATAAATATATTATTGCTCCGGAGGAATCAGTGCAGAGATCGCATGTTGCTGTTCTTATTAGTAAATCGTTTTCGCACTATTATAAACAACTAAATACGGGGAAGCAGGTTTCCTTTAAGCATTTAAGAAAAGCATTTATGACAAGTGCGTTATTGGAATTCGGAGAAGCTTCCAGTGCGCTCACAAACCACGCGACTATTAATATGACCAATAAGCATTATCATGATAAAGAGGTAACAAGAGAGGAGGCAAAACAAAATTTCTCGGTGTTTAAAAAGAAGGCCAATTAACAAATTTCCCCACTCCATTTCCCCACTCCAAGAGGAAAGTTGGGGAGGACAAAAAACAAAAAACCCTTGAAGGACAAGCCTTTCAAGGGTTTTTTCTTTCGCGGAGACTGAGAGATTCGAACTCTCGATACAGTTACCCGTATACAACCTTTCCAGGGTTGCTCCTTCAGCCACTCGGACAAGTCTCCTTTTTTGAAGGAGTGCAAATTTATAAATTATATCGGAAGTAGAGGATATAAAAACCCCCGTTTAATTACTGGATTTTTTCATTCTCAAGAAAGGTTATCAGTTAAGCGTCTGTACAATTACAAAACAACCACAGGCAATTGTCCAGAAAACTATAGTAGCCCAAAAAACAGTAACATGAATATTAATGGGGTCTCCCTCTGTGTTTTTACCTGTAAGTCTTGCTACTAATGCTTTCATACCAAATTGGTTTAATCCTGTGCTATAAAATTAAAAAGAAAGCATTGAAATTTTCGGTTTCAGAGCAAGAAGTTATTAAGAGAAATTAAAAATACGTGTTTTAACGTAATTCGGAATTAAACGAGGTTTAATCTGCGCATAAGCTGTTCTTTATACAATCGGCCAATGGGTATGGTAAGGCCTTTAATATTCATATAAAGTGTATTCTCTTCAAGGGTTCTGATTTTATTTAAATTAACAATATACCCCCTGTGCACCCTTACAAAACTCCTGGCAGGAAGTTTCGTTTCAATGTTTTTCATTGAGGAGTGTACTACAAATTTCGCTTCACCTGCTACAAGGTTTATATAATCGGCATTGGCCTCGGCATAATCAATATCCTCCATCGATACTCTTTGTAGTCTGCCTTTATGCCTTACAAAAATAAACTCGGCATTTTGAGAATCTACTTTAAAATTATTTTCAGCGTTACGGGCTTTATCAATCGCTTTAATAAAGCGGTCGTAATTGATCGGCTTTACAATGTAATCGGTAACATTATTGTCAAAAGCATCGGCGGCGTAATCTTTCTTGCTGCTAACAATAATTACCTGGGGTATATCTTTAAATGTGTTTAAAAAATCAATGCCGCTTATTTCCGGCATCTCTACGTCAAGCAAAATAAGGTCGATGTTTTTTTCTTCTTTTAAAACTGTCATAGCATCACGGATATTGCTGCAGGACGCAACTAAATGAAGATTGTCGGTGCGTTCTACGCAAATTTTCAAAAGTTCTCTCGAAACTGAATCATCATCAACGATAATAACATTCATGGGAATAATATAATTTTAAATAAAAGTAAGGATTTAAAAGCTACTTATAAAGTTTTTTATGCACAAGCTGTTAATTAACCCCATTTTCTTAAGCCAGTTTAATCATTTTAGTACTTTTAAACCGTGAAAGCAATTGTTTTTTACATATCATTACCCTTTTTATACCTCTTATCTTTATTGCCATTTTGGCTCTTTTACGGCGTAGCCGATTTTTTTTATA
>DATMMV010000088.1:0-4298 GCA_035569635.1 Bacteroidia bacterium | reverse complement strand
AATGAAGGTCGGGCTTTATTACCAAAGGTATATGATTTTAAAAGTGATATTATAACGCAGGAGTATATAGATAAGAATGTGGAAATTATTAAAGAGCGACTTCTTTATAGCGGAATAAGAATTTCTGCCGTTCTAAATAGTGTTTTTTCTAAGTAACAGGGGTGGCTGTTAACAATATAGGTATTATTGTTTGTCCAATTACCCAAAACATTGCCGCTGACAAAAATCTGGTTCCCAAAAAAAAAGAGTGTTATTGTTTAAAACTACGGTGTTGGTCAACAGTGTGGATGTGCTATTTGTCTGTTATCGGGGCATTACCCTTAACATTTTGCGCCCTGATTTCCGAGCGGGCTTTGAAAAAGTCCCGGTCGGCGAGTACAGCCGGGTTAACATAATCAAACAAGGACGCCGAAAAATAAAGGCCCGGCGCGAAAAAATAACTTACTCTTTATAAAGTGGTAACCTACACACAATGCTATCTGCCTACTTTTGCCTTAGTTCTTTAAATAAAAGTGGTTAAAAGATGTTCACTTTAGTCCATTCGCATCTGGGGTTAATCACCTCAGATGCTTTTTATTTATGAACTTATCAAACTATACTCTTGATTTTACCCGATAACGTACAAGTCTCTTTTTCTTCGTAAAAAAAATTACCGGGGAATAAAACCAACTTCACTGATAATTTGCTGCGAAGTTTTCGAAGTAAGGAATGAATCAAACTGCATTACATAAGAGGGCGCATTACGATGGTAAACATAGTAGAGAGTTCTTGAAAGCGGATATTCTTTAGATTTTATTGAAGCATAGGTCGGCTCAATAAAGTTTTTTGAACTGCCCGCTGCCAATTTTAAAACCTTTACATTAGGAAGAATATCTCCGTGACCCATGTATCCGATGGCGTGCGGATTTTCTATTACATTTGATGAAATCTCTTTATTGTGCACCAAATTAATGTCATCGGCCCGGTAATCGAGCGAATCCATAACATGCTCCTTAAAAAACAAATAAGTTCCTGAACTGATATCGCGCGAATAAACTAAAATAGGCATGTCTTTTCCGCCAACCTCTTTCCAGTTCTTAATATACCCCGCATAGATTCCCCTCAGTTGAGAAATATTGATTTCGTTGACCGGGTTGGAAAGATGAACAATAATTGTCAGACCATCATAGGCAAAAGGACGACAAATATATTTATTTACTGTATCGATCTCCCTTTTCTCCTGCTCTGAAAAGGGCCTCGACATAAATGCAATATCTGCCTCATTTTGTTTAATAGCCGGAATCCCTATATTGCTTCCGCCACCTTCGTACTCTATGTAAATATCGGGATGAATAACTGAATACTGCTGTATGACTTTTTCAATAACCGGCCTCACCGTCTCACTTCCTTTTACACGGATTAGTCTGATTTTATTGATATCTTCTCCATCTTGGGATTTATTTTCTCTATGGCACGACAGGCCGAGGATGCTCAAAGCAAGAAGGAAATGGTGTAATTTCATTTTATGGCTAATATCGCTATCAACAATTAATTTAAAATGCATCTCTCTTTAAATAATTGTAAAATAATCGGGATAAGTTAAAGGCTGTCTGAATCAAAAGCCCCATCCTGTTTCAGGATAGTGCTTTTTTGGTGTTAGTGCTACTTAATTCCCGTAAACCCGTGACTTTTTTTATTTTTACGGTAATTTGAAACTCTCTTACGCCCCATATTTCCTTGAATTTAAGCATCCTTTTGGTTTGTCGCATGGCACACGCACTAAAACCGATGTAGTTTATGTGAAATTAGAGAAAGACGACAAGATTGGTTACGGAGAAGCTGCCCTTCCGCCTTATTTGGGAGAAACTCAAACTTCAGTTACTGCTTTTTTTAAAAAAGCTGCACCTGTTTTAGAAAACACGAATTTGCCTTTAGCAGAAATCATTCAAACTATTGATAAAATATCTTACGGAAATACTGCTGCCAAAGCCGCACTTGACATCGCATTATATGATTTATCCGGAAAAA
This sequence comes from Bacteroidia bacterium, assembly GCA_035569635.1. Taxonomy (GTDB): domain Bacteria; phylum Bacteroidota; class Bacteroidia; order B-17B0; family Aurantibacillaceae; genus PALSA-968. Next base: position 2,291 of record DATMMV010000088.1, on the reverse strand, counting down.
TTCAGAATAAGCCGGTTTATGAATTGTTGGGATTGGAAAAACCCGCACCGAAAGAAACTTCGGTAACGATTGCCATCGGAGATCTTTCTTTAATTCCCGGAAAATTAAAAGAACTAAGTGATTTTAAACTCCTGAAAATAAAATTAGGGAATGCAAACGACAAAGAAATAATTTCCTGCATTCGTAAGCACACCGATAAACCTTTAGTAGCAGATATAAATCAAGGGTGGACTGACAAATATTTTGCATTAGATATGATTCATTGGCTGGCAGAACAAAATGTTTTGTTTACAGAACAGCCCTTGCCCAAGGAAAACTATAAAGACATGAGTTGGCTCACCGAAAAAAGCCCTTTACCTATTCTTGCCGACGAAAGTTTTCAGCGGCTTGATGATTTAGAAAAAATAAGTGAATGCTTCAGTGGTATCAATTTAAAATTGATGAAATGCGCCGGACTTTACGAAGGAGTGAAAATTATTTCGGCAGCGAAAAAGAAAAAATTAAAAATAAACATAGGATGCATGTCGGAAAGCAGTTGCGGAATTGCAGCCGCTGCCCAACTGATGCATTATGCCGACTGGGTTGACCTCGACGGGCCTATGCTGATAAAAAATAACGCTTTTTCGGGAATTAATTTTATCGATGGAAAACTGGAATTAAATAATTCTCCGGGAACAGGTGCGCTTTTACAAAATTCAGGCATCTCATTTCAACTTTGTCAGGGCTAAAGCCCGCCTTCCCCATATTTCGACATAAATTCCTGACCGGAAAGCAAAATTTACCGAAAAACAGGTAGATGGAATCATAAAAAGCAAGTCACATAAAAAACTGTTTTAAAGCCCCCTAAATGTTAAAATTTCTCTCTAAATCTATTTAGGATATATTCATCCTCGATTTTACCCAACCATCCTTCAATTTTTATCATCTATCATTTGGAAACCAGTCATTTTGTATTATATTAGCTAAACCAAACACTGCCTGCCATGAATAAAATACTATTCTTTTACCTGGCGCTTTCCTTATCCTTGACCACCGCCGGTCATTCAACCGAAAAACCGCCGACACCTAAATGGACTTTAAAAACTCCGTTTGAACAAAAGGTCTTTATTGAAAATCTTGGCCAATACGAGATAAAGGAAAAATCGGTGAAACCGAAAGATATTATCTACGGTACACGCCAGGATGGTATTCATTATTTCTTTACAAAAGACGGGCTTTGGGTAATGAACTACAGGGCAGTTAAACGTACTGAAAAAGAGATTGAAAAGGAAAAGGAAAAATATCATATAAAGGAAGTAGAAGTTCCCGGAAAAGAGGAAAAAGAGTGGATGTGGAAGTTTGTACCTGAGTTTCATCGTATGGAATTTGTTGGCGCAAACCCGAATGCCGAACTGATCACCGAAAATGAAGTAAGCCAGGTTTACAATTTTGCAGTCGACAAAAAACCTTTAGCGGCGCACGCTTACAAAAAGCTTATTTATAAAAACCTGTATCCCGGTGTGGATATGGAATTGTTTTTTCCCGAGGATAAAACAGGGTTCAAATACAATTTAATTCTGCAACCCGGAGTTAATCCGAATATCATTAAAATAAAATATCCGGAAAGTCAGGGGATGAGTTTTTCTCCTGAGGGAAATTTAATTATCGCTTCTCCCTTCGGTGATTTTACCGACCATGCGCCTGTTGCCAGCGAGGCCGCTAACGGAAAAGCAATTGATTGCAATTTTACTTTAAATAAAGAAATTGTTCAGTTTAATGTTCAGAATTACGATGTAAGCAAAGGTTTGATTATAGACCCCTATACTTCTACTCCCGTGTTTACAGGTGGTAACAACGCTTTTGATGTGGATTGGGATAATGGCGGAAACTGCTATGTATATGGTGGAACAGCCCCCTTCCAGGTATTAAAATTTAATCCTGCAGGAGGATTGATCTGGAGTTATACAACTGCTTTCAGCTCCGCATGGTATTACGGAGATTTTGCAGTAGACCACAATGCAGGTGCTTGTTATATAACAGATGGATTTAACAGCGGGGGGGCGCAAGCAATAAAAATCAATACCGCGGGTGCACAGGTTGCGATCTACAACGGTAATCCCCTTTTCCAGGAAATGTGGCGTATCTCCTTCAGTAAATGTACCAACCAGGCGGTAATTGCCGGTGGCGGAACAAGCAGTCCGTCGTACACAGGATGCTATTTAGATACCACGCTTGTAAATATGTCTCCGGTAAACGTGATTAATTCACCAAGTGGTTTACACGATATGTGGGGGCTTTGCCTGGATGCTTTC
>DATMMV010000087.1:0-12825 GCA_035569635.1 Bacteroidia bacterium | reverse complement strand
GCCCATGCCATTATAACACTGCGCTTTTTGATAATCATCCTTTAAGGAATCCGCATCGCTCAGCCACTTTTGCAAAAAAGGCATTGCTTCAGGGTATTTACTGCTGTATTGTAACCCGTGAAATATTTTCTCGTAGCTTTTAAACAAACCCTTAGAAAATTTTAATTCCCTTGAAAGTTGCAAACCCTGCCGGGCAAATTCAACTGTTTTATCAGGATTAACAAAACTATAACGGCCGGCGATTTTAACATAAAGCTTTACCTTATTTGTATCTGCGGAAGAATTTTTTAACACATTTTCCATCGAATCAAGCATAGCTTGCTGAGCAGACAGCACACCTGTCAATGAAAAGAGGAAAATAAGAAAGGCAGGTATTCGTTTCACTAAGCTAATGTAGTAAATAACCGATTTAACACAAAACCTTACCACTTATTAGAAAAAGCCCACCACCTGCAAAATAGCCCCCTTTGCCAAGTTAAAAATGCTATTTTTGTGCCTTATTTATAAGTAATGAAATTCAGGGCTCTTTTTACAGCATATATATTGGCTTTCGGGTTGCTTTTTAACGGAGTCAAAGCGCAAAACACAGGTAATATCAGAGGATTTATTTATACAAAAGATAACGGTGAACCCGCTCTTTTTACAAGTGTTTATTTAAAAGGAACAACCTTGGGCGCATCTACCGACTTAAACGGTTTTTTTTCCATTACAAAAATTCCTCCTGGAACTTATACGCTATTGGCAACTTACTTAGGTTGCGATACAGCCAAAGAAGAAATTACTGTAACAAAAGGGCAAATTATCAATAAAAAATATTACCTCGCCAAGGCCGCTGTACAATTAAGCGAAGTTGTGCTTACTGCAGAACAACAATCAAAAAAAGAAGACACCAAAGTATCGGTACAAAAAATCGATCCGAAAATGATCAATAAACTTCCCAGTGTGGGAGAGCCGGATATCGCGCAATACTTACAGGTATTACCCGGCGTGGTTTTTACGGGTGATCAGGGCGGACAACTTTATATTCGCGGAGGCTCACCGGTACAGAATAAAGTTTTGTTGGACGGAATGATTATTTACAATCCGTTCCACTCCATTGGTTTATTTTCTGTTTTTGATAACGACATAATTAAAAATGCCGATGTGTATACCGGTGGTTTCGGAGCGGAATACGGCGGGCGTACATCTTCCATCATGGATATTACCACCCGTGACGGAAACAAAACGCGCATGAGCGGAAAAGTATCCGCATCCACTTTCGGTGCAAAAGCGATGTTAGAAGGTCCTATGATGAAATTAAAAGAAAACGGAAACACAAGCATGTCGTTTTTAGTAACCGGAAAAACATCTTATTTACCTTATACTTCAAAATACCTTTATCGTTATGCTGATACAGCAGGGCTTCCTTTTGGCTTTGCCGATTTATACGGAAAAATTTCTTTGAATACCAATAACGGCTCTAAGTTGAGTCTGTTCGGTTTTAATTTTAACGATAAAGTAGATTACACAGGCATTGCAACTTTTAAATGGAAATCCATCGGGGGAGGAACTAACTTTGTACTTGTTCCCGGAAACTCAAGTACTCTGATTGAAGGAAATTTTTCTTACTCGCAATATCAAATAACACAAACCTCTCCTACGCAATTACCGCGTTCAAGCTCCATTAATGGTTTTAACGGAGGTTTTAAGTTTTCCAATTTTATAGGCAGAAATGAAATTCGTTATGGCTTTGAGTTAATCGGTTTTGGTACAAATTTTAATTTTCATAATGATTTCGGAAGAGAAATTAAACAGGAGGCCACCTCAACTGAAATTGCCGGCTATGTAAAAACCAAATTGGTTTTCTTTGGCCGGAAATTAATTCTTGAACCCAGTTTCCGTTTACATGAATACGCTTCTTTAGGGCAAATTTCACCTGAGCCCCGCTTTTCCGGTAAATACAATATCAACAACCGGATACGTTTTAAATTTGCCAGCGGGCTTTATGCGCAAAATTTATTGGCCGCAAATTCCGACCGCGACGTAGTAAATCTTTTTTACGGATTTTTATTTACTCCGGATGATTTGCAGGATTATTACTCGCCCAAACCCGGACAACCTTATACCAAATCTGTAAACAGTCGCTTACAAAAAGCCAATCACTTAATTGCAGGTTTTGAATTTGACCTGTTTAAACACATTGATGTAAATATCGAGGCTTATCAAAAACAATTTACCATGTTAACCAGCATTAACCGCGATAAAATTGTAGACGAAACTACGCACCCCGATTTTCCTGATTACCAGAAAAAAGATGTGATTGTTGAAACCGGTTACGCGCGAGGCATTGACTGTGTAATTAAGTACGACGTAAAACGTTTTTATTTTTGGGCAACTTACTCTCTTGCATACAACCGTAGGTGGGACGGTGTTCGTGAATACTTCCCGGTGTTTGACCGCAGACACAACATAAATTTAGTCAGCTCCTACTCGCTTGACAGAAAAAAACATTGGGAAATTAACGCGCGCTGGAACATGGGTACAGGTTTTCCGGTTACACCTACCCAAGGTTATTACCAGCAACTTAATTTAGGAAATTACATGGGCAATTACACTACACAAAACGGCCAGCTGGGTTATGTTTCGGGTGCTTTGTTCTCTCAGCGATTGCCTGATTACCATCGTTTGGATTTATCAGTTAAATACAAATACAATTGGGCACAGCACGCTATCTTAGAAATTACCGCCGGTGCTACCAACGTTTACAACCGTGCCAACATCTTTTATTTTGACAGGGTTACGTTTAAGCAAAAAAACCAATTGCCTGTTTTGCCTAACGTAAATATGAGCTTTACTTTTTAGTACCACTTATCTTAAAATACCGACCACTTACTAAAAAGACTTTATTATTTACCGTGTAAAGCTTTGTGGACTGCTTTTTTATTTTAACTTAGCTATATGAAAAACGTATGGCTATATCTATTGGCATATTAGCTGAACAAATTTATGAGAAAGCGCTTTTATAAAATATTTACGTCTTTTTGTGCACTTAATTTTGCATTCTTAATTACAACAGCACAAACCGGTGCATGGATTCAAAAAGCAAATTTTGCAGGTGGGCCAAGGGGTTATGGTGTTGCCGCTGTTGTAAACGGTAAAGCTTATTGCGGTTTGGGTTATGATGGCACTAATGTAAAAAATGACTGGTGGGAATATGATCCTATTGGAGATAATTGGACACAAAAAACGTCTTGTCCGGGTAATTGCCTGTATAGCGCAACGGCTTTTACTATTGGTAATAAAATATACGTGGGCACCGGAGACAATTCCGGGTTTGTATCGCAAAAGGAATTCTGGCAATACAACCCCGCTAATGATACATGGATAAGAAAAACTGATTTCCCTGACACGGCCCGTTATGGTGCAAGTGGATTTAGTACTAACGGTAAAGGTTACATTACTTGTGGTTGGGATAAAAATAATGCGTGGAGAAAAGACTTGTGGGAATACGATACATTGAATAATAGTTGGACTCAGAAAATTAAACTTTCCGGATCTGCAAGAAATTTACCTTATGGAATTTCTTCAGGCAACTCTGGTTATCTAGCTTTTGGACAAGACTCTTTAAATGGTCATGATACAGAATTGTGGCAGTATTTTCCTCAAACAAATACTTGGGTTCAAAAAAATAATCTACCGGCTGTAGGAAGAAATGCACCGAGTGGGTTTTTTATTAATGGAAAACTGTACGCAGGGCTTGGACAAGATGCTGGAGCAATTAATCATAATGATTTTTGGGGTTTTGATACTTTAACTAATAGCTGGCAGCAGGTAGCTTCATATCCTGGCGGAAATACTAATGTTGCGATTTCATTTCAAATAAACGGAAAAGGTTATGTAAGTGGTGGTTTTGATAATACGGGTGCCTTTCTTAATAATATGTGGATGTTTGATCCTAATGGGCTTAGTGTAGAGGAAATAAATAATTTTGACCTTGTTCAGTTATATCCTAATCCGGTTTCTGATAAACTGACTATTAAATTAAGCAATCAAAAACATATAGTTGGTATTTCTCTTTACAATATTATGGGCGAAGAAATAAAAATAGTTTTCGAAAAAAAGAATTTAAATACTTACGAAACTAACGTGCAGCTTTTACTCAAAGGAGTTTACACTGTAAATATAATAACAGATACAGAAACAATTATGAAAAAGTTAATTAAGAATTAAATCTCTAAAACCAATCGCTATGAAAAAACATCTACACTTTTTTATTTTAACAGCACTACTAATTTTCACCAATAATTTATTTGCACAAAATCCATGGAAAACAAATGGCAATTCCACTTCAAGCGGAGATTTTATTGGTACAAACAATAGCCAACCATTAATCTTTAAAACTAATGGACAAGAGTGGTTACGCATTAAAAAAGAAGGCACACTTCATGCGTTTGGTCAATTAATTGTAGACAGCGGCGCCATTGTTAATGGCCCCTTAATAGTTGCCGGTCCAAACGGAGATAATTGGACTTTTACTGGTAATGTAAATTCCCCAAGTCCTCAACATGACTTAACACAGGTAAGTACACATTACTTTACAGTTATGGGGGGCACACACCCTTTCGGTGGTTCGATTCTCCGTCAAGAATTAAGGGCAAATGGTTACGGCACAGAAACGCCCCAAAGTTTTATGCACTTAAATGCTTTTGGTAATGTTGTAGCACCTTTTAATACAACTACAAGCGCAAATGGTAACGTTTTTAGAACAGATGGCAGCGATGCGCCAAACAATATTTCCAATCAAAACCCGTTTTTGCGAAATCAATGGCAAATGTTTTCAGGAACTAGCCCATCTAACGTAACTGAAAAAGGTGTAATTTTTACAAGCCCCAATACGGCTTCTCAAACAGGACAAGCTTCCGTTAATCATTTTCAAATACAATCTACACTTGGAGATATTGCTTTTCGTGTACACGGAATTACAAACGTCGGCGGTACTAATTCAGCAACAAGCGAAGTTGCAAGATTAACTAAATTTTACAGTGCCATATATAATAATAACGAGGGGCGTTTTAGTGTTGAACGACTTTCTCCAATAGTAAATCCATTGTCTATGATACATATTGGTGATAACGGAAGTGTAGGAAATAGTGGTTATCGGACTTGGATGGACATAGGAACTTTTGGCCAGTATAATAATGATAACATGTATTTTGGTTTAAAAACAGTTTCACCAACCAACAATGAAATTGTAATGGATATTGGAACCGGGCCTGTTCCAACAGGTTTTCCCCCATTACCCCGAATGAGGTTTTTATTTACGGCAAACCCTACTGGTACATTAGGCACTGCAACAACAAATAATGGTTTAGAAGCAGCTCATTTTGTAACACTTGATGGTACTAATCCTCGTATGGGTGTTGGTGATTTTCAAACTCAGGGCTTAAATACAGATCCTCAAAATACACTTGAAATTCTTTCCTCACCAACATCACCGTATTGGAATTATGGCAGTTTAGTTGGTACTTCCGTCAGTGGTCTGCGTTTTAGAAATTTAACTTCCGCTTCAACAACAGTACCCAATGGTACAAGTGTTATTGGCGGAAATAATATTACTATCAACAATTTAAAACTTTTAACTGTAGATAATAATGGTGATGTTGTGCTTACTGATGCACCTCCCGGCGGTGTAGGTGCCGTTCCCGGCGCTCAAAATGGATTAAATAATACGGTTCAAGTTTTAAATCCTACAGGAAAAGATGAATTAGGCGGGATTTTGATACGTCATACTAATGTTGATCAAAGTAATTTTGATTTAGCCTGGAACAATCTCGGTGTTTTTGGTGTTGGCGATGGTTTAACTGCGGGTGCTTTAGGCAATACCAATAGAGCACTTTTTAACACAAGTAATTACATTGTTACTCTTGCCTCTAATAACTCAATGCCAGCTCCCACAGGCCAAAATGTTTATGCGGGTAATTATACATGTTATGGTAGCGGTGGTGCCGCAGGCACAGGAAATATTGGTTTAAGCGGTATTGCTTATAACAATAGTGGCACTAATGTGGGCTTATCAGCAAATGCAGGTAACATTAACTTTGCCAATACAAATGTCGGGGTCAATTCAACTGTGTTTAATGGTGTTAACGCTTTTGCTTTTGCAGGTCTTTTGCAGGGAGCTAATAGCACCATGCAAAATTTTGGAATTAAAACTGTTGCAACAAATGGTTTAAATGTTTACGGAGGCGCTATCTATGGTGTATGTGATCCTACAACAACTTTAGGGACAGCATTGTACAGTAAGATGGAACAGCTTGGCCCTTCAAGTTTAAATACAGCTGTTTCTATGTGTGGCGACATGAGAGATCAAACAAGTACATCAATTACGAAATATGGTGTTCAAGGGTTGATAGATTTTTCTTGTAAAACCGGAAATATTGCAGTTGCGGGAATTTGCGGTTCTAATGGTATTCATAATGCAAATATTACCAATAACACAAATAATATTTCTGTATATGGGGGTTTTACGGGCGCAGGTATATACACAAGTGGTGGAGCCAATAATTGGGCCGGATGGTTTGATGGTAATGTTAATATTAATGGCAATGTTACAGGAATTAATAATGTAATGTTGACGTCAGACCAAATGTTTAAATCTAACATTGATACAATAAATAATCCATTAGCCATATTAAAACAATTAAAGCCAAAAACGTTTTTCTTCGACACTAACAATGTTTATTATATTCCCTTTAATTCCAAACGACAGTATGGTTTCATCGCACAAGATGTTCTAACGATTCTTCCGGAATTAGTAAACAATTTTAATAAGCCTCCGGTATTTGATACAGCAAATCGAATGATTGCTCCGGCAGTTACCTACAAAAATTTAAATTACAATGCCTTCATTGCCCTTTTAACTTCAGCTGTTCAAAAACAACAAGCTCAAATTGAACATCAGGATTCCGTTATCCATCGGTTGGTAACGGTAGTAAATTCATGTTGTTCAACCAATGTGGTTGCCCGAACAACGAATAACGGAGATATTAAAAACACAAGTGGCGTTGATGTTGAATTGAGTGATGCGGATGTGGTAGTATTAAATCAAAACTCTCCAAACCCATTTGCTGAGCAAACAACAATTACTTACAGTATTCCTCAAAACATAAGTTTTGCACAAATTTTGTTTTACGATATCAATGGCAGACAAATAAAAGCAGTTGATATAACTAAAAAAGGTAAAGGCCTGTTAAATGTTTATGCCAACGACCTTACTAACGGTATTTACTCCTACACTTTAATAGTAGACGGAAAAATAATTGATACCAAGAAAATGGTTAAACAACAATAAGTATCTTAGCAACCTTATTGTGCGCATCGCTTTACTTACAGACGGAATTTGGCCTTACCGCATCGGCGGTATGCAAAAACATTCGTATTACCTGGTAAAGTATTTTGTACGCAACGGGGTGGATGTGGATTTATACCACCTTAACCAAAGTGCCTATGACATAAATAAACTGGAGTTTTTTACCGAAGAAGAAAAAAAACATATACACTCTTTTATTTTTCCTTTTCCGAATTATTTACGTTTACCCACACATTACATCAGCGAGTCGGAAGACCATTCACAAATGATGTATGAGCATTTTTTAAAACAAGAGCCCGTTGATTTTATTTACAGCAAGGGCTATTGCGGGCTTTACTTTATAAAACAAAAACAAATTGAGTTGGATGTAAAAGGCGGAAGCAAAATCCCTCCAATAGGCTTGCGTTTACACGGTTATGAAATTTTTCAAACCGGTGGTGGTTTTACCGATTGGTACAGGCGTTTGATTTATTTACCTCTTGTTCGTTATTTAAATAATTGCTGTGATTTTATTTATTCGTACGGAGGAGGAATTACGACCATTATAAAAAATAATTTTCCGCACGCAGAAAACAGAATTATAGAAATTCCAACAGGAATAGAGCCCGAATGGGTTTACGAGAAAAATATTACTTGCGGCAAACCTCTACGTTTTGCCCTTTTAGGCCGTTATGAAAAAAGAAAAGGTATTACTGAACTTACCGGCGCATTGAAAAATCTTACCGGTAAACAAAATTTTGAGTTTAATTTTATTGGCCCGATACCTGATAAACACAAAATAAATTCCCCGCAAATAAAATATCACGGCTCAATTGGTGACGCGGAGAAAATAAAAGAAATTTTACGAAATACGGATGTTCTTATTTTGTCCAGCCATTCAGAGGGAATGCCCAACGTAGTGATGGAAGCCATGGCCAGCGGCTGCGCCGTTTTAGCAACTAACGTAGGCGCCGTAAATTTAATGGTGAGTAACGACAACGGATGGTTGATTGAGCCGCGAAGTGCTAAAAGCATTGAGGAAAAAATGCTGCAAATACTTCAAACCGATGTTTCAGAAATTGAGAAGAAGAAAATAAACTCGGTAAAAAAAGTAAAAGAAAATTTTTTATGGGAATCAGTTATCAAAAAAGAAATAGAAGCGATAGAAACTATAATTAAAAACAAATCAGCCTGATCACATTTTTTGCCCGTTCCCCGGTGCAGGATTAAGCATTTCTTCCGTAACTAAGATTTGTATCATAGCTGTTTATTTTATAAAAAACGGAACCCGAAATATTTCAAAAAAACCTTACTCTTCTTTTCACTCTCAGGTCCCGTTTTTCCCTCGCTGCAATACAAAGTAACAACAAGAAAAAGGGATTTGTTTACCGCTTAAAGGGGGATTTTAAATATATTTATTATTCTTCGCCTCTTTAATAGCGTCCTCCCGCGAATGTACATTCAGTTTTACATAAATATTTTTTATGTGCGATTTAACAGTTTCCAGATCAATAAACATTTCTTTGGCAATTTTACTCCGGCTTTTACCATTAGCAACCTGCTCCAAAATTTCTGTTTCTCTTTTGGTGAGCGGTGAGTTTTGATTTTTATGAAACGATTTGATTACAATTTTTGCAACATTGGTACTCATTGGCGCTCCTCCATCCACAACTTCCTGTATCGCATCAATAATTTTTTCGGTACTGCTGTTTTTCGTGAGATAACCCGAAGCGCCTTTGGTTAAAGCCACAAAGACCGCTTCTTCATTTTCGTAAACGGTAAGCATCAGTATAAAGGTTTTAGGCACCAAAGTTTTTATTTTTGGAATAGCATCCGTTCCTTTCATGCCCGGCAGTTCAATATCAAGTAATATCACATCGGGTTTATCTTCCTGCAAACCGGGCAAAGCATCCTCTACACTTGAATACGCATTTACCACTGAGTAATCAGGTGCCGAGTTAATAAGGTAAGTAAACCCTTCCCGGATTGTTTCATCGTCTTCGATAAGCACTACCCGGATTTGTTTTTTAGCTTCTGTCATGCAAATACATTTTTAAGAATAATTGTTATTTCTGCTCCCTTTCCTGGTTCCGGTTTAATTTCACATTCCCCGTTCATACGTTTAACGCGATTACTTATATTTTTCAATCCGTTTCCTTTCATTTCTGTCCCTGAGTTAAAACCCCTACCGTTATCGATTACTTTTATATGTAATCCGTTTGTTTCTTCAAAAACAAAATCAACACTTACTTTTTGCGCGCCGGAATGCTTTAAAATATTATTGTATATCTCCTTAAATGTCATTATAAGGTTACGGCTGTAATCTAATTTAAGTTTTTCATTTCTTTGCTCTGTAAGGTTATGCGAAAAATTAAATTCAACTTTTGTATCATCAAATAAAGCCGCTCCTATTTCTTTAATATGCTCGGTTATTTCAAAAATGCCGTCGTTTTGTGGGTTAAGCGACCAGATAATATCCCGCGAACCGGAATATAATGCATTCGTATTTTCTTTAATCTGGCTTACAATTTTAACTGTCTCCGCTTCCGTACCACCGATTTTTGATTTCAGAATATCAGCTAAAACAGAAATCCTCGTTAATTTATTTCCCACTTCATCATGAAAATCCTCAGCGGTACGGTGCCTTAGCTTCATAAATTCCTCTTCGCGTATTTTTTCCAGCACTTCTTTTCTCTTCTGCTTTCTGCGTGATGTAACAAATACCACCAATGCGCCCGAAGAGATAAGAAGAAGTACGATAAATAATTGAAAAAAACCTGTTTGGTAAAATGCCTTTTCAATTTCAAAAGGATACTCAATCGTGTTTACCGATTGAATTCCGCTCTGTGTAATGGCGGTTACTTTAAGCGCATATTTACCCGGAGGAAGTGAAGCGTAAATAATTACTGGGTTTACGCTGGTAACATAATCCGCATCAATGCCCTCTAATTTATATTTATAAATCATCGCGTCGGGGTTTGTAAAATAAACTCCTCCCAATTCAAACGTAAGGTGATTCTGGCCTGCCTTTAATTTTAATTGCCGGGGCGTTCCGAACCAATTATCAAAACCATTGCATAAAGTACTATCGGTTATCAGTGAAGAAAAGAGTTTTACAGATTTAAGTAATACAAAAGGTTTAATATTTTCATCGGGGTTAGAATAAGGGTTAAAATGAAACAAACCTTTTGTAGTGCCGAACCATAAACCTGAATCAGAAGCACAAAGCACAGAGTTATGATTACATTCCATTCCTAAAAGGCCTTCTGCCCTACCGTAATTTTTTACTGCACGCACCGTGCCGCTGTCACTTAAATAAATATTGCTTATGCCAAAACCGGTTCCCGCCCATACGGCTTGTTTATCCGAAACATACAAACTGTAAATAAAGTTACTGGGCAATCCGGAAGCAGTATTATAATTTGTAATCTTTCCTGATTTTAAATCCCAGCTTAACAAACCTCTGTCTGTTGTACCCATCCAGACATGATTATTTTTTACATCCAGGCACAGAATGGAAGAACCGATGATTCCCTTTTTATTCACCGGAGTGGCCGTATAATTTTTATCCAGAAAATACAATCCGTTTGAAGTCCCTATCACAATTGTATTATCATCCAATTGCTTTAAAGAACTTACAAGAGCCGCAGGAATTTTTATTCTGCTGATTTGCTGGCCCGCGTCATACAAAAATAAACCCTGCGCATTACCGATTAAAAGATTTCCCCGTTTATCTTTTAAAAAACAGGTTCCTCCTCTTAAAACTACCCCGTTTGAATTACCCTCAATCTTTTTCAAACCCTCCTTTTCATTGTATTTCCATGCACCTTTTCCCAGCGTACCGATCCAGATATTTTCTTTATCATCCGCGTACAAAGAATTTATTTTGCTATCCCTTAATTGAGGATTATCTAATTTAACCGATTCAATTTCACCTTTAGAATTAATCCTGAACAAACCACCACCGTATCCCGCAAGAAAAATATTTTTACTTTTCGTTTCCACGATCCCCATTATGATGGGGTTGCTCATGCCGCTTGATTTATCATAATAGGTAAAAGTATTTTCCCGGAAATTAAAAATTCCGTCGGCATCGGTAGCAAACCACAAATTGTTTTCTACATCTTTATAAATATTAAAAACCGTATTATCGGTAAAACCATTCTTACTATCAAAATGTAAAAAACCCTCTCTGCTTATTTTGTAGGCACCATTATCTGTACCCAACCAAAGATTTTTACGCGAATCTTCGGTAACCGAATACACATTTAAACCGGGAGGTATCTCAACATTATACTGCGGAACTATTTTTTTATTTTTTACCGAAAAAAGTCCGATGGAAGATGTAAATAAAGTATCGTCATAGTGGGTGATATAAATTGTACGGAAATATTTCGGATTACTTTCATCGCCTAATCCGGCTACTTTATTCCATGTTTCTCCTTTTTGTGCAAACAATCCTTTGCCATAAATAAACACCAGCAAATCATTTGTATTGGTTTTAAAAATTATGGTAATATCTTCAATTGAGTCGGGGCTGACTTTTATTCTTACTGCTTTATCTCCGTCAACGCAATAAAGTTTGTAATTATTAATAGCATAAATTTTTTTATCGGCGGCCTGTACAATTGCACCCACATTATTAACATCACTTTTTCCGAGGCGGATATGTTTGAATTTATTTCCGTTAAAAACAGAAAGCCCGAATTCGGTACCTGCCCAAATGTTTCCGTCCGCGTCACAAAATACATCTCCTATACGATTAGAGCTTAACCCGTCCTGCACCGAGTAACCGGTAAATTTTTTTCCGTCAAATTTACTGAGCCCACCCTCGGTAGAAATCCATAATTGGCGGTATTTATCCTGGCAAATATGCAACGCCTGCGATTGAATAAGCCCGTCTTCTACGGAATAATTCACAAAATTATATTTCTGCGAAAAGCTTAATACAAAAGAAAAAAGAAAAAAATATAAAAACAGCCTGCGCATAAATTTGACTAAAGATAATACAAAGGCGGGTTATGCCCTTCTTACAAATTTACAGCTATAAAAAGGAATTATGTCCCTCAAAAAGGGGGATTTGACACTTACAAAGGGGGTATTTTGGTTTACTTAATCAAAGAAATTTTTCCCTCAAAAAAGTGTTCTTTCCTGTTAAGCTCTTCGGTAACGCGGATTTTGTAAACATATACATCTTCCTGCACCACATCGCCCCGGTCTTTTACTTTTCCATCCCAGGCTTGTTTGTAATCGTTACTCGTAAAAATAAGATTTCCCCAACGGTCAAAAATATACATCTCAAAATCCCCTATGCCGGTTCCCTTGCCGGTAAATGTTTCATTATCGCCGTCTCCGTTAGGAGTAAATGCATTCGGTACATAAAACGCGAATTCATCTTTAACAACAATCGTTTTCATTACACTGTCCTTACAACCGTACTGATTAGTAACTGTAAGTATTACATTAAATGAATTCGCATCGGAATAAATATGTGTAGG
>DATMMV010000086.1:0-8559 GCA_035569635.1 Bacteroidia bacterium | reverse complement strand
AAATATTCCTCCTGACTGTTGCAAAACAAACTATCGTCTTCAGATAAAAGCATGTTCAGCATGTAACTTTTCAAAAGTTGTGCCTCGGCTAACCATTTGTTATCGCCTGTTGCCATATATGCCTCCGCATAATTATGTAATACTCCCGCCTGGTACTCTGCACGCTTCTCAGGTTGCGCATTTGACCAATCTCTTGTTGAAGAACAACCGAAATAAACCCCGCCCCAAATCCGGTCGCTTATTTTTGCGTATTGAGTTAAAGATTTTGTGGCTTTTTTTAATTCACCCTTTTTTCCGGAAGTTTTATTCAACCAAAAACAATATTCAACAGGTTGGTACAACGGAATTTTTAAATCAAATCCCCATCCCCCATACAAGGAATCGTAATAGGAATTTAATTGTTTATCTGCCTTGGCATATAATTGCCCTACTGCAGAATTGTCGGGGGGTTCAGGCGAATAGAAATCTTCATTATCCGGTTTCAGCTCTCCCTTATAAAATTTTTCCAAATAATTTTTTAATATGGGAATAAACAAAGCAGGCCTTCGGTTTCCCTGTAAGGCGTTCATTTGATTTCCCTCCGCATCGAAAAAAATCAAAGCAGGCCAGCCCCATTGTAAATACCTTGCTCCCACATCGGGTTGAGCTTCGGCATCCGCTTTAATACAAACAAAGTTTTGATTAAGTATGCGAATAACAGCGGTATCCGAATAAGTTTCATCTTCCATAAAATTACAAGCGGTACACCATTCGGTACCTACATCCAAAAAAACGGGTTTATGTTGTTTTTTTGCCGCAGTAAAAGGTTTATTGCCCCATGCCTGCCAGTTAATTTTTGCCTGCGGGTAAACAGCTAATATCCAACTGGTAAATAGTATAAAAAGTAAGTTTTTCATAAGCTCTTTTAATAACAGACGAAAAGGGTATCAAAACCTTACAAAATTTTATTGCTATTTTTGTATATGGGAATTAAAGAAAACTGGAAAAAATATTCGCCCTATTTTGTTGATATCTGGCAATACCTGGTTATTATTGTCATTATTGCCGTGGCAGCCATTTTTATTTTGTAATTACTTTTTCTTATCCAACAACCTGTTAAGGTTTTGAATAGCCGGTTCAAAGTTAGGTTTGTATTGCACGGCCATTTTATAATCAGCAATAGCGTTGTCGTAATCCTTTAAATCTTCAAAACAAATACCGCGGGCAAGATAAGCTTCGGCATACTGCGGGTCGGCATTGATGGCTTCCGTAAAATATTTTTTGGCTTTTTCTTTGTCTTTACCAAAAACAAATTCGATAGCACCTAAATTATACAAAGCATTTTTATACTTGCTGTCTATTTGCAGCAATTTATTGTACGCGTCAATTGCCAATGGATATTTTTTTGCGTCCTGATAAAATTTACCAATCATATAAACCACTTCGGTGCTTTTCGGATTTATTTTTAGTGCGTTGTTAAAATACTGAACACATAAAGGGTTTCTTTTTATGGAAAGAAGCCTGCCTACTTCCACATAAGCATCGTAATATTCATTGTCCTGCTCGCACGCGGTTTGAAAACTGCTTATTGCAAGTGAAGTGTCTCCGCTTTCCTTATAGCACATTCCTTTTAAAAAATATCCTTTAGAAATTGTTTCGTCAATTTTAAGTGCGTTATTGATATTGGCTATACTTTCCTGATATTTTTTAACATAGAAAAAAAGCTCCGCAAGTTTTAAATAACCTTCGGTGGAAGAAGGAATATTTTTCACACAGCGTTCCAGAATTTCTTTGGCCTGCCGGGTATGATTACCGTAAAAATAGGCATCGGTTAAAAGTAAATAGCAAGCGTCTTTGCTGCTATCCAGTTTCATGGAACGCTCTCCATCCGCAATTGCAGCTTCAAAATCTTTCTGTTGTAAATAGACCCTGCCTCTCTGCAGGTACAAATCGGGATTATTGGGACTGGTCTTTAATAAGTCGTTAATTCGCTTAAGTTCGGGCGCGTTTACTTTGGTAAGAAGAGTATCCTGCGGTTGATCAGTTTCCTTTTTTTCGGTACCGTTATTACAGGTAGCCAGTATAAGCCCGGATATTATTGTTAAAATTGATTTTTTAAGCATACCACAAAGTAAATGATTTTTTCCGGACGTTTACCCCTCTTCTGCCACTCTTAAACCTAAGAATAAAAATATTTTAACTAAACCGTTTTAACCTATTTTTGTATATTTGTAAAAACCTTCTGTCATGAAAAAAATATTTTCAGTTCTCCTGGTAGCTTTTGCGTTTGCCGGATTTTCTAATCCCGGAGATACCACACACGTAATATCGCATAACGCGATTACGGTTGTTACCGATCCGAACACCGGTGCACACGGATATAAAATGTGGGCTACTTTTCCTTCCTCAAGTTTGCCGGTTCGTAAAATTATTGCAAAACTAAGTTATAAATGCGCCCCCGGCATGCAGTGCGGTGCCTGGGATTATCTCGACTATGTTTATATCCGAAGAGTCGGCGGGCAAGCCCAACCCTCAAAAAATATTGAAGCGGTACGTTTTATAACTCCTTACGGCAACACTTTTAACAGTTCATGGAATTTCAACTGGCACATGGATGTAACAGATTATTCTTTGTTCCTCCGCGACTCCGTAGAAATTGAATATATACACGGCGGTTACGAAGCTACCACGGTGGGCTGGCAGGTTACTGTTGATTTTGCTTTTATAGAAGGTACGCCAGTTGCAAACCCGATTAACTTTACACAATTGTGGAATGGTAGCTTTCCTTACGGAAATGCAAGCAACTCCATTGAAAATTATCTTACCCCCGACACTATTGCAATTAATCCGCTTTGCGCATACACAAAACTCCGCCTTCTTCATACCGGCCATGGTTCTGATTCGAACGGATGTTCAGAATTTTGTAATAAATACCGTACCATAAAATTCGACGGTAATGTAATGAACACGCGCGCGCGTTGGAGAACCTGTGGCAATAACGCCCTCTTCCCTCAGGGGGGAACTTGGGTTTACGACAGGGGAAATTGGTGTCCGGGTAATATTGTTCAACCCGATTTTACAAGCAGTACTTCTTTAACTCCGGGCATCAATCATATTTTTGATATGGATATGCAAACGTATACTGTTACAAGCCAAAGTGCCAATGAAGTCGTCAACGGGCAACTTTTTCAATTCGCCGCTCCCAACAAAAGTATTGATGCTTCCATAGAAGAAGTTTATCAACCTTCAACCACAAAAGAAAATAATCGCCTTAACCCGATTTGCATGAATCCCTTACTTGTAGTAAGAAATAACGGAAGCACCCCGGTAAGTTCTGTTTCCTTTAAGTACGGAATACAAGGTTCCGCATTTCAATCGTACATATGGAACGGGAATTTAAATTTCGGAGATACTTCAAGTGTAATGTTGCCGAATTTTGTAACTACTTCCATCTCGAGCGTGAACAGTATTTTTAAAGTTTACATTGATAAAGTAAATAACCAGGTCGATCAGTATAATTATGACGACAGTGCTTCGATAAAGCTCACTTCAATTCCGCCTACTTATGATACGACATTCCTTGTTGTTTTCAGAACTAATAATTATTTAGAGGATAGTTATTACGTTACAAATGCAAGCGGAAATGTAGTGTTCAGCAAAGTGGCAAATAACTTACAACCCAATACAACGTATTATGACACGCTTCATTTAACTCCGGGTTGTTATGATATTTCCATTTATGATACAGGTGGCGACGGGCTTTCTTTCTGGGCCAACACCGCCCAGGGTAGCGGGCTTTATCGTTTAAAAAGGCTTTACACACCAAACTCTATTTACCTTAAAACATTCGGTTTGGATTTCGGGAATTTTATTAAGTGGAACTTTTTTGCTGTGCCGAATACCTTCTCGGCAATTAAAGAAGTTAAAATCCAAAGCACAACGCTTATGGATGTGTTTCCGAACCCGGTTTCAGATAAAACTACCGTTGAATATAGTTGTGGCGACAAGCCCCAATTACAGATTCTTGACGGGCTCGGAAGGGTTGTAAAACAGGTTGAGCTTCTTAAAAAAGAAGATTTTTATACACTGGATTTCAACGATTTAAGCAAGGGTTGTTACTGGATTAAATTGAGCAGCCAGACAGGTAGTGTGGTAAAAAAAGTGATTAAAGAATAGCTATTGGGATTTAGCAAAAAAATACTATCTTTGCCTTCCTAAAAATTACGAAAATGAAGAAAGACATTCACCCGGAAAGTTATAGAATGTGTGTATTTAAAGATATCTCTAACGAGTACGCTTTTTTAACCCGTTCTTGTGCAGAGACAAAAGATACTATTAAATGGGAAGACGGTAACGAATACCCTTTGATTAAACTGGAGATTTCTAACACCTCGCACCCTTTCTATACAGGTAAACATATGCTGGTAGATACTGCAGGGCGTGTGGATAAATTCCGTACCCGTTACGCTAAAAAGAAATAATTTTGTTCTACTCAATAAAAAAGCCCTGTTCGATAGAATGGGGCTTTTCATTTTAATATAGTTGAATTGGATGACTGAATTGTCAGATGGTTGTGGTTGATTCAAAATACAAATCATTTTCTAAAGACTCATCATATCTTTCAGCTTAACTGATTGCCGGCGCGAAATTTCTATTTGTTCTCCACCTTTCAGTTTTACCATCAGTCCGCCATTAAACCAGGGTTCAATATTTTCAATCCAACGTAAATTCACAATATGTTTGCGGCTTGCCCTGAAAAAACTATTGGGGCTTAAACGTTGCTCAAGGTTATTTAAACTGCGTAATATAAGCGGCTTACTCCCTTCGAAAAACACACGCACATAATTTCCTTCGCTTTCAAACAAACGTACATTGGCAAGTTTAACAAACCAGCAACGTTCTCCGTCTTTAAGAAAAACCTGGTCTTCATCCGTAAGTACCGTACGAAAATCCTGAGGCGCTTCATCTTCTTCTTTTTCAAAAAGTTTTTTTAATGTTTCCGCCAGACGGTCGGATTGAACGGGTTTTAGTAAATAATCCAGGGCGTTTACTTCAAATGCGCGCAGGGCGAATTCATCGTGCGCCGTAATGAAAACCAATTCGGGCACAGGCGATAATTCCTGAGCCAGTTCCAACCCGTTTTTACCCGGCATTTGTATATCTAAAAAAACCACATCGGGTTTCAGTAAGGCTATTTTTTCCTTTGCTTCCGCGGCATTGGCACATTCTGCAATTACTTCTATCTCTTTATGCTCGGCCAGCAAACTTTTCAGTTCCTGTCTTGCCAATCGTTCATCATCTACAATAATGGCTCTCATTTTACTAATTATTAGTTTTATATAAAGGTATGACTATTTGGGTTTTTACAAAGAATTTTTCATTAAAGATTGAAAAGCTTGCGTCATCGGCAAAAACGTGTGCCAGGCGGTCGCGGGTGTTTTTAATGCCATAACCCGACTGAGGTGTTATTTCCGGGTTATATGTGCCTGAGTTGCTGATTTCTATTTGCATCTTTTTGCCTTTAAGCATTTCCGTTTTAATGGTGATCATTCCGCCCTGGGTAAGGTTAGAGATACCGTGCTTAATAGCGTTTTCAACCAGAGTTTGAAGAATCATCGGCGGCAGGTTATACTGATGTGAACCGGCATGTATATCATAAGTACAGTGCAGGCGTTCCTCAAAACGAATTTTTTCCAGATCGAGATAATCTTTTACCAATTGCATCTCACGGTCGAAGGGAATTAATTTATTTTTTTCAAGCGTTAAGGTTTGCCGCAAAATAGATGAAAGTTTTGTTACAGCCTCTTTTGCTTTTTTAGGATCTTCGTCAATAAGCGCACGGATACTGTTCATGGCATTAAACATGAAGTGCGGGTTTAACTGCGATTTTAATTTATTAAGCTCGGCCTCTTTTAATGTGGCCTTCATTTTTAACTGTTGGATTTCTACCTTACGTAAATTGCGCGTGTACTGATAGAAGTAATAAAAAACGTTCCATAAAAAAAATACGAACCAAAAACTGATAACCTGTATGGCAGAATCGAGTAAAGAAAGTTCGGATGCCGTACCAAAAATGGCAAGATTTAAAAAGTATTGAATAGTAAGAAAAAGTATAGAAAGCGCATACCCGGAAATAATTGCGATCATTAATTGGTTAAGTACTGTTTTTCTCAGCCAGTCATTCCGGATTACAAGCCAACGATACAAATGGGTTAAAAGAATTGCAGAAGGAACAAGCAAGATGTAATAAATAACATCCAACTTTGTATAGGTGTTTTTCAGTGCGTAGAAAAAATTAACCGTAAAAAAGGCCGACCACCCAACAATTTGTGCAATCCAATAGAAACGGCTCTTTTGCATGTGCTACTGTTTTAAACCCAACCAGGCATTGCGCGCCAAAACCTGGCGCTCGGAAGCATTTTTGTTTACTGTAATATAGTTACGAATGGTAATTTTTACCAATTGCACTTTTGCTTTTAGTACTTTTATTTTTTCTTTTCCTTTTTTGTTTTTGCGGGCCACCTGAACTTCTAATTTATCGCCGGGTTCTGCCTTCTGTAAAAACCCGAAAAGAACTTCTTTGTAATTATCCATAGTAACTTTCTGGTTGTTAAAAAGCATTATTTCATCTCCTTCTTTATAGCCCATTTTCTTTCCGAAATCATCCAGTTTTTCTGTTTCGTATATGATGGCGCGATTGGTTGACGGATTAAATCCAAGGCCAAAACCACCGAGGCTTATTTCCTGTTTTTCAAGAACTGCATTATAAGTCAGTCCGACCATTTCAAAAATAGTTTCGAAAGGCAATTTTTTATTTCCGGCAACATACGTATTTAAAAATTCGCGGATTTGAGGGTAAGTAAGTTTTTCTATCTCATCAAACAATTCTTCATCTTTAAACGATTTATCCTTTCCGTATTTTTTCGATAAATCCGCCATCAGGGTTTGAGTACCGTATTTTCCTTTGCTGTAATAGCGCAACATAATATCAAGGCACATATTTATCAATGCGCCTTTTGCATACACGTTATTATATTCTTTATGGTATTTAGCTTCTAAAACATGCAGGCTCATAAAAGTAAAAGGCAGCGTGTCGTTATATTGCGATTGCGATTCGGCCATTTTATTCTGCAACACATCAATGAATTTTTCTATATCAATCAGCCCGCTTAAAACCTGCACATGATGCGCGTTATATTCGGTAAGGCCTTCGTACAACCATAAGTGGCGGCTCATCCGCGGGTTATTGAAATCAAAATTTCCTATTTCCTCGCTGTGAATATTAAGCGGTGTAACGATGTGAAAAAATTCATGCGCCGCCACATCACGAAGAGTTTGTGTGAGATAAACAGAATCTATTTCCTGCAAAACATACATGGAAGAATAACTATGCTCCAATGCGCCCGAATTACCGCTGAGTGTAATTTTATCTGTGAGGTAAAAGATAAAAGCATATTTGTCCACCGGAAGTTTTCCTCCTAAATACGTTTTTTGCGCCTGCAATATTTCAGAAATATTACGTGCCACATAAGCCGAACTCAATTTTTTATTGGGAGAATAAACCGAAATTAAAACGCGCGTGCCTCCTACTTCAACAAAAGTTGTGTCAGGTATGCAATACATAACCGGGGAATCAACCAGGCGATGATATCCGTCGGTTTCGATAACATCTGTATCAATTCCGTTTTTAATAGTTGAAAGCCCGCTTGAAGCGTAAAAGCCCTTTGGTTTTTTAACTTCAATCGAAAAATTTCTTTCGGTCATATTATTAAAATACCCGAAAAATCCGTGCGTATTAATTACAAAGTTTTTATCGGCTTCGATATTAGTACCCGCCGGTTCGAAAACAATATCATCCTTTACTTCTCCTTTTTTCGGCTCCCAATCCCAGGTATCATCAACAGTATAAGTTATGTACCCGATATTTTTTGCGTTGGAAATTTTATAGGTATTTTTATCAGTCTGTGTATAGGCAATATCAGCGCCGTTTTTATCAACCACTTTAAATTCGCTGATAAACCTGCCGAAATTATAAATGGCATAAGTACCCGGAACAATAGCAGGAAACATAAAGATAGCTTCGTTATCCTGGAAATCAGGTGGAATTAATTTTACATGTAACTTATCATTGTCAACTTTTGTTAAGTCGATAAAATATTTGTAATCATTTCCGGCAAAAAAAGCGGTAGAAAGGAAAACAATAAATCCGGCAAAAAGCGCATATCGCTTCATAAACTATTTGTTAAGTAAGAATTGCTTTTCAAGCTTATAGGCGTCCCCGCCTTTGCCAACAGGCAGTATTACCTTTTCTTCTGTAGGTTTGTAACCCTCTTTTGTTACTTTAACAATATAAGTTACCCCACCTTTTAAAGTAATCAGGTACTCGCCGTTTTCGTTGGTAGTGATAGAAGATATTTTTTCGCCGCTTTCTGTTGTAAAGGTTACTTCGGCTCCTTCTAATCCTTTTCCTTCATACCCGTCGCGCACAAGGCCAATCATAATACTCAATGCATTATCCGCTTTTTTAGCAAAACCTTTATCAAGCAAAGAATAATTTGCCAGATCAACGCGGTAAATATC
>DATMMV010000085.1:0-8651 GCA_035569635.1 Bacteroidia bacterium | reverse complement strand
GTATTGAATTACCGGTAATCGGGAAAAATAAACCAAAAAGATAAATATGTTTAATTCGATTGTATTAGATGTTGTGACAGGATTAATTTTTGTTTATCTGCTTTACAGTTTACTAGTAACCATAGTTGCAGAATTAATTGCTACCCTGTTCGCGTTTAGGGCAAAGTTTTTGAAAGTATCCATCACCAGGATGCTGACGGATAAAAAAAATAAGAAAAGCCGTACAGACTCTCTCGTAAAAACATTTTACAACCACCCCAATATTAAATACCTGGCAAAAAATAATTTATTCAAACTTCCTTCCGAAATCACATCCGATCGCTTTTCAACTACCCTTATAAACATTTTAAGAAAGAAAAAGGCGGCTCCCACAGTAATGGAAGAAATAAAAGTTGGAATGGCTTATTTTGACCTCACCGAACACTCCGAAACAAAAAAAACATTAACCGATCTTATTGAAGATGCAAACGGTGATTTGGCCACTTTTAAAGATTCACTTGAGAATTGGTACAACGAAATGATAGACAGAGTTATCGGCTGGTATAAAAGACGCATGAAGTTTGTTCTTTTTATAATCGGACTTATAATTTCAGTGTCGTTTAATGTAGACTCAATACGTATTGCAAAAACACTTACAAATAACAACGATGCGAGATACAAAGTGCTTAAAATGGCAACCGACCCCGCAGTTAAACAAAAGCTTGGTGATATTATTAAATACAGTCAAAAGGCGGATTCAACAAAAAATGACTCTATAATACGTTCGCAATACGACACTTTAAGAACTTACTCAGATAAAATGAGTGATATTGTTGGGGGCAGTTTCTGTACAACGTGGGATAAAAATGACTGTTCGGGAAGATTCCTTATGATTTTTGGCTGTTTGTTAACATCTCTTGCTTTGTCCTTAGGTGCTCCTTTCTGGTTTGATTTATTAAGCAAATTAGTTGCTTTAAGAGGAGGTGGAAAAAGTACAGAACCACCGGCTAAAGATGAAAATGTACATATTTCCAATCTCCAAACAAATGATAACGGGCATCACTTATCTGAACATACTACCGATGATGTTGTATTGCTGGCTGTCGCGAAATATAAAAGTGCTTTATTCAGCATTCCGGGTGTAATAGCGGTAAACAAAGGTTTTACTTATTCGGGCGATCAAAAAACACCTTGCGTTGAGATTACAGTAACAAAACAGTGTAATCAAAAACTTATTCCCGTTTTAACAATTATACAAAATGAAATAGCAACTACTGTTACAAGTAAAATTTCTTTAGGAAATATAGCAAAAAGTCATAGTTTATTAATTCAAAACGAATATTATAGTGGAAAAGAGGAAGGCAAAGGCACATTAACATGTGTAATTAACGACGGAAAAAAGACAGCATTATTATCCTGTTATCATGTAATGCAGGGAAATAATGTATATCCGGCATTAAACGGAAACCTTTCTCTTATTACACCTGACGCAAAATCAAAAGTGGGCAATATTTATTATCTGTATCAATCAGAAGCAATGGATGTAGGCCTTGCAGAAAGCACTTCGCAAATCAGCAACCCCGCTTATATAAAAGGAATTCGTCCGGTAAGTGAAAACGATAGTAATCAGGAAACTCCGGTTACCATTTACGGTGCGTTTTCTCCTGACCCCATTAAAGCTGTGGTATATCAGGATACGGTAGACTATCCGTTTATTTATAACGGGCAGGAAGTTATGATGAGGAATCTTATCAAGTTAACAAAGTATAATGGCACCAATCATGAAATGCCATCAATAGGCGGAGATTCCGGTGCGATTGTTTGCGATGACAAGGGTATGGCTATAGGAATGATAATAGGCGGAATTGACGGTTATTCATACGCACTTAAAATTACCGAAGTATTTAATTCACTTAAAATTAATTTAAAGAAATAGTGTATGAAAAAAATTATAGGATTGTCACTTGTATTATTATCATTAAGTTCATTCGCGCAGGAAATAAAAATAAATTTAAAAAAAAATAAGGCTGAGCTTCTTAACGGAGGTAATCCTGTTGCTCATGTTATGGATGATAAAGATCCAATTGAAATCCGAACAGTAAGCAGCCATACTGTTTTTATAAAAGTAGAGAATGCCGAAGAAAATGATTTAAAAATTCAATTTTATAAAAAGAGTACTCCAGGTTATGCGGCCGTTTTTGACATACTGAAAATTAAAAGCAACAAACCTGTTGATACTGCTTATTTTTCAGACGGCAAATTAATGATAGTTGGCGGGCCACATACGGATCTCGATAGTGTTATAAAATTAAGAGTTTACAATAGCTCAACGCAGTTTTTTTGGTTTTTTAAAGTTTTGAATACAGATGACAAAAACACTTCTAAAAAAGATTTACCAAGTGGATACGCTCTTAAAGACGCCTTAATTTTATCCTGGTTTCTGAAAAATAAAGTTACGGATAACAAAGCTGAACTTTTTAATATTCTTACGTTTTACGCAGGTGGGAGAGTTTTCGGAGACCTTGAGAGAGCGAGGAAATATTTTCATGACACGGTAAATAACTATTTCTTGTCTCAAAAAATACAGGAAATTATGAAGATTAACGACACGCTGAAAAACCCTGCCATTAAGCATGCTACAGGAACTGCCGGCAATATGATTGATATAGTTAAAGCTGGTATTACGTCTGCCGGAAACCTCGACGTTACAAATTTTGCAGACGGGCTGGCCAAATTTCTTGTAAAACGTACAAAAGAAGAATTAAATATCACTTTTTTCGAAAAATTTAAGGATGAAATTAATAAAGATGAATATGCCGATGTGCGTACTTTATTTCCTGAAACCTACAATTTATTGAATGTAATAGGTGACGAAATATATAACTACAACATTTATATCAGTGCGTTGCGTGAAGCATTTGAAAAAGACCTTGGCAGCCTTCTTACCAATATGCCGAAAGTAATTGAGGATGGCAGGTACAAAGATTTTTTTAACACAAGGCCCGATATCAGAGCGGTTTGCCTGAGTTCAATTTATATTGCCAACGGCTTAATAAGTAAGAATCATCCGGGTAAAATCATTGAAGATTATCCGATGGAATACCTGGAGCCTTTAAAAAGAAAAGATATTGAAGGAAGGGTAAATCTGGGGAAGGAGTTATCTTTTTCACTGCGCTCACAATCCTCTGATAACTACTGGTTAAATGCGGATACATTAGAGATGCTGAAAGATACTGCCGTATTAAAAACATATCTCGGCCTTTTATATCAAAAAACAAAAGACTTAGTTATAGCAGGTGACACCACATTTGGAAAAATAATTAACTGGGCTTATAAAAATGAGCCGAAAATAATCCAGGTAAAAAATTATATAACCGGGCTCAGAAAGCAGGTGAAAATTGTTGGTGATGATATAAAGAATGTACTTGAATCAGGAAAAGATAAAATCTCTTTTCAGGATTATTACAATTATTATAATTCTACCCTTGATCTGGTTGACTATTTAGCGCAATTACATAAATTACCCGGATTAGAAATGCTGGAGCCGGGCCACGAATATTATACCGACATGAAAATTGCAAGGAGTGCAGGAAACTTAGCTTTAGATATTAATAAAAGGAATTACAGCGCTGCTATTCTCGAAATCTTCCAGATATATGAATATGCTACCGGAGGAACAAAAGATAAAAACAAAAAGCTACTCGACGACATTCGTAAAAAAGTATCCACAAGTGATGATGTAATTGCAGGAATTAAAGCAAAAGCTACTTCTCCCGAAAACAAAAAACTGTTAGTTCAGTTAGAAAAGAAACATAATGAGTTGGTTGATACCGAAGCTGATATCCGAAAATTAATAGCTGATAAAAAGGCTCACGGGGATAGTATTTCCGATGATATTAGTCATCTGATTCTGAAATACGGAAGTTTTATGGCAGCCGTAGTTCAGGCGCAAAACTCAGACGATGTTGAAGCCGCGATAGAAGCCATTGCCTTACCCCAGGGTTCTTCAAGAATTAAAAGAGAAAGTTCTGCCAATATTGCTTTAAATGCTTACCTCGGACTTTATACCGGTTATGAGCAAATAAAAGGATTTGACAAATGCTGGACAACCAAATATCAAAAAATAAATAGTTGGGGATTAACCGCTCCGGTTGGGATTTCTTTCAGCAAGGGGTTTAATCACAGGTCAATTTCCTTATTCATTTCTATAATTGATATCGGTGCGGTGGCATCCTTTCGTTTTGGCGATACAACAACCGCGCAGCTTCCAACTATTCAGTTAAAAGATATTTTTTCACCCGGAGTTTTTCTTTCATACGGATTTAAAAAATGCCCCATATCTTTTAATATAGGTGCTCAGGCAGGACCAAATCTTCGTAAAGTAAGCGCAACCGGCGCATCTTCATCCAACCCTTATAATGATTATGAAAACAGGGCTTATGTAAGGTTCAGCGCATCTGTTGTTGTTGATTTGCCACTTCTTAATTTTTATACAAAATCAAAGTGAGTGAAAGCCAGCGAAAGTAATCTAAGATTTAATGACTAATCCATCATAAGCAGGTTCAATCCAATCGGGTAATTGCTTTTTTATGTCTTCGTACTTACCGAGCTGATGGGATATATGTGTGAAGTAGGCTTTCTTCGGCTTTAACTCTTGCATTAAAGCAACAGCCTGGTTAAATGTAAAATGAGAAATATGCTCTTCTTTTCTCAGCGCATTAACAATAATAATTTCTGAACCTTTTATTTTTTCTTTTTCTTCTTCTGTAATAAAATTTGCGTCGGTTATGTAAGTAATATTTTCAATACGAAAAGCCTTAACCGGCATTTTGTAATGCAAAACATTTATCGGAATAAAAGTACTTTGATTAATTTTAAAAGGCTCGTCGAAAATAGTATGCAATTCTAATTTCGGAATGCCGGGGTATTTAGTATCCGAAAAAATATAAGGAAACAAGCGATGAATGGCTTCCTGCACACGCGTTGTAGCATAAATATCTATCGCCTTTTTGTGAATAAAATTATACGCACGTACATCATCCAAACCTATAATATGATCGTTATGCTCGTGTGTAAAAATAACCGCATCCACATTTTTCACATCAGCACGCAACATCTGCTGCCTGAAATCCGGCCCTGTGTCAATTACAAAAGATGAATCAGCATGCTCTATTAAAACAGAAGAACGGAGACGTTTGTCTTTAGTGTTTTTAGATTGGCATATCTCACACGTACAAGCAATCAGGGGCACGCCCTGCGAAGTTCCTGTTCCTAAAAATGTAAGTTTTACCGCCACTTTACTTTAATACAAAAACCGCAAAGGCGCTAAGACGCGAAGTTTTTTTCGTTCTGCCTGCGATGGATTAATTAAATAGTACTTTTTTTGTTTCGTCTAAAATATCATTTACTTCCTTCTGGTTTGCTGCTTCGGCATACAAACGCAAAACGGGCTCAGTACCGCTTGCGCGTATCATTAACCAACGGTTATCATCAAAAAAGAATTTATGCCCGTCTAAATCTTCCATGTGTTCCACTTTATATTTTCCGAATTCTTTGTACTTACCGGTATTACAATTTTCAATGATTTGCTTTTTTAATTTTTCTTCAACGTGCATATCGTTTCGTTCAAACCAAAAAGTACCGGTAATATCGTATACTTCTTTAATCAAATCATGCAATGATCTTTTGGTTTTTGCCATAAATTCCCAAATGGTAAGCCCCATCCAGATTCCGTCACGCTCCGGTATATGGCCTTTAATTGCTATTCCCCCACTCTCTTCTCCGCCCAGTAAAACATCTTCTTTCACCATTATTCCGCAAATATATTTGAAACCGATTTTTACTACTTCCAGATCAAGACCATAATGCCTGCACATGTTTTTAATTTTTACGGTGGTAGAAAATGCCGTGCAAACTTTTCCTTTATATCCTTTGTATTTTACAAGGTAATGAATCAACAATAAAATAATGTGATGCGAATCCACAAAATTTCCTTTGCTGTCATATAAACCAATTCTGTCGGCATCGCCGTCTGTACATAATCCGCAATCAATTTTACCGTTTGCTTTAATAAGATTAGAAAACTCAGTCAAATTTTTATGAATGGGTTCGGGTGCCTGTCCGTGAAAACCGGGATTATTGTCGTTATGCAAATGAATAATATCCGGAAACAAACGAGTCATCACTCTTTGGCCTGCACCGTACATACTGTCGTAAGCCCAAACAAATCCGCTTTTACGAATAGCGTCTAAATCAAAACTTTTTTCAACGTGTTTAATGTACATTTCTTCCAGGTTCTCATAAACAAGCAGCCCTTTCGCTTCTGCATCCTTTAAAGAAATTTTTTCGGTATCGTAAGCGCTTTTCTCCGGAATAATATCTTCTATTTCCTGTACTTTTTCGGGAGTCAAAGGTCCACCGTAATGAGCTTTCAGTTTATATCCGTTGTAAGACGGAGGATTATGGCTTGCTGTAATGATAATTCCCAAACTTGCTTTTAAATTAACCGCCCCTAAAGAAACCATAGGCGTTGAAACAAACCCTTTAGCAAGGAAAACTTTAATATTATTTGCTGTTAAAACTTTAGCAACTGTCTCGGCAAAGAGCTCTCCCGCAAAACGGCAATCGTGTCCAACCACAACACCCGGGTTTTTAAAATTCTTATTTAACCAAACTGCGGTAGCTTCAGTAACACGGGCAACATTTTCAACGGTAAAATCTTTAGCTATAATTGCTCTCCATCCGTCGGTGCCAAACTTAATTTTGCTCATAGTAAAAAATTAAAACGCAAATATACAATTTTGCACTTGTTTTACTGAATATCAGGTAGTTTAGTGTAAAATATTCTTAGTTGAAAAAATACTAACTTTACCCTTTTTACGTTAAAATCTGTTTGACAGGCAAATAATGGTGAATAAACTAAAATATTGTATTGTTTTCGGGGGTATATGCCTGCTGTTTCTTTTCTCCTGTACCCAATACAAAACAGCTTTTATAAATCGCCAATACCACAACCTGACTGCGCATTTTAACGGGTATTTTTACGCCAAAGAGAGCCTGAAGGACGGGGTTGGCAAGATCGAACTGGCCTATAAGGATGATTATACAAAAATTCTTCCCATTTTCATTTATCCCAGTAAAGAAAGCGCTAAAGCCACTTTTCCGGAAATGGATCGTGCCATAAAAAAGGCCTCAACCTGTATTCAAAAACACGCTATAAAAGACAAACACAGCAAGGCCGAAATACCCAATATGGGTAAATGGATTGATGACTGCTGGAACACCATTGGAAAATCACATTTTTATAAGCGTGAGTATTTTTCGGGAATTGAGGCTTTTGATTATGTGCAGGCCGTTTACAAAAGCAAACAGAAATACGAAGCATGGCTGTGGCTGGCTAAATCATACCTGGAATTGAACGCTTTGACATCGGCGCAAAATTATTTGCATTTGTGCGAGAATGATAAAAAATTTCCCAAGGAGTACAAAGGGCAATTTGAAGTTTTGTATGCCGAATTTTATATGAAACAAAATGCCTATGATGATGTTATAAAAAGATTAAAGGAGGCTCTTAAATACACGAAAGAGCACAGTGCCCGCGCACGCTATCATTTTATTTTGGGTCAATTATTTGAACAAAAGGACGACGCGCAGAAGGCAAAAATTCATTACCAGATGGCAGTTAAAAATAAACCCATTTACGATATGGTGTTTTATGCCAAAATGAAAGAATCGCTTTTGCATAAGGATCCTGCCAGTATTGCCAGAGCAAAGAAGGAATTACTTAAGATGACCAAGGATATTAAAAACGAAGATTTAAAAGACGTTATTTATTACACCCTCGGGCAAATGGAGGAAAAAGATAATAATACCGATCAGGCTCTTGCGTATTATGTGAAATCGGTAAGAAACAGCGTTGCGAATCAATCTCAAAAAGCGAAATCTTTTTTAAGATTGGCGGATATTAATTTTGAAAGAGAGAGTTACACTTCTGCCGCCGGATATTACGACAGCACCGTTGCGATCATTAAAGAAGATTTTCCGGGCTATGCGGATATCACTGCAAAGAAAAAAAGCTTAAATGCTTTGGTTACACAGATTATGATCATTAAGGGTGAAGACAGTTTACGTAAAGTGGCTGATATGGATTCTTCGCAACGAAATAAATTTATCAGGAAAATCATTGCCAAAGTTACTGAAGACGAGAAAAAAGCTGCGGAAACCAAACAACAACAGGCAGCAGGTGGAGGTACACCGGTTGGGCCAAGCAATGTTTTCACTCCGCAAGCAACCACAACAGGTTCCGGTCAATGGTATTTTTATAATCCACTTTTAAAAGCACAGGGAATTAATGACTATCTCAAACGCTGGGGGCCTAACCGTAAGAATGAAGATAACTGGCGCAGGGCAAACAAAGCACAGACTTTTGATAATAATTCAACCGATAATACTTCCATAAAAAAGGATTCTACAAAGCATACCAAGGATAGTTTGGTTATGAAATCAAACGACGCGCACCAGGTAGAGTATTATTTAAAGAATCTACCTTTTACAAAATCCGATAGAGACACATCCGACAAAAAAATACTGGAAGCTTATTACGCGTTGGGAAGTATTTACCGTGAGCAGTTAAACAATACCCGCAAATCGGCTGAGACTTTTGAAACCATGAA
>DATMMV010000084.1:0-92009 GCA_035569635.1 Bacteroidia bacterium | reverse complement strand
CTACTGGTTAAAAACAAAGGCGTTGAATGCTCTTTATGCTGACTACGATCTGTTTGTATACGAATGGATTTTGAATCTTTGTGTTTCATATTAGATTTGCTTTTGCACAAAGACTCTAAGGCACGAAGGTTTTAGTACTGTGTTTAATTCCTTTGCGTCTTGGTGTATTAATGACATTTTCATGGTTAATTAACTTTTACTTCATACGTAATTTTTGCGCTCTTCTCCAGCATTTTAGAAACAGAGCAATACTTTTCTATCGATAAATCGGCAGCCCGTTGTGCTTTTTCTTTATCAATTTTTCCGGTCATTTTGTAAATAATATGAATCGCCGTAAAAGGAGAAGGTATCGCACCCTGCTCGCGCTCTCCGTCCACAATCATGTCAAAACTTTCTATTTCCTGCTTTTGTTTTTTTAAAATGCTTATCAAATCAATTCCGCTGCAACCACCAATAGCAGCCAATACAGTTTGCATAGGACTAAACCCTTGTCCATGCCCGCCAGTGGCGGAGCCGGCATCCATTGTCAGAGTTTTTCCTGCTTCGTTAATAGCTTCAAAACCATAATCACTATCGAATCGTTTAATCTTTATTTGCATGAGCTAATTCTTTCTGTGCTAATTTACTTTCTTTTTTTGTGACGGGAATTATCGGTGATTCTTTTGTTAAAGAGACAAATAATTTATGTTCGCGTATATAATCCTGGTGTTTGGCCAGTTCTCCAATTGGCAATAACCCGATAACATATTTAAATTTATCGCTGGTGTGCTTTACATAGATTTCTTCAAACTTTAATTGCTTAATGAAATTGTCATCTTCGTAGCGCAAATACACTTTCACCAAAACATCATTGTTAAATTGGACATTATCGTTTTGCTTGTACTTTTTATACTCATATTTATATTCGTAAGATAAGGCTGAGATATCTGATAACACAGCGCTTCCGGTAGGATGCCCGCCTGCGCCTTTACCCGACAAGAATTGTTTATCAGAAAATGCCCCTTCCACAATTACGCCGTTAAATTCATTCTCCACATTAAATAAATAATTTGCAGAGTTTACGAATTGAGGCGCTACAAAAACAGAAACACTTCCGTCTTCATGTTTTTTTATAGTTGGAATGAGTTTAATTTTCAACCCTTTTTCTTTGGCATAATTCACATCCCGATCAGAAAGTGTGCTGATACCGAAATTGAAAACTCTCTCGGGCTTAACAAATAAACCGAAGGCATGTGCGGCAAGAATAATTGCTTTATACTTCGCGTCAAACCCTTCCACATCATTGGTAGGATCCGTTTCTGCAAAACCTAAATCCTGTGCTTGTTTAAGAGCCGCAGCATAACTAAGGTTTTCAAAAATAGTTTTGGTTAAAATATAATTGGATGTTCCATTAAAAATTCCACTTACGCTGAACAGTAGCTCGTTATCATAATATTCTTCCAGGGTACGCACAATGGGAATTGAACCGCAACTGGATGCCTCATATAATAACGAAACATTGTATTTGTGTTGCAACTCCACCAATTCCTTTAAATGATTTGCCACCATTTTTTTATTTGCTGTAACTACATGTTTGCCTTTTTCCAAAGCATATTTTACAATTTTGTATGCTTCATCGGCATCGTCAATCAATTCAACAATTACATTTATTTCGGGATTGTCAAGAATTTCATTCCTGTCGAACGTAAAATATTTTAGATCGATGGGCCTTTGTTTATTTTTTTGCTTCACACATATTTTGGTAATATCGGCACGGAAGCCCGAACTCTTTGATAATACATCGTACAATCCCTGCCCCACGCAGCCAAATCCGAATAACCCGATTTTTAATTTGCTCATGATTTCTATTTTATTTATAAACTTATTGCTTTTTTATTTTTTACTAATTCATCGCCTGTTTGCTCGTAAAACTTTTTCAACTCGGCAGTTAATTTTTCTGTCTCAATTAAAAAACCGTCATGGCCGTAAAAAGAATCTATCGTAGCGTAAAATGAAGTCGGAATATTATTCACCAAAAACCTTTGTTCCGACAATGGAAATAACAAATCGCTTGACACACCAATCACTAAAGTTTTTGCTTTAATATTTGCTAAGGCCTTTTCAACCGATTCCCTTCCCCTACCCACATTATGAGAATCCATTGCCTTTGAAAGTGCTACATAAGAATACGCATTGAAACGCTTTACCAATTTTTCTCCTTGGTAACGCTGGTACGAAGAAGAATTATAATCATCTGTTTTCTCAACTGAATTCTCTTTTTGTGTTTCACCATAAGTATTGTAATTGCGGTAACTCAACAAAGCAATTGAACGTGCCGCCGCCAAACCTTTTTGTCCGCCTTCGGGATTATTTGAATAATACGTCCTGTCGGCCTTAATCGCTAATCTCTGACTTTCATTAAACGCGATTCCCCAGGGAGAATGTTGTGCGTTGGTTGCAACCAAAACCAAATTCGAAAATAATTCCGGTTTTAAAATATTCCACTCAGCCGCTTGTTGTCCGCCCTGCGAACCGCCAATAACTGTATGAATTTTTTCTATTCCTAAATGCTGGCGCAACAACTCATGCGCGTTTACCATATCGCGAATGGTGATATTCGGAAAATAGGAATACAACGCTCCGTTAAAATCATTGTTGTGCGTAAGCGGCCCGGTGGTTCCGTAGCAGGAACCTAAATTATTTGCGCAAACAATAAAATGTTCTCCGGGGTTAAAAAAATCTTTTTCTCCGAAGAGTCCTTTCCACCAATCAAACACATCGCTGTTGGCGGTGAGCGCGTGACAAACCCAAATAACATTATTTTTTTCTTTGTTAAGAGTGCCATAGGTATTGTAAACAATCTCTAAAGAAGAAAGTGTTACTCCGACTTCGAGTTGGAAGGGTTTATCGTGTATATATGTTTTTATCCGGCTCATAATTCTATGTAATATATAAAAAATGTTTAAAAGTGCCCGGTTTGCCAAGCACCTCAATTTATTAAATTTCAGGGATTAGCAACAGGGGCAGGCGCTGCAGCAGCACATAATACGTACAACTGTAGGAATTCCCGTTGCGGTTAAAAGAGTAGTTACGGCTGCTTTTACAGTCGATTTTTTTGAATTGTTTTTCTTTGTTTTCATTTTTCGTAATTTAATTTATCTGCCTCCGTTTTTCATCGGAGTAGGATTTGGCACCTGTTTTCCAATCTTGTCCTGAAATGTTTCAGGATTTCGACTTTTAGTTGGTTGCCAGTGGATCAGCGAGCCTATTCTCTCACCACTTCTTGATAAATTAATTACGCACGATGAGGTGGGTAATTAATCTGCCGCAAATATACAACAGGACAACACAAAAAGCAAGCATTTTGGGCTTATTTTTTGGTTTCGGACAACAAAAACAGTGGAAATGCTATCTTTATAAAAAATTTACAGAGTGAAAAAGGCGCTAATTTTAATAAATCTTCTTTTCAGCCTTATCGGACTTAAAGCTCAGAAATATCAGGGTTTGGACACTATTAAAGCTCCGGGCAAATACGATAATATATATAATCGGCCTGTTTATGCCGATAGTCTTGTCAGTAGTTTTGTGATTTTTGTAAAAAGTGAGGTTAAAGAACATAAACACGCAAATCACGCCGAGCATATCTATGTTTTGGAAGGGGAAGCGGAAATGAAGGTTGACGGGAAAATGTTTACGATAAAAAAGGGGGATTTAATTTTTGTGCCGAAGAATACCTGGCACTATGTAAAAGTAACTTCTAAAATTCCACTCAAGGTTTTATCAATACAAGCGCCTAACTTTGACGGCAAGGACAGGATCTTTAAAGAAAGCAAATAACGCCCCACAAAAATCCGCGAAATCTGCGGAATCTGTGGCTTAACTGAAAATGAAATGGACAGCATCAGGCAGAGTAAAGTAAATAAATTATTACTTAAAGAATTATCGGAATTGTTCCGCAGCGAATCCAAAAATCTTTTTGGCGGGGCGTTTATTACCGTAACCGTTGTACGTGTTAGTCCGGACTTAGGTTTGGCAAAAATTTACCTGAGCATTATGGGCAATAACGGTAAGGGCGCTTTAAAAATGATTGAAGAAAAAAACAAGGACATTCGAAGAAGGGTTGGAAATGCGTTGGGAAAACAATTGCGTGTAATTCCTGAATTGCATTTTTATATTGATGACTCTCTGGATTATGCCATGAAAATAGAAGAACTCCTTAAAAAATAAGTTGAACGTTTCGCTTTACATAGCACGGCGGTATTTTATTGCCAAAAAATCTACAAACGCTATCACCATTATCAGTTGGATTTCGGTTTTGGCAATTGCGGTAGGAACGGGCGCTTTGGTAATAATTCTTTCGGGAATGAACGGCCTTACCGGTTTAGTAGAAACACTTTATAATTCCTTTAACCCCGATGTAAAAATTACCTCTGTAGCAGGAAAAGTTTTTATGGCGGACGACTCGCTTGTTTTGCCAATTAAACAAATTGACGGGGTTGCTTATGTTTCAAAAACGTTGGATGATAATATGCTTTTGAAATACGATAATCGTATGCAGATTGTGCGTATTAAAGGAGTGGATGAAAATTTTTTATTAGTAACCCGCTTTGATACCCTGCTTGCCGAAGGAAATTTTTTATCTCCGCAGGCAAAAAACTCACAGGAGAGCAGAGCCGGAAATCAAATTGTATTGGGAAAAGGTGTTGCATACCGATTAGGAGTAAGTTTAAGTGATTTGTTTACTCCTTTAAGTGTTTATTGCCCGAAACGCGGACACAGCTCAAATCTTAATCCTGAAGATGCTTTTACAGAAGCAAAATGTTATCCTTCCGGGTTGTTCAGCATAAATGATGATTTCGATTTTGGTTACGCGTTTATTAACTATGATAAGGCTCGTGAGATTTTAGAATATCCCGTCAACTCAGTTTCCTCATTGGAAATTTTATTAAAGTCGGGTGTTGATGCGGTAAAAGTAAAAGAAGAAATTCAAAAAATGACAGGAAAAAATTTATTAGTGCAGAATAAATTTGAGCAGAACGACGTACTCTTTAAGACTTTACAAACCGAGAAACTCTGGACTTTTATTATTCTTGCTTTTGTTCTGGTAATTGCTACATTCAATATTATCGGTGCTTTAACTATGCTGATTATTGAAAAAAAGAAAGACATAAAAATTTTATCGGCGCTGGGCGCAGATGTTTCTTTAATTCGAAAAATATTTATGGCAGAGGGCCTGATGATTATTTTTATCGGCTCAACCATTGGTATTTTATTAGGTTACGGGTTATGCCTCTTGCAACAACGCTACGGCTTTATACAATTTGAAGAAGGATATATTATCGATGCTTATCCTGTGGAAACACGCTTAAGCGATTTCATTGCCATCAGTGGAACAGTTTTGCTGATTGGCTTTTTAGCGGCGATTTATCCTGTGCGTATATTTACCAAAAGAAATTTGGTGACGGTAGAAGATTAAGTTTTCTTTGATTTAAATTCTTATACCCATTACACAAACATCATCTACTTGCGTTACGTTTTGCTTCCAATCATTAAATGATTTTTCAAGCTTTATATTTTGTTCGTTTACAGATAACCCGGAAATTTCTTTCAGAAGATTGTAGAAATTTTTGCGCATAAATTTTTTGCCTTTAATTCCGCCAAACTGGTCGGCATATCCGTCGCTGAACAAATACAACATATCTCCCTTTTCCAATTCAACGGTCGTTTCTTTAAATTTATAACCGGCTTCATACGTGTGCCTTCCCACCGAAAATTTATCAGCTTTATACTCTGTTAAGTTCCCGTTTTTAATAATTATAAACGGGTTATAGGCTCCGGCAAACTGAAGTTTTTTTGTTTTTACATTTATCCGGCACAAAGTAATATCCATCCCGTCATTCGAAATCCGCTCATTACCCCCGTCTTGTCGCAAATACTGCGCCAGGTTTATTACCAGGCTGTCAAGCATTTTTTCGCAGGAAGTTATTTTCTCTTCTCTTACAATTTTATTCAGCAAGTTGTTGCCAACAATACTCATTATTGCACCGGGCACTCCATGACCCGTGCAATCTACCACAGCTACAAATATATTATCCCCCTGCGCTTCCACCCAGTAAAAATCTCCGCTTACTATATCTTTTGGTTTATAAAAAACAAAATTTTCGGGAAATAATTTTTTAAGAGTGCTTTCCGGCGGAAGGATGTTTTCCTGTAAGCGCTGAGCATAGGTAATACTATCAATAATATCTTTATTTTTTATTTCAATAATCATTTTCTGGCTGGATATTTCCTGATTCTGAGTTTCCAGTAAATGATTGGTTTTCTTTTTTTGCTGAAGATTGCGGTAAACCATAAATAAGAATATGATTAATGCCAAACCTATTGCAATACCCGCATAAATGGTTACATTTTTTTGTTTTAGCTGCAAATCTTTGATTGATTCACTTTGTATTAAAATCTCAATCTCTTTTTGCTTTTTCCCTGATTCATATTTTTGTTCCATCTCGCTTATTTGCCTGCTGAAATCAGAAGTAAAAAGTGAATCTTTGAGATTATTGAATTTTTCGAAGCAATCAATCGATTTTTCAAACTGCCTGCTTTTGCGGTACATCAAAGACATGTCGTAATACACATCTTTCATTTTACTGTTACTTCCTATTTTTTTGAATATCTCAAGTGCTTCCAGGTAATTTTTTTCGGATATAGGATAAAATTCCTGTTTCTCGTTTACTTCCCCCAACAATAGCATGGCATGGCCTTTTAACATGGGGTCTTTTACTTCTTCGGCCAATTCAAGCGCGGCGCGGGCATATTGCATGGCTTTTTTAAAATCGCGCATTTCAGAATAGGCTTCGGCCGTATTCGTGTACATAATGGATAAGGACGAATTATCGTTTGTTTCTAAAAATATTTTAACGGAGTTTTCAAAATAATCAACTGCCAGTTTATAATCCTTTTTCTCAAGATAAATATTTCCAAGATTGGCGAACGTGCGCCCCAACGCATTTTTTTCCTTTCCTAAACTATCGTAATGCAAGGCTTTCAATTGGTATTCCAAAGCCTTATCATAATTTTTCATGTTGCGATACACAATGCCAATATTAGAATAGGCCCTTCCAAGGCCACGATTATCTTTGAGGTTAGTGGCTATGTTGAGTGATTGAATATAATAATCGATCGCTTTGGGATAATTCCCAACTTCCTTTTCGATTACACCCATGTTGTTATACGCTGTGATTAAATCTTTTTTGCGATTTAATTGCCTCAGCATATCGATTGAGGTTTGATAATAAAAGCGGGCTGAATCAAATTGCGACATGCTGCGGAAAGCATACCCCATTGCCAGGTATGCTTTGGCTACTCCTGCCTTGAAGTTTATCTCTTCGGAAATTTTTAATCCTTTCTTTAAAAAGTCAAGTGCTTCGCCCGGATTGTTACCGGTATTTTTTTGCGCTAATTTGATTATTTTAAGAACATCCGTTGTATCGTGTTTCTGCTTTTCGAGTAATAACTTTAATGAATCTGTTGCTTCGGCCCTGCCCCGGGACATAAAAATTACAAGTAGTAAAAGAGGCAAAAGTTTTCTCATAGAATAAGAAAACTAAGATAGGAAAAATTTTAGATTTCGGCAGACTGATAACGTTCAGCCACTTCATCGATTGTTTGCAGTATTTGTTGCAGGTTATCGGTGGTAACCAAAAAAGTGCGGGTCTGTTTAAAATCGGGTAAGCCACGAAAGTAATTTGCATAATGCCTGCGCATTTCGAGTATTCCTAATTTTTCGCCCTTCCACTCAACCGACTTTATCAAATGCGTTTTACAAACTTCAGCACGCAATTGCATCGAGGGTTTTGACAAATGCCGGCCTGTTTTTAAAAAATGTTTTATTTCATTAAACACCCAGGGATAGCCAATGCTTGCCCGGCCAATCATCACACCATCCACACCAAATTTATCTTTCATGGCTTTTACCTGTTCGGGTGTTTCAATATCTCCGTTTCCGAAAATAGGAATTTTTATGCGTGGATTATTTTTTACCTCTCCGATCCAATTCCAGTTAGCGCTGCCTTTGTACATCTGCGCGCGCGTTCTGCCGTGAATACTTAAAGCAGCAACGCCGATATCCTGTAAACGCTCGGCCACTTCCATAATATTTATCATACTCTCGTCCCAGCCCAAACGGGTTTTTACAGTAACGGGCAAGCCGGTTCCTTTAATTACGGCCTTAGTGAGGCGTACCATTAATTCAATATCCTTTAGCACTCCGGCGCCGGCGCCTTTACAAACTACCTTTTTTACGGGACAACCAAAATTTATATCTACAATATCCGGATTGGTTGCATCTACGATTCTGGCGCTCATTGCCATTGCTTCTTCATCGCCACCGAAAATTTGTATCCCTATCGGGCGTTCGTAATCGAAGATATCAAGTTTTTTTTTGCTTTTAATGGCGTCGCGTATGAGTCCCTCGCTGGAAATAAATTCAGTAAACATAAGGTCGGCCCCGCCTTGTTTGCACACGTAACGGAAGGGCGGATCACTTACATCTTCCATAGGGGCCAGTAAGAGTGGAAACTCGCCCAATTCTATATTTGCAATTTTTACCAAAACCGGTAGCTTTTGTTACCTTTGCAAAGGTACAAAAACGCCCATGAACAGCTTCATTTCAAAAGACAGATTCGGATTATTTATTGTATTGGGTTATTTATTGCTTTGTTTCGTTCTTTTTATAGCCGAAAACAACCAACCCGTCCAGGTACCGACTGATGCTAAAGAAATAAGCATGCTTAAGATAGCCCAGGTAATAACCAGCACTTTGCTTTTTATTGTTCCTGTCACTTTGTTTTGCCGGTATCTGCGTCCCGAGCGGAGTGCTTTTTTAAACATGAATACCATGCCGCATCTTTATTTTCTGATTACTGCGGCAGCATGTATTTTTTTCGCACTCCCTGCCGTGGCAGGATTTGAGCAATGGAATCTTGGCATACACCTCCCTTCTGCATTCTCCTCTACCGAAAGCTGGATGCACCAAAAAGAAAACGATGCCGAAAAAGTGTATCTCGCTTTTTTTGAAGATAAGTCAACCCTCGGCCTTATTATAAATTTATTGGTTATGGGTTTGGTTGCGGCATTGAGCGAAGAACTTTTTTTCAGGGGATTATTACAACAGATATTTATTAAAAATAAAATAAACGCGCATATCGCCATTGTTCTGACAGCTGTTTTATTCAGTGCTTTTCACTTACAGTTTTTCGGGTTTTTGCCGCGTTTGTTTTTAGGGATTGTATTGGGCTACTTGTATTATATCACCCAAAATTTATGGGTTTCTATAGCCGCACATTTTTTTAATAACGCTTTCGCGATTATTTCGGTTCACATGTTTACTGAAGAAGCAGCTCCGGCAGCGGCAAATTCTCCTGCCGGACAGGAACAGAGTATTGGCATTGCATTTATTTTGCTGAGTTTAGTTATGGTAGCAGCGCAATTAATTTTTTTACAGCGCTTTGTAAATCGTACGAAGCTACCAACTACACATAAAGAATAAATTCTCCGAGATACTAATTAGGAACAGGGAATATGTTTTTAGTACCTGGTTTTCTCTTTTAAAAATTATCATTCGTATATTCGTAACCTATTCGTAATTCGTATCCATGAGTAAAAAAGTAACAATTGTAGGTGCAGGTCTGGTTGGCTCATTACTTTCCATTTACCTGGCAAAACGCGGTTATAAAATTGATATGTACGAGCGCCGCGCCGATATGCGCAAAGCAAAAATAAGTGCGGGTAAATCAATTAACCTTGCCCTGAGCGACAGAGGTTGGAGGGGCTTGGAAGGCGTTGGTATTGCGGATGAAATCCGGGAAATTGCCATTCCTATGTACGGCAGGCAAATTCATAACAAAGACGGCTCAACTGCTTTTCAACCTTACGGAAAAAAAGAACAGGCTATTTATTCAGTATCACGCGCTGAGATAAATATGAAGCTGATGGACCTGGCAGAGCATGCCGGAATAAAAATTCATTTTAACGAGCGCTGCACGCATGTTGACCGCAAGAACCTGAACGCACATTTTGAAAATGAAGAAACCAAAAAAAATTCTTCGGCAACAAGCGATTTATTATTCGGAAGTGATGGAGCGTTTTCTGCCGCGCGCTTAAATATGCAATTAACCAGCGACCGCTTTGAATACAATCAACATTATATTACGGCAGGATATAAAGAATTAATTATTCCACCCGGAAAAAACGGCGAATTTTTACTGGAAAAAAACGCTTTACATATCTGGCCGCGCGGAAGTTTTATGATGATTGCGCTGCCTAATATGGATGGTAATTTTACCTGCACTTTATTTTTACCTTTTGAGGGAGAAAAATCATTCGAGAAATTAAAAACCAAAGAGGCCGTAAAAAAATTCTTTGATGAAGAATTCTCAACGGCGGTTCCTTTAATGCCTACTTTACCGGATGATTTTTTTCATAATCCAACCTCATCATTGGTAACCGTAAAATGTTTTCCATGGACTTTTGACAATAAAATTGCTTTGATCGGAGATGCCGCACATGCCATTGTACCTTTTTTCGGGCAAGGAATGAATTGCGGTTTTGAAGATTGCGTTGTATTGAACGAATTAATTGACAAGCATAAAGAAAACTGGGATACTATTTTCCCCGAATACCAGCAATTACGCAAACCCGACGGAGATGCCATTGCCGATTTAGCAATTGCAAATTTTACGGAAATGCGCGATAAAACCGCCGACCCTAAATTTTTATTACAGAAAAAAATCGAGGCGCGCTTTAACGAAAAATACCCCGATAAATGGGTTCCTCAATATACCATGGTAACTTATAGTCCGCATATACGGTACAGCACCGCTTTAAAGGAAGGGCAAAGACAACAGGCTATTATGGATAAAGTAATGGCAACGCCCGAAATCGAAAGTAAATGGGACAGCGAAGAAATCGAAAAAATGATCTTAAACGAAATTCGAAAATGAAACGTTTTTATTTACTTCTTTTCTGGTTGTTCCTTCTAACCTCTTATTTCATATCCCGTACTTCTTTTGCGCAGACCAAACACAAAATTATGCTCATTCCCTTTGAGCCTAAATTGTACATGAGCCAGGTTGACCATAAATTTAACGCCGAAACTAAACTTACGCAAAAACAAATCAAAGAAATATTCCGCAAAGGGGTAAATAAAGAATTGGAAAATGCCCTGAAAAAAAGTTTTGAGGTATTGGATTTGTTTAAAGACACGACTAAATACAAAAAAGATTTATTTTCCATTTATAAAACACTTACTTACAGTTACGATAAAGTGCCTGATCAGAGTAATTACAAAGCTCCTGTAAATGAAAAAGGCAAACAGGAAAATATTAAAAAGGGGCAATTAGTCGTTGAGACGGATCCCAACGCGCGTTTTATGAATGCAAAAATTATGAGCCCCAACATGGTTCCGGGTTTGTTTGCAAAATATAAAACAGATTTATTTTTATTTGTAAATCAATTGGACATTACCTCTAACACGCTTGCTACGGGTGAGACGGGAACCATTTCCGAACGTATTATTACGGTGCATTACACGGTGTATACGGTTGATGCGAAAGAAATTCAATCAGGTATCTGCAGTGTAAAATTTCCGGGAGATGTAAATACTCCGTCTAAAATTATTTCTTCTTATGTCGCAAAAATAGCTGTTGAAATTACACGCAGGATAAACATCGCATTGGTAAAAATAAAAGAGGCTCAAACTAAAAAGTAATTTTTTATTCGTAAGATACCGTTGAGGTAAGCCAGAAAAGGGAAGTCTCGTCAGAAATTTTATCGAAACCGTAAGCCAGTTTATTTCCTGATTTCATAGCGATGGTAATAAAGCCAAGACCGGCACCGCCTTTGGCAGAGAGCTGGTTATTCTCCAAATGCTCCATGTAATATTGTTTTAGTTCAGCAGGC
This sequence comes from Bacteroidia bacterium, assembly GCA_035569635.1. Classification (GTDB taxonomy): domain Bacteria; phylum Bacteroidota; class Bacteroidia; order B-17B0; family Aurantibacillaceae; genus PALSA-968. The sequence goes on along the minus strand of DATMMV010000084.1, from coordinate 80,075 downwards.
TCGGCAAAAGAGTTTATGCGCGTAATCTGGCTTTCAAGCCCTTCGATATTTTTATTTTGTACGAGGTTAGCAGAAGTGATATTTGTTTTAACGCCGTTTTTTGCAAGAATAAAGAAGTTGTGTTGCTTGCCTTCCCCGTCGCGGTTACCGTGTATCAGCATATTTTGCAAAGTTTCAACGCTGATAAAAAATATTTTTTTGAGGGGGCCTTTGGGAATTCCTTCTTCGTTAATTTTGGTTTCCACTTCACTTTCCAGTTTAGAAACCTGTTCCTGCGATAAAGCTCCGTTAAAAGAAACAAGCACCTTTTCTTTGGTAGCGGCAGCGCCTACCAGCTCGCCGAATTTATTGGCGAAAAAAGTTTCTATGTTTCCTGTCTGGCTCACTTACTTTTTAAACAAACCGTGTATCTCAGCGTCTATTTGCCTGATAATTTTTCCAAGGTCTTCCGGCCTTTCATTCATGTTTAAATCGTCCACATCCACTACCACAAAATTTCCTGCGTCATAAGTAGAAATCCACGCTTCGTATCGTTCGTTTAATCGCTTTAAATAATCCAATCGTATGGCAGCTTCATATTCCCTTCCGCGCTTCTGGATGTTTTTTACAAGGGTTGGCACGGAGGCACGTAAATAAATAAGTAAATCCGGTGGTTTTACAAGGCTTTCCATCAGCTTAAAAAGCGAAAAATAATTTTCGAAGTCGCGCGTGGTCATAAGCCCCATAGCGTGCAGGTTGGGGGCAAAAATGTAAGCGTCTTCGTAAATGGTTCGGTCTTGTATTACGGTTTTAGTGCCTTTTCGTATCTGCGATACCTGGGCAAAACGGTTATTTAAAAAGTATATCTGCAGGTTAAATGACCAGCGTTGCATATCTTCATAAAAATCGTTCAAATAGGGATTATCATCGGCATCTTCAAAATGAGGTACCCATTTAAAATGTTTCGCTAACTGAGAAGTTAAAGTAGTTTTACCCGACCCAATGTTTCCGGCAACAGCTATGTGCATAAAGTTTGACTTTACGGTTTAAATAATAAAATACTAAATTAATAAGATTTTTAAATCTAAAAAATTATTTTTTTAGGGGGCTTTTCGGGCAAAAACCAAGCAAAAAAGGGCAATTGTTAAAATCGCCCTTTTCATTGGTAAATTAAAGTTTTTTAATCATTAAAGAGTTTTTTGGTAACCTGGGTGTTTTTATCGGGGTTAGTTACAGAAACAAATATCATCTGGCCTTTGGCATTCTCCAGGTTCAGATAAATTTTATCGTTTGAAACAGATAAACCGGTATTACTGAAAATCACCTGCCCTAAAGAATTATATATGCTGATATTAACTCTTGATTCACCACTGTAATTGAATTTTATATATGAGCCGGTTTGATCTCTTGAAATAATAATTTGTCCCGGTGCCACAGAAGAAATCCCGGTGGTTCCTGACACATCAATTTGTTGCGTTGATTTAACAGTATCGCCGCAAACTGTATTGATGGAATACAGGATTACATCATAAATACCCGGCGTGGTATAGGCATAAACAGGGTTTTGTAAGTTTGAATTATTTCCGTCTCCGAAATCCCACCAGTATGCATTTGCGTTGGTAGAAGCATCTGTAAACGTAACGTTGTTATTTACCAAAACAGTAGGAGAGCTTATAGTAAAAGCCGAAGTTGTACCGGCAGGTAATGTCAATGTATAGGTATGACTTGCATTATCGCAGGAACCTACTGTATTAACATCTACGCTGTAAACACCTGCCCCTAATCCGCGAAGAGTATCGGCGGTAGCTTTATTGGTAGTTGTTTTTACAATTGTGCTGTTAGCATTTTTCCATGTATAATTCCACGGGCCTGCATTGTTTCCTACTGCTGTTAAATAACCGTTATTGCTTAGGGCACAGGTTGCCTGAGAAGAATTAGTTGTGATGGCCAGTGAGGTAATGGTAATATTTGCAACAAACCGTGCTACCTTTTCAGTATCTGTAAGAGTAATATTATGGGGGCCTTGTCGCAAATCGTAATTGTTTCCTGTGTAATTATCATGTAAAATAATGCAGGCACCGGCAGGCATATACTGAAGGTTTACACCATTAATAGCATAGGTACCTGTAACACCTGTAGTCATTCTTACAGGCACGCTGTAATTTTGATTTAAAGGGGGCATTCCATTGATTCCGTAAGCAACACCGTTTGCTACTGTACTTACCTGCAGCCATCCGGCAGTTCCGGGATAATATAACCCGTCATATCTTGATTCAAAGCCGGTGGTTGCGTTGGCAACAAATTTAATAGCAGTTTCGGCACTCATACCATTACCACTTGCCTGAATATTAAAATGTGTAGGTTTGGTTTTATTTGCACTTGGGCCGGAATGTCTTAACAAAGCCTGGCTTGAACCAACTGATTTAATTGTTTCATCAAAATTAAAGGTACCTCCTGCAGCAGATGTAACATAAAAACCTTGTCCGGTAGGGATAGCGTCTCCTACAAAATAACTACCTGATGCGGGAACGCTTGTTCCGACATCATCACATTGTGAGTAACCATTGTTATTCGGACTCCATACCAAATAGGTACTTCCTACAACTGTAGCATTTGTTTGATTATTAAAAAGAGCGCTCCATGAAATCGGAGAAGGATACGGGTTTGCAAGTAAATTATATCCCGAACCCCCGCCTGTTATAGTTGCCTGAACATTTCCCATTACCGGTGCTCCGCTTACAGAAATAAGCTCGCCGGCAGTTGCGGTTCCTGGAGAGCTGTTACCTTCATATACCCAAACTCCAATCCCCGGATTTAAAGCGTCCGAAATGCTCATTAGATTAGGATAAGAAGATGCCGGCTCATTATAATAAGTTATTGATGTAAAAGTAACTCCGCCAACCGTACTGCCATTCGGGCAAGTTGAACAGGTGATGGGAAAACTTAAGTTCCATGCAGTAAAAATATTTGTAGGAGAGTTAATGCCTGGTGAACCCATTAAAGTCCAATCGGTCTTATTACCTGAAGGGTTATGATAAATTTGCGAAGTAATATTACCTAAAAAAATTCCCGGGGTTAAAGTGCCTATTGCGCCGGTAGTATAAGCCCCCGTCTGATCTGCCATTAAAGTAAGTGTAATGGTTGAAGCATCGACTGTGCCGTTAACAGGAATAAGTGCCCCACCCGGAGCTATATTTAAATTATTGCTTAACGTAAGTGTATTTCCAAGACCGGCATCATCGTATGACAGGGTATTTAAAACATTTGTTGTACCCGGAGTTGTTTGATCCATAGAAAGCGACATATTCGCCCCATTGGTTATATAAATACTTCCTGAACTCCCCGTTATTGTACCCATACTTGCAATAGTATTTGTTAAATCCAATTCCTTTCCGTTAAGATCTACTGCGTTCGAATTAAAAGTACCGGCTACTATAACCTTTCCGGCAAGACTTGCATTTGTACCTGAAAGGGTAAGATTCCCGTAAGAACTGAAACCTAAGGAAGGAACACTCACGCCGTTTGCGGATAAAATCGTTGTACTTGCTGCGTTATATGCAAATTGCCCTGCACCAAAAAAAGTGGGGTTTGAGCTACTGCTGGTTACTGTTCCGCGTGCCCCGACATTTACTTGTCTGTTAAAGGTAAAAGTAACAAAATCAAGTGATGATGCCCTCGCACCTGTACCAATATTAAGAACTGTTCCGCTTCCTAATGTAGTCCAGCTGGCTGTTAAAGTGCCTGAAACGGCGGCTGTACTATTAAAAAAATTCAAGGTATTACCTGCGGCATTAAACTGCGCCAATGTAGGTGTAACGCCTCCGACCCCGGTTGAACTCGTGGTCCAATTTGTATTTAAAGCGGGGTTACTGGTTGCCGCTGTTTTATAATAGTATGTTGCCGCACCGGCAGTTTGTACAAAACCAAACAACCCCAGTAAAAGAGCTGTAATCAATGTATATAATCTTTTCGTTTTCATGGTCATTAATTTATAGGTATAAAAATAGGGCTATTTTTACTTCCTGCAAAACGTTAATGGCTTTTTTCGGTTAATTTATCGTTTTCTGAGGTAAATGGCAGGCTAAAACTGCAAATAATGGTCTTTGATTTTATTTTCACTTAATTCGGTGGCGGAGAACGGGATTTTAAGGCAATTTAATTATATTTTATCCATGGAAATTTTTGGAAGAAAAAAATTATTTTTTATTTTTTACAGGAACTGTCTCTACTTTTTTCAGATACTCGTCCCACTTCATTTTTTTGTATTCGTTATCACCGAAATAACGGGCCACTTTATTGAGCCATTGCGGCGTTTGATAAAAACTAAGAACATCTAAAATTTCCAAATTCTCATCTAAAATAACGGTTGCAGGCATCACAAAATTTCTTCGCGTTAACTCAAGCGCGAGCGAGTGAAAGGGGAAGCCTCCTTCGCCGTTATTCAGGTACTTTTTGCCTTTATAATCCATCTCCTCTTTATCTTCAACACTAAAATTTACAATGTAAAAATTTTTGTTGAGGTACATTGCCAGAACCGAATCAGTAAACGTGGTTTTTTGCATTACACGGCAGGTATTGCAAAAACTTGCGCCCATATTTACAATAATTTTTTTCGGCTTCTTTTTATGCAAGTCCATAACCTCATTAAAACTACGCCATTGAGGTTTTACTTTGGTAAAAACAGTATCGTAAAAGGTGTGTTGAAAATTTTTATTAAAATCATCAAAGGTTGAAGTGCGATACGCATTCTCTACTGTAAAAATCAGAATAGGTTCTATTTTTTTTACCTCTAAATATCCTTGGCTAAGTAAATTAAACTGAAAATTGTTGGACACAAAAACCGTTGAAGGGTAACTTAATTGCTCGCCCAAAAACTTAAGCGTTAAATCATGTGGTGATTTTTTGGCAACACTCTTATTTACATATTTAACTCCCAAATAATCAATGGTATCGTGGGTTTCAGCGTCAAATTTTATCGGATAAAACCAATTATTTATATAAGCCGCGATATTGGGGTCAGAATAGGTGGTTTTCATCATGTGTTTACACCAACCACACCAATCGGTATAAAAATCAATAATAAAGGGTTTTTGTTGTTTTTTATAAGCCTCTTGTGCCTCTTTGAAACTCATCCACTTAACAAGGCTTTCTTCCTGCGAAAAACCCTGTAAAGCGATAAAAAACAGCCCGCAAACCCGCAAAAGTTTAAACATAGCGTAAAGTTATAAAATAATCAGCATCCTTTTAAATTTCATACTACCTGGCTGATTATTCGGCATGGCCATAAAAAACTTTCAAAAACATGTCAAAAACCCCTTTCTAAATTTCCGAAATATGGTTTTATACCTATATTTGCACCCGATTTAAAAAAACGTTAAAAAAGGTTAATTCAAATGGTGCGCAAGATGTCTCTAAAAGCCCTGTCAATACTCGTCTTTTCAACGATTTTCTTCCTTTCATTTAATCCCGCACGCGCCTACGAACCTAACGACGACAGACCCATGAAAGGCGCCAGGGTTGCCGAAGAGAAAAAAGAAGAATCCAAGAGTTTTGATGCCGGCAAATTAATCATAGAACACATCAGCGACAGCCATGAATGGCATTTGTGGGGCGAAGGAGGTTCTGCCGTAGCCATTCCCTTACCTGTTATTATTTACAGCAATAAAGGATTGGATGTTTTTATGTCTTCGCATTTTGAAGAAGGACAAAGAGATATAACAGGAAAAAATACTTACCGTTTAGAAGAAAACCATATTAAAGTTGTAAACGAAACAGGTGCCATTGATGAAGAAGCAAGTGCAAAAATCATGGATTTATCCATCACCAAAAATGTTGCCTCTTTATTGTTTGGCGCAGGGCTCATGTTATGGATGTTTTTAAGCGTTGCCAAAGCGTACAAAAAACGTGAAGGAAAAGCGCCTAAAGGATTACAATCTTTTTTAGAACCACTTATTTTATTTGTACGCGATGATGTTGCAAAAACTTCAATCGGACCAAAATACGAAAAGTACATGCCTTATTTACTAACTGCTTTCTTTTTTATTTTCATCAATAACTTATTAGGCTTGGTTCCTATTTTTCCAGGAGGCGCCAACTTAACCGGCAACATTGCGGTAACGATGATCTTGGCTGCAATCACACTCATTGTAACTTTACTAAGCGGAAATGCACACTACTGGCGTCATATTTTTGCAATGCCAGGCGTGCCGATTCCGATTTTAATTATCCTTACTCCTATTGAAATCATGGGCGTGTTTTTAAAACCATTCGTATTAATGATACGTTTGTTTGCAAACATGACCGCAGGACATATTATTGCTTTAGCATTCTTTAGTTTGATATTTATTTTTGGCGAAATGAGCCCAGGTGCCGGTTACGGCGTATCGGTGGTGTCAGTTGCCTTCACTGTATTTATGGGTATGCTTGAATTACTGGTTGCATTTTTACAGGCATACGTATTCACCTTATTATCGGCCATTTATTTTGGTGCTGCAATTGAAGAACATCATCACAAGGGTGATCATGAACACGATGCGCATCCCGATTCACAAATTGATATTGTTTAAGAATTAAAAGTTTTTACCCGTTTCGTAAAACGGGATATTGTTTAACTAAAAAAATAAAAACATGATGTCATCTGTATTATTAGCCGCTGAAACCGCCCATGGCATTGCTGCCGCAGGTGCCGGTTTAGCTGCTATCGGTGCCGGTATCGGTATTGGCCGTATCGGTGGTTCGGCTTTAGAATCTATCGCCCGCCAACCTGAATCTTTGAACGACATCCGCTCTAACATGATCTTAGCTGCCGCCCTTGTGGAAGGTGCTGCTTTCTTCGCCATGGTAGTTGCGCTGTTAGTTGTGTTCAAACAGTAATGAAAAAAAGCGTCAACGGTTGGTTGACGCTTTTTTCTTTTTTAGTTAAAAAACAAAAGAGTAAAAAGAATTAAAAAAATAAAAACATGGAATTAGTAACCCCCGCCATCGGCCTTATTTTCTGGATGCTTGTTACGTTTGCAATCATCTTTTTCATTCTTAAAAAGTTTGCCTGGAAACCAATCCTTAACATGATTAAGGAACGCGAACAGGGAATTGAAAAAGCGTTAAAATCAGCTGATGATGCTTTGGAAACCATGCGCGAATTAAAAGCAGGCAACGAAAAAATTCTTCATGATGCACGTAACGAGCGCGACAACATGTTGAAAGAAGCGCGCGACACAAAAGAAGCCATCATTGCCGAAGCAAAAACAAAAGCAAAACAGGAAGCGGATCGTTTGGTTGCACAAGCCCGCGAAACCATCAACGCCGAGAAAATGGCTGCAATTGCCGAGCTGAAAAATCAGGTTGCTGCTTTATCGATTGATATCGCCGAGAAAATTCTGAAAGAACATCTATCGTCAGACGATAAACAAAAAACATTGGTAAATAACTTAGTAAAAGAAGTTACGCTTAACTAACATGATTGTAGCCAACCGATACGCCAAATCTTTATTGCAACTTGCCATTGAAAAAGGCCAGCTTGAAAAAGTGTTTGCCGATATGCAATTTGTACAAAGTGTTTATTCCGGTAATAAAGACTTTGTTACTTTTTTAAACAGTCCTATTATTAAAACCGATAAAAAATTAGCTGTTTTAAAAGCAGTTTTTACCGGTAACATCAGCGATATGTCACTTAACTTTTTTATCATCCTCGCAGGCAAACATCGCGAAATGTATATGGGAAGTATCGCAAAAGCATTTATTGGGCAATACAAAGAGCATAAAAATATTTTAACTGCCGTTATTACTTCAGCAACCGGAATTGATGCAACAGTTCGCGCAAAAGTTTTAGAACTTGTAAAGAAAACCACCAAAGGCGAAGTTGAACTGATTGAGAAAATAGATAAAACTTTAATAGGCGGTTTTGTTTTACGCATTGGCGATAAACAGGTTGATGCAAGTATTTCACGCAAACTAAACGATTTAAGAAAATCATTTTCAGAGAATCCACACACAATTAATATAAATTAAATGGCAGAAGTTAAACCCGCAGAAGTATCTGCAATTTTACGTCAGCAATTGGCAGGCTTTAAATCAGAAGCCGAATTGGAAGAAGTTGGTACCGTGTTACAGGTAGGTGACGGTATCGCACGTATTTACGGCTTATCAAAAGTACAAAGTGGTGAGCTTATTGAATTTGAAAACGGCTTGCAGGCTATTGTATTAAATCTTGAAGAAGATAACGTTGGTGCCGTATTGCTTGGTAAAAGCGAAGGTATTAAAGAAGGAAGCACTTGCAAGCGCACAGGCCGCATCGCCTCTTTAAAAGTAGGTGACGGAATGTTAGGTCGAGTGGTAAACACATTAGGAGAACCGATCGACGGCAAAGGTCCGATTACAGGAACAACCTACGAAATGCCATTAGAGCGTAAAGCTCCGGGCGTAATTTACCGTCAGCCTGTAAACGAACCTTTACAAACAGGTATTAAAGCTATTGACGCGATGATTCCTATCGGGCGCGGACAGCGTGAGTTAATTATCGGCGACCGTCAAACCGGTAAAACAACTGTTGCACTGGACACCATCATCAATCAGAAAGAATTTTACGATGCTGGAAAACCTGTATATTGTATTTACGTTGCAATCGGGCAAAAAGGTTCGACAGTTGCAAACGTATTACGTACGTTAGAAGAAAACGGTGCGTTGCCGTACACAGTTATTGTTTGTGCTCCTGCTGCCGACCCTGCTCCAATGCAATTCTACGCACCATTTGCAGGCGCCGCTATCGGAGAATTTTTCCGCGATACCGGTAAACCCGCATTAATTATTTATGATGACTTATCTAAGCAGGCAGTAGCGTATCGCGAGGTATCACTTTTATTACGCCGCCCTCCCGGACGTGAAGCGTATCCCGGTGACGTGTTTTACTTACACAGCCGTTTGTTAGAGCGTGCCGCGAAAATTAACGCGAGCGACGATATCGCTAAAAATATGAACGACCTTCCCGATTCTTTAAAAGGAATTGTAAAAGGCGGTGGTTCTTTAACAGCATTACCAATTATTGAAACACAAGCCGGTGACGTATCTGCTTACATTCCTACCAACGTAATTTCTATTACGGATGGACAGATATTCTTAGAGGGTAACTTATTTAACGCAGGTGTTCGGCCCGCTATTAACGTGGGTATTTCTGTATCACGCGTGGGTGGTAACGCTCAGATTAAATCGATGAAGAAAGTTGCCGGTACTTTAAAATTAGACCAGGCACAATATCGCGAGTTAGAAGCTTTCGCGAAATTTGGTTCTGATCTGGACGCCGCTACAAAATCGGTACTTGATAAAGGTTCGCGTAACGTGGAGATTCTTAAACAAAATGCTTTCTCTCCGTTGCGTGTTGAACAACAGATTGCGATTATTTATTGCGGCACGCGTAATTTATTGCGCGAAGTTCCGGTAAATAAAGTGCGTGAATTTGAAAAAGATTTTTTAGATGTATTAGAGCGCAAACACAAAAATATATTAGACGGTTTAAAAGCCGGGCAGTATACCGATGAGATTACAAATACATTGGAGGAAGTTGCGAAAGAAGTAAGTAAGAAATTCAGATAATTTGAGGATTTGATAATTTGAGGATGTATTAATCATCAAATCATCAAATCAACACATCATCAAATTAATAAAGATGGCAAATTTAAAAGAGGTTCGGAACAGGATAACATCAGTTGGTTCAACCATGCAGATTACAAGCGCCATGAAAATGGTGAGTGCTGCAAAGTTGAAGCGCGCGCAGGATGCTATTACACAAATGCGCCCCTACGCAAACAAACTGAAAGATATTTTACAGAACCTGAGTGCCAGCTTAAATACTTCTGAGAATGCTTACGCGCGCGATACGAAAGGGGATAATGTTTTATTGATTGTTATTTCTTCTAACCGCGGTTTGGCGGGTGCTTTTAACAGCAATGTCATCAAAAAAGCGTGGAGCATGATCCGCAATGAATACAAGGGTTCTTCTAAAGTTTCTGTTTTAGCGGTTGGAAAAAAAGCGAATGATGCTTTCAAAAAGACCGATCATCATATTATGGGAACGGACATGCCGCATAACCTGAATGAGTTATTTGATAATTTAAATTTTGATACGGTTGCCGGCGCTGCAGAAAAGATTATGAAAGCTTTTGAAGCAAATCAATTTGACAGAGTTTATTTAATTTACAACCAGTTTAAAAATGCTGCTGTACAATTACCGGTTGCTGAACGTTTTCTACCTATTGAAAGTCATAAACCTGCGGCGGGCACAAGTAAAAGTAAGGTTGATTATATTTTTGAGCCAAGCCGGGAATACATTGTAAACGAACTTATTCCTAAATCTTTAAAAATACAGTTTTATAAGGCAATCTTAGATTCAGTAGCTTCTGAGCACGGTGCACGTATGACAGCGATGCACAAAGCAACTGATAATGCTAAAGAGATGCTACGTTCACTCAAAATCAGCTATAACAAAGCCCGCCAGGCCGCTATCACCAATGAAATATTGGAAATTGTGGGTGGTGCCGAGGCTTTAAACGGCTAATTTTCAGAAATAAGGAAAATATAGTAAATTTGCCCTCCTTAATTGTCCGATGGTGTAACTGGCAACACGACTGATTTTGGTTCAGTAGAGTCTAGGTTCGAGCCCTAGTCGGACAACGAACCCCGGAAATTCTTTCGGGGTTTTTTTATTCAATCTTTAACACCTTTAACTAAACATCAATAGGCACGGGCAACATAAAGCCTGTGCTGTTTTTTTCCTTGTTACTATTGCCGCGTGCTTATTCATGCTTAATCATTAAAATGTATTACCATTTGTATTACTTTTTAAAATGCAGGCGAAAAAAGTAATACATTTTTAAAATCAAAGGAAAAATGATTGATCTAAAGTTAATTTACAACCGAAAGAAGGAAGCCAAGAAAAACAATGAGCAGGCCGTTATTGAAATAAGGGCAACCCTAAGAGGTGCACGAAAACAAAAATATTATTCGACAAAAATAAAAATTGCACTAAACGAATGGAATTCGGAAGACCGGAAGGTAAATGCAAAAAACAAAAATGCAGACGAGTATAATTTTTACCTTAAAAAATATGTCAGGGATTTAGAAGACTTACAACTCGAAAGAAATTTTAAAAAGTTGCCTTTTACATTTGATGACATAAAAGCATATTTTAAACACAAAAAAGAAAAGACAAGTTCCTTTTTTGCTTTTGTAAATTCAGAATTAGAAGGAGATTTAAGTCTAAAGAAAAAAACGAAAACACAGCACCGAAATACATTAACCATTTTTAAAAAGTTTGCCGGCTCAGACGTTGTCTTTACTCAACTAAATATCAGTTTTTTGGAAAGATTTATAAATTATTTACGCGCGCAGGGTTACCAACAAAACACAATACATAAACACCATAAGAACCTTAAAAAATACATTGACCTTGCAATTAAAAAAGAATTTACTGAGATCAAAAACCCATGTAGAGAGGTAAAAGTACGGTCGGAACAAAAGCCCCGGGATGTTTTGACTATTTCGCAGATTAATGAACTGGCAAAACTTTGCTTTAACGAAAACGATACTAAGCTCATGCAGGTTAGAGATATGTTTTTGTTTTCTTGTTACACCGGCCTACGTATTAGCGACGTGTGCGGACTTAAAACCGAATATGTAAAAAGTATTGTGCATGGTTTTGAGTTGGATTTTTTTACCATCAAAGTAAACAAGCGGGCAGAGTTACCTTTATACAAACTTTTTACTGTGCCCGGGTCCCGTTCGTTACCAGAACAAATTTTAATAAAGTACTTGCGACCGGGAGACATTTTTGTTTTTCCAAAGCTCTCAGAGGCGTTTATAAATCGACATTTGAAAGTTTTGGCCGGGCTTTGCAAGCTAAATATTAATCTTACTTTTCATATAGCCCGGGAAACTTTTGGTACGTACATGGCCGGGAAGGTTGAGCCGTTTTATTTAAAAAACTTAATGCAACATAGCGATATAAAAACTACAATGCGTTATGTTCATTTAGATAAAAGAATGATGAATGATAAATTAGATAAAATTACCGATTGGCAGACTTAGACTTTTTTCTTTTCAACTCTAATTCTTCGCCTTTTTCAAACGTATTATAAAATAGTGCTTCTAAAAAATCATTCGTTAAAACTTTGGTTAGGTCATTGTATAATTTAGGGTCAGTTTCTTTAAACTCATCCATAACTTTTTCAATATCTTCAATAGTAGTATTGAGAGCCCGTTTGTGTATAGTGAGCAACTGAGTTTTATCTTTCAATGAATTTTCCAGCTCAATAATTTTTTGTTTGTAGCTCTCTATTTCATTGGTAACATTTTCGTTTCCATCAAAGAAATAAGTCAAAGGCAATTCAAGGGCTTTGGTTATAGATAATAACTGACTTAATTTAATATCATTGGAGCTTAGAACCCGGGATAAGTTTTGTTTTGAAAGACCGGCTTTTTTTGCCAAAACAGAGTTGTTTATACCCCTGTCTTCTAAGTACTTAACTATCCTTTTGTTTACTTCCATTTGCTTAAATATATGAATTGTCAATAATTTATTGAATATTTTGTTTACTGTGTGAATATTTAATTTACATTTGTCATCACAATCAATAAACAAGAACAATTATGAAGACAAATGTAACACAAAAAGGCATACGGGCAAACGAAGTTCATCAAATGTTAGCGGAAGCACGTATAACCAAACAAGAAGCGGCCACCATGCTGGGCGTTTCTATTGGCACAATTTCAAACTACGTAAAATCAGGTCTACTTAAGGCAATTAAGCTCGGCAAAACAAAACAGGCAAAGGTTTTCTTTAAGCGAGAGGATATTTTGGGCTTATTGGATTTTACTATTTCTACTCCGTTTGATCGGGGGTTTGATAAAATTGGCAAAGGAGTACATTAATCTTGAGCCTGTCCATAAAAAAACCCTCAATTGGCGTTGAGGGTTAATAATATTCACTTAAAACTTATAACAATGACAAATGTACAAAAAAACAACAATCCATTAAGAACATTTTTTAAAAAGGTACGCGGAGTGTGTGCGGTATTGTTCGAGAAAAAACATGAAAGCATCCAGTCGGAATTAAATTTTATCGAACTAATGCGACTGTACTATGATAAACAACTTTGTCAAAATACCTTTACAAAAAGTACGGCGAGTAAATACCAACAACTCACAAGTAATATTACGCGCTTTCTTAGCGAAACCGGTTTGCTGTCCATGAGGCCAGTCGATTTTAAACTGAAGATCGCAGATAGTTTTGTTTCGTGGCTTCATAAAAATTTAGATTCATGCGGACGGACACATAGTAGCCGACACATTGAATTTTGTAAGCGCGTTTTAAATTATGGCGTGCGAATGGAATACATTGAGGTTAATCCATTACAGGCGTATGAATCTTCCCGAGACCCCATTAAACAAGTTGTTCACCTTGACCTAGAAGAAATAAGTTTGTTATACTCTTTTAACTTTAATAGTGAATTACTCCGTAGAGTATGCGATATGTATTTGTTTCAATGCGAAACCGGTCTAAGTTATGCAGATTTGTATAGCTTTGAAATTACTAAAGACGACGACGGCTCGGAATGGATTCATAATTGCCGAAAGAAATCTAACAAGCCATATTGGGTTCCTTTTTTCCCGCAAGCGAAATACATATACCAAAAATATTCCGGGAAACTTCCAAGATACACCAACGCCGCATATAATCGCGTATTAAAAGAAATTGCGGCACACGCAGGAATTAATAAACATCTTACCTCTCACACAGCAAGAAAAACGTTTGCTACGCTTAAAAATAATGTGGGCTATACTACCGAAGCAATTAGAGATATGCTTGGCCAATCTTCGGTACAGGTTACCGAAGCGCATTATATTTTACGCGATAAAAAAAGAATAATACGTGAGCGTTCGTTAAACGAACCAATTCTTTCAACTCCCTTGCGTGTAGTTAATCAATAATTATAACTTCTAAAAACAAAATAGCAATGAGACCAAAAAACAACAATTTACAACCAACGATTTTTGCCGGAACTAAAGTAAAATGTATAGTGCCAATGAGTAAAGGCGATAAAGAATTTTGCCGGTCTATTGGTTACTCCTTTCCGGTCGTAGGTAGAACTTACACCGTTCGCCAAAATCACATACTTACCAGTACTGATAGTAAAATGATTTTATTAGAGGAAATAAAAAATCCCAATTTCTATACGGGAAGTGAAATTGGTTTTTTCGCTTCAAGTTTTAAAGTATTAAATAATTCTAACCACCCCGGCGCAATACATGGGCCGATAAAATGGGATTTCCCGGATTATATAAAGCAAATGACATTCTAAAATAGTCGCCGGACTTAACGGCAACCGATAACTCAAAAAACCATGAACAACCAACCAAGTGTTTTTCAATTTGAAAAAAACAAACCCAAAGGAACGTGTCCTAAATGTAAAAAGAGTAAAGTTTTTCGACACTACGAAAACCTACCTAAAGAGTTTGGAATTTGTGATAGAAAAAATAATTGTGATTTTAAAAATATACCCACTTATGAAAAATTAAAAAATTTGCACATTGAATTCCCGGCAAAACCTGAGGAAAGCCCTAAGGCGCGGCAAGTAATTCTTTCCCCGGCTCAATCAGATTTAACTTGTTTAAAAAAACTCGACTCTCCGCTTCATAAATTTTGCATCGACAAATTAAAGCTCTCTCAAGATCACTTAAAATTATGGAATGTAGGAACCTCTGAACGCGGGCTGACCACCTTTGTTTATCAAACTCTTTCAGGTCGGTTTATAAATATTGTTTTTATTGAATATGTAAACAGCAATGAAGATTGTAAGCGCAACAAAGAGAAAACACCTTTTTCTTTAAAAGCTAAAAGCGGTTCAAAATACGAGCTTTGTTTGTTTGGCGAACATCTTTTAACAAGCAAAACCGTTTGCCTTGTAGAAAGTGAAAAAACCGCTATAATAGCCAGTTTCTTTTACCCTCAATTCGATTGGTTAGCCACGGGAGGAAATAATAAACTTACAGACAGTAAAATCGAAGTTCTCTTTAATAAGGAAATATTATACATAAACGATTCAGATAAAGCTGGGAGAAATAATTCAACTATTGAAAAACTTAGAGCCTACAAGCAAAATTTTAAAGTGGTTAATTTATTTCCTGATCGTTCAGACGGATATGATTTAGCCGACGCAATAATAAACGGGCTTACACCTGAAATAAAACCATTTTTAGAATATCCGGTGGAGCCGGTAGCTCAAAAGGTTATTTCAAATAATGCTGAGGAAACACCAAAAGAAAAAAATGTTTCTGAACTTGAAAGAGTGGAGCGATTTATTTCTGATAGATATGACATAAGGTTTAATGAAATATCTAACGAAGTTGAGTTTAAAGTTAAAGGCTGTGATGGCTTATTTGAAACATTAAACGAAAACAACCTTTATAGGGTTCTGCAAAAAAACTTCATTAACTTTTCACTAAACAAATTAATTTCTCTTTTGTCGTCTGATTTTGTTACGAAGTACAATCCTATTCAAAACTACTTTGAAAATCTGCCTAACTGGGGTATTGAAAAAGACGAAGATCACATATTAAAACTTACTGAGTTTGTACCCGTGAAAGACAAAGAGCGTTTCAAAATGCAGTTAAAAAAAATGCTTGTTCGTTGCGTCGCTTGTAGTTTAACAAGCGTATTCAATAAACAGGCTTTTATACTTGTTCACGATATGCAGAATAGTGGAAAGAGTACTTTTTGCCGTTGGCTTTGTCCACCGGCCTTGTCTCCTTATATAGCTGAAAATATAAACATGGACAAAGACAGTCTAATTGCGCTTACAGAAAATTTCATAATAAACATGGATGAGTTGGCTAACATGAGCAGGGTTGAAATAAACGCCTTAAAAGCGTTTATGAGTAAAGATGTAGTAAAAGTCCGGCTTCCCTACGGCAAAAGGGCTGTAATGATGCCGCGCAGGGCAAATTTCTTTGGCAGTACAAACAAAGACGAGTTTCTAAGCGATGAGACCGGGAGCGTTCGTTGGCTTTGCTTTGAACTAACCGGAAAACTGGATTTTAGTTACAAAGAAAAAATAGACATAAATAATATTTGGGCACAAGCCTATGCTTTGTTTAAGGGAGGGTTTAAATATGAGCTGAGCCCGGATGAGATCGCAGAAAACGAAAAATCAAACGATCAATACCGAATAACAACAACAGAACAGGAACTCATACAAGCAACTTTTATACCAAGCGGTAAGGATAAACCGGGAGCAACGTTTAATAATGCCACACAAATAAAATCTATACTTGAAACAAGTAACCCGGGAGCCCGGCTAAATACTATTAATATTGGAAAGGCTCTAAAAATCTTAGGCTTTAAACAGGAACAGTTTTTTAATGGAAATTATCAGACAAAGGGATATTACACCAATTACAAAGCATAGCGTTTAGTATATCCGGCCTCGCAGTCGGTTTTTATTACACAGAGCCGGGATAATAATTCCGGCTTTTCTATTTTGATGTGTGGCGACCATAATTAACTCCGGTCTCCGGAAAACGCAGTCATTTATAACTACCAGGGATCTTGGATAGTTACTTTTATCTATTGTTCCGGAACTATCTCATGATAAAGACTTTTTTATCGCTGTGGTAGAAATTAAGTTTTATTCTTACTTAGTTACTTAGTATCAGTTAAAGACCCCGTAAAGTATGAGAAAAGTAACTAAGTAAGATTAAAAAAAGCATCTTACTTAATCCTACTTATCATACTTTACGCGAGGTTCAGAGCTTCACTAAGTAACTAAGTAGAATAAGTAAGATGCTTTTTAAAATATTTAAACCCTGTTACACTTATTTAAGACGCATGAAAGACCCGGTTAATACAACGTAGAGACATAGGTTATACAGGTGTATTAACTCTGTAACACCAGTTTTTTTAAATTTTAAAAATGTTCTAAATCCCTTGCTACATAAGGTGCGCGTGGTGTTTTTAAAATATTTATTTAAAAAGTAAGGCTTTTAAATTTAAAGTTTCCTTTTTTAAATTTGGTTGGACGGTTTTTAAATTTTAAGTAAATTTTCATTTGACTAAAGTCGTACAGGTTGCGGGGCAAAAAAAATAGTAAGTGTTTAGTATTTATTTAAAATATTGGCGCGACTGATCTCTGTTTTTTTATTACTCATTTTTTACTATTTCGTACCGGTGGCAAAAAGAACATAACCAATTTACGATTGTTTTGCTTTAAGTGTTTTTGTTTGTGTACGTTGGTGTATTTATGGTTATATCTGTTCTTATAGGTCGTATTTCGTGTAATACCTTTGTAAGAAAAAAATGGAAACAGAAATTAAAAATGAGGTAACTGAAAAAAATATTTCGGAGCCTGTAGAAAAAAAGAGAACTTTTATAAACTTAGCGGTTACACCGGAAGAAAAAACACAGATCACGAAAGAGGCCGTTTCTGTTTGTAAAATTTCAGTAAGCGAATATTGTCGGACAAAAATTTTCATGCCGAGACCGGAGGAAAAAACCGAAACAATAACAGAGGTGTTTACCGACGAGGAAAAAGAAATTTATGAAAATACGCTTAAAGAACTTAAAGCAGAAAACACAAAACTTAAGGACGAGCTTAGCATGTAATAAGTATTGTTGGCGCTTCCGGTGCTCCAATTGTAATTAATTGATCCGCCCGCGTTCAATAAAACGCTGTCTCCATAACAATAAAAAGATTTGTATGGAACACCGGTTATTGTAGTTGTAGTAGCAGAGTTCAGATATACATACGCATCGTTAGAAAGTAAATTAACCACCGCCAGGTCGGGTTTCGAGTCTCCGTTTACATCTCCGGCAGAAATCCATACCGGGTCTGAGCCTGCATTAAGTGATGTGCTTACATTAAAATTTCCTGTACCATCCCCCATTAAAATGGATACGTTGCCCCCGGTTAAGTTAGCTGTGGCTAAGTCTGTTTTCCCGTCGCTGTTAATATCCGTGGCAACAATACTGTTAGGATTAGCACTCGTCGGATATGAAATTGGAGAGCCGAATGTGCCGCTGCCTGTGCCCAGCAATACAGCGCCCGAACTGCCTCTATTGGCAATGGCTAAGTCAGTTTTAGAATCTCCGTTAAAATCTCCGGTTGTAATTGCTGCGCATTTAAGCCCTCCCGAAGAATATGAAACGGCGGTAGTGAAAGTTCCTGTACCGGTATTCAACAGTACCGAAACGCTGCTTGATGTATTATAATTTGAAGTTGCAACATCATAAAAACCATCACCGTTAAAATCTGCTGTTGCGAGGCCGGTAATATTGCTTCCCGTTGCGTATGTTGCAGGCGACCCAAATGCACCTGTTCCTGTACCAAACAATACAGAAATATTACTTGAGTTTTGATTGCTTACCGCTATGTCGATTTTTGTATCATTGTTAAAATCGGCCGTCACAACACAGGTCGGACCGGAACTTCCAACGGTATAATTTACGGCTGTACTAAAAGTGCCAGCCCCTGCGTTCAATAAAATCGATACATCATTGGCAGTATTACCCGAACACGCCACCGCCAAATCGGGTTTGCCGTCACCGTTAAAATCGGCAGAGGCAATTCCGATAGGAATAGCATCCACCGTGTAATCTACGTGAGTTGTATAAGCACCGCTTCCGTTATTAAGATATACCGAAACCAAATGTGTTGATGTTCCTGATGCAATGCTAACTACCATGTCGGCTTTCCCATCGGAATTAAGGTCTTTTAGCAATACACCTTGCGGATTGATACCTGTACTATAGGTTGAAAACGTAGTAAAGCATGATTGCGCGTTAAGCAAACCAAAACTTACAATAAACACTATTGAAAATACTGTTTTTTTCATTGTTTTATTTTAAAATCAAATGAACAAAAGAAATTACATAAAACCCAAATTTAATAAAGTATTTTAAAAAAAGTCCTATTATTATTAAGATTTCCGAATTGTTTTACTTCTGATAACAAGTAGCTTACTGAATCTTTTTAATATTCAGTGAAGGCTTTGTAGATATTTTTGCGGAGTACATTTTTAGGATAAAAAAAATAAAAAACCTAGTAAAATTGAGGGTTTCAGAGGTAATAAGGCTTGTACTGGTCGCAACAAAACTTTCTGATAATCAGTGGCTTATTTGTTTCCGGTACAGTATAATGGTAAAAGGTTCTTCGAAACCCGCACTATCAGCTGGCTACAGAGCATCGTGTCGCTCTAAAAACAGTAAATCGGGACATGAACCTATTTTAATTCTTCATCAACCTGTTTAATTGATTGGTTATATACTTTTCTGAAGTAATTAAAGCGTTCTGAATTCTTCTTGCATAGTGAATGCTATCCATTACTTCTTTGTTTTTTTCGTGCAATTGTCCGTAGGCATGGTCAACATGTTCTTTTTGTTTTTCTATAATTACTTTTTGTTTTTGTGTTATGCGAAAACGGTTGAGCAAAAACAAAGAGAAAACAACAACCAGTAATAATACTCCGACAACTGCGTAAATAATTATTTGTTGTTTCTTTTTTTCTTCGGCGCTAATAACTTGTTGTGCTTCTGCTTTTATTTTTAATTCATTCTCTTTTTTCTCCACCTCAAACCTGGTTTTCATATCGCCCAGTTGTCTACTGTTTTCCGAATTAAAAATGCTATCGGTTAACTGTTTAAATTTTATATGATTTTCATATGCTTCTTTATATTTCCCTGTTTTGCTATAAGCTACAGATAAATTGTTGTAAGCTTCGCGCTCGCCGTCAATGTCTCCTATTTCTTTGCATATTTCCAATTCAGAATTGCTGTATTGTATAGCCTCTTTATAATTTGATAATTTATTATATAAATCGCTCATATTACCATAACAGATTCCTATACCTTGCTTATCGCCAACCTCTTTTCGTATTTTTAAACTTTTTAAATAATATTCCAATGCTTTAGAATAATTAAATTCATCCTGATAAATACCCCCTATATTTCCGTAAGAAGCTCCCATCCCGTTTTTATCTCCGATTTCTTCATATATTTTTAACCCTTTTAAGTAAAATTCCAATGATTTTTTCGGATCAGATTGATACCAGTACACATTTCCGATATTATTGTAACACGTTCCGATACCATATTTATCGTTGGTTTCTTCGCGCATTTTTAAAGATTTAAAATAATACTCTAAAGCTTTCGGATAGTTAGCCTGATAATGATATATATTTCCAATATTGGTGTAACAACCTCCGATACCCTTTTTATCGTTCAGTTCTTCAAATTGTTGTAATGCATTTAAAAAATATTCTAAAGCTTTTGGATAATTGCCTTTGTTTTTAAACGATGCTCCGATAGTACTCAGAGCATTGCATTGATATTTTTTCTGCTTGGTTTGTTTTGCTAATTCCAGCGCTTGTTCTGCAATTATAATAGAGGTATCGGGGTTATTATTAATATATTTTTTGGAAATAGAGTTTATAGCTTTAAGACGCGATGTATCAGCCAGGGATCTGTTGTTATATACTTTCCAAAGAGAATCTATATTTTGTGCCGGACAGAAGCAAGAGCAAAAAAAACACAAACAAAACAAAATAAGTTTTAAAAATATTTTCACGATATTCAAAAGTTAGCATTTTAGGAAATCACATTTTACAAAAATCCGTAAATTTTAATGAAATGTTCTGCCTAATATTGTACCGGATTTAAATTAAGTTTTTTCTCATCTTTCCGGTTTTTCAAAATTAAACATTCTTTATTCAAAATATTAACTTAAATTTAATCTGAATCCGGTAAACTTTATGCTGACGATTTACATACCGATCGATAAACCGGCATAATGTATACTAAAAACAGATTTCATACAGAATTTAGATTTACTTTTAATCTTTAATATACTTAAACCATGAAAAAAAACTTACAAATCACTAAAAAAATAGCGGGGTTAGCTCTTAGTTTATCCCTATTCTGTTTTAACATCAACGCTCAAAGTGTCTGGACTCAAAAAACGGCTCCCCCCACTCCTTTCACGGCAAGAAATGCCTGTGCGGGTTTCTCTGTCGGCAATAAAGGTTACTTCGGATTAGGCGGTGATGCTGCCGGAACAACAAAAGATTTTTGGCAATATAATCCTACCACGGACACATGGACACAAAAAGCAAATTTCGGTGGTGGAAAGCGACAGGCTGTAATTAGTTTTTCCATTGGAGGAAAAGGATATGTAGGGCTTGGCGATTCCTCCGGAGTAAATAATAATGATTTTTGGGAATATGATACCTTGACTGACGTATGGACAAAAAAAGCAAACTTCCCCGGTTTGCCAAGAACTACTGCAATAGGATTTTCTATCGGGAATAAGGGTTATGCAGGCTTAGGAGATGCAGGAGGTACTTTACAAAAAGATTTTTATGAATACAATCCCGGCAATGATACCTGGACTGCAAAAGCAAATTTTGGTGGAACTGCACGTTCCGACGCAAATGGTTTTTCAATCGGGACTAAAGGATATGTTGGTGCTGGGGATGACGGTACAGTGCCACTGAAAAAAGATTTTTGGGAATATAATCCTGTAACGGATATGTGGACACAAAAATCAGATTTTGGCGGCGGGCCAAGAACTACAGCAACCGGATTTTCATTGAATGCCAAAGGATATATAGGCGCAGGCGATGATGGCACTACCTTACATAAAGATTTTTGGGAGTATGATACACTTTCTAATGCCTGGGCTCAAATTGCTCTTTTTCCCGGTTCAAAAAGAAGTGATATGGTTGGCTTTGCAATTGGTAGCATAGGGTTTGTTGGTAACGGCAATCAATGTGGCGCATCATGTTATATTAATGACTGGTATCAATATGGCCCCGTTTCCGGTATTGAAAATAAAGCAAAACAACAGGTTTTGGTTAATCTTTTTCCGAATCCTTCAGGTGGTAACATCAATGTTGGCTATGAAATTTTAAACAACCAATCCGCATCTTTAATTATTTTTGATGCATTAGGCAACAAATACAGTACCTATCAATTATCATCCTCTGTAAATAACATTTCTATTGATGTAACAAATTTACCTAACGGTGTATATTATTGCGAAGTGCAGAATGATGGCATTATAATTACAACACAAAAATTAATTATTTTAAAGTAAAAAATTTGTAATCCATATCATTATCTACGATACATTTTTAAGCCAGATTTCAGCTTGTTCTTTATCGGTAAAAAATTTGGTGGGCGTGCTTGGTTTGAGCGTATACATATAAAAACTTCCAAGCAATCTTTGAGCAACGCCGTTTATTACAAAGGCAGTCGCTTTTTTATACCTGCAGCCAACCGGGCTACAACACAATTTCATCGCCTCAACGTTGGTCAGGGTATTCTCTCCGACAACCACCAGGCTTTTAAATTGTTTGCCGCCACCAAGTTTATAAACGGCATTTAATAATTCCTGCATATCAAGCTCTTCAAAATTTTCGTTGCTTGCAACATCAATTTGCAAAACATCGTCTTCCCTTATGTTAAGAGTGGCGATTCTTGTTTTTAAAGATTTTGTAAAGGTATTCATGTTTTTATTATTTTGTATTTAGTATAAGCACAGTACTTATTGTATTTTTTACAAAGGTGAGGCTAACATGATTCGTACGAAATAGTTGAAATACTGAAAAAGGTGTAGTGGTTTTTATTACACTGTTTTTATCCGGGCTTATAAAATATGCACAGAATATTCAAAAATCAGAGATTTATATTATCGGAAAAACCCTTATTCAACGCGCTTTGTGACCGAAATCGCTGCATTCCCTTTAAAGAAGGTTAATTTGTAGTACAAACCACTACAAAACATTTAGTATTCCTACTATTTCCTATTTTTGACTATATTATTTTATTTGTATTAATATTTGATTCATGGCATTATCAGATAAAGATAAACCGGTTACAGGCGAAAAGCAGCTCCTGCATACGCTTTATAATATGCCTGAAGGCATATAGCTTACTCATTATGCAATAAGTAATGGCTTAATTTAATAAATACAGGGGGCTTGACGTTTGGTTAAATATACAGTCAAATTTTTTATATAACATACAAAAGTCCGTTGGATTTTAGAAAATGTCAAGTCGATAATTTTGGAGTTAGATATTTTTACTTGTCGGCAGAGGGAGGTATTTTGTTTTTGTTAGGATGTCTGCTGTTTATCCAGTATTTTATAATTGTGTTAAGCATTTCTGCTTGCTCTTCTAAGGTCGCTGCTTTCTTAAAATAACCTTGAGCGCGGTACTCATATGCTTCATTTATCTGCTCTTTCGTCGCATCGTTAGTAGTAAAAATAAACGGAATTGATTTCTTTTGAAGTACTTCGTCATTGTCTATGGCTTTTTTGAAGTCAAGCCCGTTCATTTTTGGCATTGCCATATCAGAAATTATCAGGAAAATATCGTCCTTAGTTTCTTTAAGGTACTTAAGAGCGGCTTCAGGATTATCAAAATAGTCCACATCAATGTCCCAGTTTTTTTTATCAGAGCCGTTTTCAAAAGTGCCTTTTCATAAACTTCGTCGTCTACAAGTATGATTTTTCCGGCTACTACTTTCATCAGTCGAAATTACTCTATATATTTCCAATTGTCAGTTTATTCGGTCAAAGAGGATAAAAAATAGTCGGAAGTAAATGTGGTTGTTTCGTGATCACCCGTTTTTGTCCCTGACATTCCCACGCTTACAGAACGGCTTTGGAAGCGTTTTATGTCGGCCGGGAAAGTATCCTCATGTTTTTATAGTATTTATATAAATAACAGATTCGGGTAAAACACTTTCTTCGTTCTCAATCTTTCCAAAATACCTTTTCACCGAAAACAAAATACAAAACGTTTCATGTAGTCTAATTTTGAATCAGAGATTTTACATACATGAAAAAAATTACTTTCTTTCTGTTACATTTCCTTTTTTTTGGTTTTTTAGCAAATGCGCAACAATGGAGTTGGGTAAAAAATATTTCCTATAGTTTTAATAATCCGAGCGGCTCTTGCCTTGCTTCGGATAATAATTCAAATTTTTATGAAAGCACAAACTTTACTTCTTCCGGTTCGTGCATTGCGAAATTTGACGGGCAAGGAAATGAATTATGGAGGCAATATCTTACCGGTGGTGTAGTAATTAACGGTATTACATGCCGATCCAATTATGTTTATATAACAGGTAGTTTTTCAAGTACTCTTCAAGTTGGAACGGTCAATCTTACAAGTTACGGAGGGCAGGATGCTTTTGTTGCTTGCTTAACGTCTAATGGAAATTTTGTCTGGGCAAATAATTATGGTGGTTCCACAAATGATTTTGGAAACGGTATCTGCTCAGATATTAAGGGGAATATATACTTAACAGGCGGATATTCCGGAACTGCCAATTTCGGAACATCAAATCTTGTTTGTCACGGCTCTTCTACTATGTTTATGGCAAAACTTAATTCATTTGGAAACATACTTCTTTTAAAAACCGCCGCAACTCAGGACACTACTGCATATGGTTCAAATGGATCAAAAATAAAAACAGATATTTCAGGAAACATTTTTATTACAGGCAGGTTCTCGGATATGCTGCTCGACACGTTTCATGTTGTTGGATATGGTTCCTACTTCCTTTGTCGCTTAGATTCCTTTGGTAATACGAAGTGGGTAGAAGCAACAGGAGATGATTACCACCCGTCTTTTGATTTTACCTTAGACTATTCCGGTAATATCATCTTAACAGGTGAAGATGATTGGAATCATGGAAGTAACACCATGATGCAAAAGTATAATCCTCACGGACAATTAATATGGGATTCAGGAACCGGTTGTGGCTATTGGGGTCAGTGGGGTTTAAAAGGTATTGCAACAGACGGATTTAATTCTTCTGTTGTCGGTTATGGAGAATGTTCTTATCTTACAAATTATTACCAAGCGAATAATAATTATCTTTTACTTGCTAAATACGATTCTTCAGGCGCAATAATATTTCTTGATACAATAGCAGGTAATGCAACGGGAGAAAGTATTATCCGTGATTCTAACGGAGATTTTATAATCAGTGGGGTTATTGAAGGAAGTCTGAAATTGGGAAATGATTTACTTTCCACAACTGTCAGGAAAGTTTTTATTGCAAAATTTAACACAGGTAATTCAGGTGCTGTAGTTCCAAATTTCAAAAATCCGGGTGAAATAACTATTTATCCAAATCCATCTGCCGGGGTTTTCACGGTTAGGGCACACACAAACAATTCTGAAACAAAAATTTATATCTATGATTTATTAGGAAACCGAATTCTGAATAAAGTATCTAATAATTTAAGTTCAAGGATTGATTTGAGTAACCAACCTAAAGGAATTTATTTTGTAGAGATGATTTCAGGAAATGAAAAGCAAACAAAGAAAATAATTATTGAATAAGATTACATGAAAAATATTTTACTTTCTATTCTTTTGCTCATCTTTTCAAATTGTTATTCTCAAAACCGGCTCCGGGAAAAAAGCGTCATGGGAGCAAGTCAGGATGCAAAATATTATACCGGATCGGTAAAAGGTTTTAAATACTTTAAGCTTCTGAATTTTTTTGAACGGATCATATTTCTGAATATTGCACTTTAAAAGATTCTATAAGTAATTGGTTATCTTTATTATAAGTTTCTGGCAGGGCAGAAAAAAACATTAGTAAATGCCGGGAGTTTGACGTTTAAAGTACTTCAGATTTAACACAGAATTATACACTAATATTGCGGGTTAGGTATTATTTTTGTGAGCTTAAAATGAAAAAATCATTCCTTTTATTAACTCTGCTTTTTTTTGTCGCGGGAAAATTATTTTCGCAAACCAATCCTGATGGCGGTAAAGGCAGAATTATCGGAAGAATTATTGATTCTACTACTACGCAGCCGATTGAATATGCCAGTATCGGTTTATTGCCGGAGGGTGGTAGTAAAGAAATAAACGGTACAACAAGCGATGCCAAAGGGAATTTTGTACTCACTAATATCCCCGACGGGAAATATAAAATTGTAATTTATTTTATCGGGTACAAAAACGGAACGGCTTCAAACATCCAAATAAACAAAGCAACCCGTGTAATTAATTTAGGGGACCTTATACTTTCAAATTCACAAACTGTTTTAAAAGAAGTAACTGTTACGGCCAAAGCCGATCTTGTGGAATTCAAAATTGACAAGATTGTTTACAATGCGGAAAACGATGTTACCTCTCAGGGCGGAGCTGCGATAGATATTCTGAGAAAAGTTCCGCAGGTAACCGTGGACATTGACGGCAATGTAGAACTACAAGGCAATGGAAATATCCGCTTTTTAATTAATGGAAAACCTTCAAGCATATTTGGTAACAGCCTCGCCGATGCGCTTGCGTCTATTCCCGCAAGCCAGATAAAAAGTATTGAAGCAATTACCAGTCCCGGTGCTAAATATGATGCACAGGGAACGGGAGGAATTATCAATATTATTTTAAAGCAAAATAAAGTAAAAGGTATTAACGGCAACGTCAGTTTAAATGCAGGCACACGCTTTGAAAACGGCTCTACAAATATTAATTTCAAGAATAATAATTTTGGTGTAAATGCTTTTTTCGGCGGCAACGCGCAGCTAACTTCCCACACACCGAATTCTCAAGACAGAATTTCTACCGATACAAATTCGCATACAACCACTCATTTAACGCAGGATGGTTATACCGATTTTCAAAGAAACGGTTTTAATACAGGTATAGGTTTCGACTGGAATATTAATAAGAAAAATAATCTTACAGGCTCGGCAACTTATAATCAGTTTGGCAATCAGGGCACGGCTTATATTAATCAGGAGCAAATTACTCAGGATTATTCATCAACTGTTTTAAAAGATGTAAAAGGTTATCGTAATTCAAGCAATAGTTCATCGGTTGGTTCTGTAGATTGTAATCTGAATTATAAAAAAGAATTTAAAAAAGAAGGACAGGAGTTGAGTATTTCTTTTGTCTCAAGCTATGGCCGGCCTTCCAGTAATTACATTCAAACGCAAAGTCATTCAGGGGCAAATACGCCTTACACCGGAATGTCAGGTTCTAACCCGGGCACAGATGATAACATTAATATTTCAGTGGACTATGTACATCCTGTAAGTGAAAAATTTCTTATTGAAACTGGAGTAAAGCATGTTCAGCAAAGCATTATCAGCGCAACCAATGTAAATTTTTTAGATCCCGTTTCGGATGCGTATCAAAATGACCCTACGCAATCATACTCTATAAAATATAATATGAAAATTTATGCGGGATATGTTTCATCCACATTTACCTTGTTTAAATGGTTAAACGTAAGAGCAGGTGCAAGAAGTGAGTACACAGATGTTACTATTGATTTTCCAAATACCGTAGTGCCTTCGTATAATATTGTTGTGCCTTCGCTTATTTTATCACACAAGTTTAAAAAAGAGCAGCAGTTGAAAATTGCTTATTCCCGCCGGATTGAACGACCGGATTATATGGAAATAAACCCGTTTACAAATCTTAGTGATCCGCACAATCTTTCTACAGGAAATCCGAGGCTGCGCCCTGAGATTGGCGATAACATGGAATTGGGATACAGTAAATCATTTTCAAACGGAGGGAATATTTATATTGCATTAATTGAAAGAATAAACACGCAGGATCTTAAACAGGTTACAACATTTTATCCTACTTACAAAATTCGCGATTCAGTTTATACAAATGTATCCGTATCAACAAGGCAAAATATCGGTGCAGAGTATAATTCGGGTGGAAATATATCCGCTTCTTATCCTGTTACAGAAAGAATTAATGTGCGTGGAAATTTTTCGGTCACAAACAGGTATGTCATCAGTCCGCTGTATTTTGGCGATCTTAATATGGGCTTCAGATATCGGGGCAATCTTAATCTTACTTTCCGTTTGCCAAAAAACCTGATTATAGAGGCATTTGGAAATTATAACTCTGCTGCCAAAAACGTTCAGGGTATGAATCCGCAATCGGTAACTTATACAATTGCTTTCAAAAAATTATTCTGGAATAAGAATGCAAGTTTCGGATTCACCGCTACAAATCCGTTTAATCAATATATTAAGCAAGTTACAACTACAAATACAAGTAATTATACTTCTTACAGTACCCGTTACCTGCCCTATCGTTCTTTCGGAATAAGTTTTACCTATAAATTCGGAAAACTGGAATTTAAAAAGAGCAAAGACGAAGGGAAAAACGATTACCTGAATAATCCTCCGAACTAGTATTTTAAACTTTTACATTTGAGTAACTTAAAAATGTAACCGAATGCAAAAATCAATATTACTTTTTATTTTAGTTCTGATTTCCTGTATTGGTTTTGCTCAAAACACGCTTAAAACAAAATCAGGTTCATCCGATATTCCGGAAATTGAAAAAGTGCTTGAGATGCAAACAAAAGCATGGAACGAAGGAAATATCGAAAAATTTATGGAAGGGTACTGGAATTCTGACAGCCTGAGTTTTGTCGGAAAAAACGGAGTTACGAAAGGATGGAAAGCCACACTTGAGCGATACAAAAAAACCTATCCCGATAAAACCGCCATGGGTAAATTAACCTTTACGCTTATTTCAAAAGAAAGATTAGGTTCAGAAAATTATTTAGTGATCGGCAAATGGCACTTGCAGCGCGAAAAAGATGAAGTGGGCGGGCACTTTTCTTTAATCTGGAAAAAAATAAAAGGCAACTGGTATATTACCTGCGATCACACAAGTTAATTCCTTATTCCGATTGCAAAACTACTTCACCCGAATACCCCTGATGCGATACAACTAAGTTTTCTCTTGTTACATTTTTTGCGGAATGGATTCCCATTGCTTCGGGCATGGCTGTTAAAAAATGTGCTTTTGTTTCCCAGGTTTGTATGGTCATTGTGCTATCGTCATTTATTCTCACCACTTCATAAGAAATAAATCCGGGAAAAGTTTTCAGGGTGTTTAAAAGACTGTCCGCGCTTTTACAGCGTTCAATCTCCTCATCCGCTTTGTCGGACTGCAATTTAAATACGGCTACAATTTTATATTTCATTTTCTTGCGATAATTCTTTTTCGGTGTTTCGTTCCCCATTTGTGCAATTCTTCTATTAAAGGTCGCAATGTTCTTCCGTAGAGAGTTAATTCATATTCAACCGTTACGGGAGAAGTATCATACACCCGTCTTTCAGCCAGTTCGTTAATTTCTAATTCTTTCAGTTGCTTCGACAACATTTTCGGAGTAAGTCCCGGAATCTCCCGTTGTATCTGTTTAAATCTTTTTTTGCCGAATGTAAGCGACAATATGATTTGCAATTTCCATTTTCCGCTTAAAATATCCAAAGCATCTTTTACGGGCAACAACATTTTAGTACACTCGCCCGTAGATAAATGAGAAGGGCATTTTCTTTTGTCGTGTTCAACAGTTTCCATGCTTTTAAATAATATACAAATATACAGGGATAAAACTTTCTTTTTCATACCGGTTTCCAAAAGTATACCGATATACAAAAGGAAAGTAGTACCGAATGTATACTTAATCTCCTTAGATTTGTTATCTAACCTAAAAACTAAAAATCATGTCAGCAAAAACAACACGCATCATTTCCATCGTATTAATGATAATACCTTCTCTCATGCTCATCATGAGCGCGGTAATGAAACTGGCGCATGCCCAACAGATTATCGATGGTTTTAGTAAAGCCGGCCTGGGGAATTACATAACCCTTATCGGAATCATTGAAATTCTTTCGGTTGCACTTTTTCTTTTTCCTAAAACACATAAAGTCGGATTCCTTTTACTTTGCTCTTATTTAGGCGGGGCTATATCTATAGAGTTAGCTACCGGGCAACCGCCTTCAGCAGCAATTTTTCTGGCAATAGTATGGATATCGGTTTTCCTTCGCGATAAACTCATGTTTTTACAAACTGCCAAATAAATTAAGTTTCTGAAATAACGGAAAGCAAGAACCTCCATAACCGGAGGTTTTTGAGTTTAAACCCTTAATAAAGCAACATTTAACAATTATTCAGAAATTTTTCGCGCCTCGCTTCTTGTTTTGTGCAATTTTTCGTTTAACTTTGTATTTCAAAGTACTTTTAAAACTATAAAACATGGACAAACAAAACGAGCATTTGGAAACCCTGACGGAGATTCGTTCGATGATGGAACGTTCTTCCCGTTTTATTTCACTAAGCGGGCTCTCGGGTGTTTTTGCCGGGATATTTGCTTTGGCAGGAGCTTTTGTAGCTTATAAAAAATTAGTAAGCATCGACATTCTGAACGATGTTTACAGAGGAAGAGGGTCTGAAAATCCGGGATTCAGTTTTTATACTTTTTTTATTGTCGATGCACTTTGTGTATTAATTGCCTCGCTTGCGGTAGGATGTATTTTAACTATGCGCAAAGCAAAACGCCAGGGCCTTCCGGTTTGGGATAATACAGCCAAGCGGCTTTTTATTAATTTATTTATTCCGCTTGCCGCAGGTGGTATTTTTTGCCTGATACTTTTATATCATGGTTTAATGGGCCTTGTTGCTCCTGCCACACTATTATTTTACGGCCTTGCACTTTTAAATGCAGGCAAATATACTTTGCACGATATACGTACGCTTGGTATTTGCCAGATTATTCTGGGCCTGCTGTCATCGGTATTTGTAGGTTACGGATTATTTTTCTGGGCCTTCGGTTTTGGTGTTTTGCATATTATTTACGGAACTTTGATGTACTATAAGTACGAGAAATGAAAAACTACATTGAAGATTTAAATAAAGCGTTCGAAAGCAGGATTCGTTTAGGTATTATGTCGGTGCTGATGGTAAACGATTGGGCGGATTTTGCCACACTTAAAGAAACATTGGATATTACTGACGGAAACCTTGCAAGCCATATTGCCGCTTTAGAAAAATTAGATTACGTACAGGTTAAAAAACAATTTGTGGGGAAAAAACCAAACACTTCCTACACTGTAACGCGTGCAGGGAAAAAAGCGTTTAATGAACATCTTAACGCCCTCGAAAAATTATTGAAGAACAGGGGCTGAAATTTTTTTTACATATATACTTTGAAATTCAAAGTACTTTTAAAATAAAGAAAATGAAAATAACAAACGACCAACTGCTACTTAAAAAAATAAAAAGACTGCTTACACTTTTTATTTTTCTGCTATTACTTAGTGGCTTAACCGCATTCCCTTTGGAATCAGAGCTTTTTCTGTTGGTAAAATGGTCGGTACACCCACCTTCTTTCATAAAAGAATGGATACTAAGTGTACACAACGCCTTGCACGAAACAAACATCCGTTATCCGTTTATGGCCTATGGCACCGATTGGTTGGCCTTTGCACATATTGTATTAGCTGTTGTTTTTATCGGCCCCTTACGTGACCCCGTAAAAAATATTTGGGTGATTCAATTCGGAATGATTGCCTGCGTTATGGTCTTCCCGCTTGCTCTTATTTGCGGGCTCATAAGAGGTATTCCTTTTTACTGGCAATTGATTGATTGTTCTTTTGGCGTTTTTGGTTTTATCCCGCTTTACCTGTGCCGGAAATATATTTTACAAATGGAAAAAATAAATTTAAAACATAACGTATGAAAAAAAATGATTGGATTCTCTTAACAACTGCAGGTCTTTACAGTTATTTGTTTTACGGACAGGTAGCAGGAGTAAATTTTGTGATTTTCACCTTTGCACTTTGCAGTGCCCTACTGCTGCAAAACAAAGAACTACTTAAAAATAAATTATGGTTGATTGCCGCCGCCGGAAGTTTGCTTTCGGCATTATGCACAGGCTATTACGGTAATACACTTTCGGTAATTGCCAACGTAATTTCACTCAGTCTTTTGTCGGGCATGAGTATTCCGAAAAACTCCTCTCTACTTTTTACATTATTATTTTCATTCTATTCTTACGCAGGTTCTCTTCTCTTTATTTTGATTGAACGCATTGATAAAAGAGAAGAACGTACTGAAAATCCGAAAATCGGTTTCAAAAAAATAACACTTCTTTTAATTCCATTCCTTATCACGCTGCTTTTCTTCTTTATGTATCGTTCCTCTAACATTCTCTTTAACGACCTGGCCAAAAAAATTAACCTTGATTTTATTTCCATGAATTGGATAACTTTTACTTTAGGAGGATTTATATTATTATACGGGTTCTTTCACCACCGGAAAATTACTATGTTAAGCCGTTTCGACGAAAAATCGGTTAACTGCCTCGACCCAGGTAATACAAATACGATTTCTCTTTTCGGAAAAAAACTCAGTATAAGCGAAGAAGACTTTTCAGGCAAAGCTTTGTTTATTATGCTGAACCTGCTCCTGCTTGTTGTAAACGGGCTTGATTTAAATTTTTTATTTGTAGATGGCAAACTTCCGAAAGAACTTACTTTCTCTGAATTTGTACATCAGGGCACGGGCATGCTGATTACATCTATTATCGTGGCAATAGCAGTTATACTTTTTTATTTCAGGGGAGCGCTTAACTTTTACAAATCCAATACTACACTTAAATGGCTGGCATATTTGTGGATATTTCAAAACATACTAATACTGTCCTCAACCGTAATGCGGAATGAAATTTATATACATAGTTATGGTCTTACCCACAAGCGCATTGGTGTTTATGTTTATCTGTTGCTTTCGGCAATCGGCCTTATAACAACCTGGATTAAAATAGGCGGAAAGCGTAGTAATATGTATTTGTTCCGCGTTAATAGCTGGCTTTTTTACGGAATACTCGTAATCTCCTGCTTTTTTAATTGGGATAATATTATAACCGTTTTCAACATAAATAAAGCCGGGCAATTAGATAAAAATTACCTGATATCACTTTCAAATACAAATCTGCCCTTACTTTATAAACTAAAACAGGATAGCACGCACAAACACAAGGAATTTACAATGGGGCAAGATGAACTTTCTTATGCTGATGTTAATACAAGAAATGGCAATACCGGTTTTGATTTCGAAAAATATTTAAACATTAAACTTTTCTTTTATGTACATCACGGGGAAGAATTAGGGTGGAAATCCTGGTATTACAATGCTTCTGCAATAAATACTGAGTTGCAAAAATTAAATGCCTGCAATACTGTGTATAAACTTGATTTAGGAGCAACGGGGCTTACAACACTTGCGGGAATTAAAAATTTCAAGGCTTTAAAAAAACTTAACCTGGATAATAATTCTCTCAATTCCTTAAGCGGAATAGAAGCGCTTACAAATCTGGAAGAACTTGAATTAAGTGAAAATTCCATTACAGATTTTTCGCCAATATACGCCTTACGGAAACTTAAGATATTAAATATAACTCATGCCACTCCTGAGCAAGTAAAAGCGTTGCAGAATCATTTACCAAACACCAAAATTAATTATACAAATGCCTGAAAAAACTTTTATAGGACTGCTCATTGCCTGCAGTGCGGGTATTTGCGGAGGATTACTTTTGCTTTTGTTCACTGCGCTGCTCTTCAGCGGATATTTTGAATCTTCTCCCGGTGATTTTTTTATTTCTTCAGGAGATATTGCTATACTTATGGGTTGCGTATTGAGTTTTATCGGCCCGTTTGTATTTTGCATTTTCTTTCTCCTTCCGCTGGCCGCAATAGAAAATAAAAAAATTGAAACCCGTTCTTTCAAAGAACTTATAACACGCTACGCTCCTTTAATTTCATTACCGGCAGGGTTTTTATTTTGCTTTCCGCTATTCTCCGATTTCAAAGATGAAAATGATCGTTATGCCATTATGCTGATTATTATTACCGCGTTTGGCATTTGCTTTTCCTGTTTCTGGGCCTTTATACGTAAACTAAAATCATAAATATGCAATCCTTAACAAGAAAATTAACCTGGTTGGCATTATTCAGCATAGCCATGGGGTTTATGGAAACTGCAGTAGTAATTTACCTGCGTAAAATTTATTATCCGGGTGGATTTCACTTCCCGCTTATTCCCGTGTCAACCGACATTGCTATTGTTGAGTTCCTGCGCGAAGCAGCAACTGTTATTATGCTTTTGAGTATCGGGTTACTTACAGGGAAAACAGTTTCACAGAAATTTGCAATTTTTATTTACTGTTTTGCCATCTGGGATATTTTCTACTATGTATTTCTTAAACTTTTTCTTAACTGGCCCGGGTCTGTTTTTACCTGGGATATTTTATTTCTTATTCCTGTTCCATGGGTAGGCCCCGTATTGGCACCTTGTGTGGTATCGGTAAGCATGATTTTATTCGCACTTGTAATTATTCTATCTATTGAAAAAAACAAAACCGTAAAAATAAAACCGGTTGAATGGTTTTTGTTTACAACAGGCTGCCTCATTATTATTTCCTCTTTCATCTCGCCTTATTTTGCGGAAATCAATAATAAAAATCATTCTGCATGGATATTAAAAAGCAAACGTGATTTATTTGAAGAAATAAAACAATTTGTCCCTACCACTTACAATTGGTTGCTTTTTTGTTCGGGAGAATTCATCCTGCTTACAAGTATTTTTCTTTTTTCAAAACGAATATTTTCAAAACATGATACAACAATTAAAACAAACTAACCGCTGGAGTTCCATCATAATATTAGCAGGCATGAGCATTTTCTGCTTTATGCTTTCACTTATCAGGTGTTATGTTACAGGCACATCATTGTATCTTTTTCTCAATTGGAATTTGTTCCTGGCTTTTATTCCATGGTTACTCACCACAATAATTGTAATTTATAAATACCAGAATAAAATATTGCTACTCGCTGTGTCAGGTTCCTGGTTGCTTTTCTTCCCTAATTCGCCTTACATACTCACCGATTTGTTTCATCTTAAATTTCGTTGCGGCGCACCGGTATGGTTTGATTGGGCAATTATCCTATCGTTCGCATGGACCGGTCTTATGTTTGGTTTTATAAGTCTTGCCGATATAGAAAAATTATTAAAAATATATTTCGGCAAGAAAAGTATTGTTGTGATTATTGTTCTGCTCTTATTTATATCCGGATTCGGAGTTTACATTGGCAGGTTTTTACGTTGGAATAGCTGGGATGTCATAAGCTCACCTATTGATTTAGGTAAGGATATTGTTCAACGCGTAATTCACCCTTTTATTTATTTACGTACCTGGGTAATCACTTTTCTTCTGGGGGCAATTCTGAATATGATGTATTTCTCTTTAAGGGTACTGAACATAAAATAAAACTTTGGTTTTTTTCCGGTATTTTTTATTTTAATTCCTGAAGTATGCGAATAATATATTTTTCGCTGGGCAATAGTGATTTTTGTATTCTCTTTGCGTAATGTATACTGTCTAAAATTTCCTTTTGTTTTTCTTCTATCATGCGTTTTTGTTGGGCCAGTTGCTTTTCGGCCTTGGTACGCGCTTTCACAAACTCGCTGATTAAATAC
Organism: Bacteroidia bacterium; assembly: GCA_035569635.1. Taxonomy (GTDB): domain Bacteria; phylum Bacteroidota; class Bacteroidia; order B-17B0; family Aurantibacillaceae; genus PALSA-968. The sequence continues at coordinate 44,725 of DATMMV010000084.1, read as the reverse complement.
ATATTCAAAAGCATCGGTATTAAGCCGAGATATTTAAAGTTTCCGGTTTCGGGAGGGTCTGAAATCTCGGGAGGCACGTGCCAAAGGGCAAAATCGTTATTTATATTGTATAAACCTGTAATGTACATAGCAAGAATAAAAAAACCAATAGCCATGCCCCACTTTCTGTCTAACAACAAAAAACCGCACAGAGCAAACAATAGTCCGAATAAAATACCCTGTTCCTGCATGCGCCCGTTATTAATCGCATAATGCCCGCAATCCTGAATGAAAAAATTTATCAGGAAAAAATAAGTGGCCCACTTAATATTATCAGTTCGTTTAATAACAACAAGAACAAGCGCCAGGGCAATTATTGTTGAAATGCCCATTGACAGGTGAATAGTTCTATTGGCGGCTACAAAAAGGTAGGGAAGATTAGTAAGCAGGAAAAAACCGGTAAAATTAAATAATACTTCAGCTTTAACCTGTTCAAAAACATCATCGGTTTTAGCAAATGCCCCACCAATAAAATAATGTTGTATTTTCTTAAACGCATTCAAGCCATGCTAAAATACTAAATAAATATGGATAATATTTGTTATTTTTGATTTAACTCACTTATTCATTATCCGATCTTTATGCAACTACGCCCTTTATCAATAACTGTTAATCGTTTTATTACTATACAGCTCACTTCATTTTTGAAAAAGTTTGTTTATAGTACGCGTGTAATTCAGGTTATGAAAGAAGTATATTTGTTGCTGTAATGTTTAAAATCGCATGAAACCCTTGCTATCATTGAAAACTACAGATTACACAAATTTCTTATTCAATTTTGTATCCTCCGGTTTTTTATGAAGCCTGCAATATATTCAATTTTAAAATCTGTTGAGCTGATCTGTGCTAATCCCCGCCTGCCTTTACCGGGCTTGTTTGGCGCCACCCGCGTGCGGCTGAAAACTTTTTCTTATTTTTATCCCATATGAGTTTGAGTGAAATTTTTTCCGAATATGGTATTCTCACTTTAATATTACTTGCGCTTACCGCTTTTGTTTCAGGGTTTATTGATGCAGTGGTTGGTGGGGGGGGCCTGATACAATTACCTTTTTTACTTATTAATTTTCCAAAAATTCCATTACCTGTAATTTTCGGAACAAATAAAATTGCTGCTTTATGCGGAACATCCGTCTCTGCTTTTAAATATTCCCGGCAAATAAAATTTGATTTTAGATTGCTGTTTGTTATTTCAGCATTTTGCTTTGCTTCTTCTTTCGCGGGCGCACAAGTTGTAAATCACCTGAATCCGGGTGTATTAAAACCATTAGTACTTGTAATTCTTGTTGTAGTTGTGTTGTACACTTTCTTTAAAAAGAATTTGGGACAAGTACACAGCAAGCACCTGAGTATCGGTAAACAACTTTTCTACGGATCGCTTATAGGAATTGTCGTTGGTTTTTATGATGGTTTTTTCGGCCCCGGCACAGGAAGTTTTTTTGTGTTGGGCTTTGTACTTATTCTCGGTTTTGAATTTGTGCAGGCATCGGCCTATGCCAAAGTGGTTAACTGCGTTACCAATATTTCTGCCTTAAGCGTATTTATTAAAGACGGGAATTATATTCTAAGCCTCGCTCTCATTATGGCTGTGTTTAATATGACAGGCAGTTTTATTGGCAGTGTAATGGCGCTGAAGAGAGGAAATGAATTTGTGCGGATTATCTTTTTGGTAATTGTAAGTATAATGATCATAAAATACGGTTATGATGTTTTTGTTAACTAATCGTTTCTGTTTTTGAATACATTTACCCTACCTTTGAAAAGTGAAGACAGATAAATACATTGCCCGATCGGGTTATTGCTCGAGGCGAAAAGCGTGCGAGCTTATTGAAGAAAAAAGAGTTCTGGTAAACGGCAAAACCGCAAATTTCAGTATAGAAATAAAAGAGGGCGACTTGGTTTTAATTGACGGCAAAAAACTGGAAGTAAAACCTTTTGTGCCGGTTTATATTGCATACAACAAGCCTAAAGGAATTGTTTGTACCACCGAAAAAACGGACGGCAATATTATTGAAGCGATAAATCATTCCGAAAAAATTTACCCGGTTGGAAGGCTCGATAAAAATTCGGAAGGATTAATTTTATTGACCAACCATGGCGAGCTGATTGATAAAATTGCAAACGCTTCCTATGGACACGAAAAAGAATACCTGGTTACTTTAAACCTGCCCGTGCGAAAACAATTTTTAAACGAGATTACTTCGGGCATGTTATTGGGTGATGAAAAAACAAAACCCTGCAAAGCAAGTATAGAGCCGGGCACTAAAAGAGTTTTCAGGATTACATTAACACAGGGCCTTAACCGGCAAATACGACGCATGTGCACCGCCTGCGATTACCAGGTTATAAAATTACAGCGTTTGCGTGTAATGAATATTAGCTTAGGGAAACTTAAGCCCGGCGAGTGGCGCGACCTTACAAAAGAAGAACTGGAAGGCTTGCTGGCAGATTTAAAATGAAAAAATTATTTTTATTTCTGTGCCTTGCATTAAGCACACTTATCTACAGTCAGCATGACAGCGCACGTGCCGACAGCATTATTGTTTTTGCAAAAAAACATTTGGGTATAAAATACCGTTATGCCGAATGCACACCGAAGAGAGGTTTCGATTGTTCTGGTTTTGTTTTTTATGTATTCGGACATTTTAATATTAAAGTACCTCGAGCATCGATGGATTATGAAAAAACAGGAAAATTAATTCAGATTGATTCGTGTAAAACAGGCGACATAATTGTTTTTACAGGAACAAATTCGAAAAACAAAGCGCCGGGACATGTGGGAATTATTGTTTCTAATACTCCGGAAGGAGTGGTTTTCATTCACAGTTCGTCCGGCCACAAAAGAATTGGTGTGATACTTACCAATTTTACGCAATCGCTCTATTATCAGAAACGTTTTATAAAAGTGGCGAGGATGAAAGCGGTTTACTAAATGTTGTATTTCGGGTAGGGATTGAGTAAGGCTGTTGGAGCTCTTTTTGGCCCTCTGTATTGCAAAAAAAAGCGACTTACGAAAGCCCGGTCACCCGCCAACACAATTTTTAACATTCATTTCCACGTTAATTGCTTCGGTAAATTCCTTATTTTTGCCTGAAGGACTCCCTTTGGAGAAATTCAACTGCCACTATGAAAAAACTGATTATATTACTCTTGCCGCTTTTTACTTTTGCGCAAAACGAAAGTGAAGAATACCGCTCGGCAAACAACCCGCTTTATTGGAAAAACCGCAAGCCACATGCGGCATACTGGCAACAGGATGTGCATTACGCCATTAAAGCGCTGTTGAATGACCCGGCAAATATTATTGAAGGCGATGAAACGCTGACTTACTGGAACAACTCGCCCGACGAATTATCTTTTGTTTATTTTCATTTATACAATAATGCCAACACTAAAAATTCTTACCTGGCCGATCAGTATCGTAATAACGGATTTCAATTGAGTTTCGGCCCGTATAGGGAAGCCGGCCTGGGAACTACTGTTGAAGATATCAGCATTGAGGGGAAATCTTTAAAAACCGAACTTGATAATACGGTTTTGAAAGTGTGGCTTATTGCCCCTTTAAAACCTGGTGAGTCAGTAACCTTTAAACTAAAATTTAAAACGTATTTCGATTTTGAAGTGATACGCAACCGAATGAAATTTTTCGGCGTATCAGGGTACAAACATTTTAACTTGGTACATTGGTATCCGCGTATTTCGGTATACGACTCCAAACAAGGATGGGATACTGACCAACACATGGACAGGGAATTTTACGGGGATTTTGGTTCTTTCCATGTAGAGCTTACACTTCCTAATTATTATATCTGCGATGGAACAGGTATGTTAAAAAATCCGGAAGAAGTTTATCCTGGAGATTTGCGTGAGAAATTAGATATAAAAAATTTCGCGAAAAAAGAATGGAACTCTGCTCCGACTGAAATAATAAAACCTGACGGTACTTTTAAAAACTGGAAATTCAGTGCTATAAATGTTCATGATGCCGCATATACGTTTGACCCGACTTATCGGATCGGAGAAATTATTACAAGCAACAACGTGCATTGCATTGCCCTTGCGCAGGAGCAACATGCTGCCTTTTGGCAAAATGCCGCAGAGTATGTGGCAAAAATTATTGAAACAAATTCAAAAAACATTGGCCCCTACGCTTATCCGAAAATGATTGCTGCAGATGCAAGAGAAGGAACAGAATTTCCTATGATGACATTAGATGATCATTCTGATCCGGGCTACAGAGGTTTGTTTATTCATGAGATTTCGCACAACTGGTTTTTTGGAATGGTTGGCAACAACGAAACATATCGCGCATTTATGGATGAGGGCTTTACTCAATTCTATACCTGCGATACCTGGGAAAACATAGAAGGTATACATGAAATATTTTCAAAAATAAAAAACAATTACATTCGTAATCATACCGATTCTGTTTTAATACGGGATCGTCGCGCTTATTCTTATTATACAGACGCAATACTTCACGGCGATGAAACCACCCTGAACACGCATAGCGATTATTTTGATGTTACAAGGTTGCAACCAACAGGATATGGCCAGATGTATATGAAAACCGCCGTAATGCTTTATAATTTACGCTACGTGTTGGGTGATTCCTTGTTTAGCGCAGCAATGAAAAATTATTTTAACCAGTGGAAAATATGTCATCCCTACCCTGAGGATTTCAGAAATTCATTTGTGCAGTTTACGCACGTGGATTTAAACTGGTTTTTTGACGAATGGATTGAATCTTCCAAAACACTTGATTATGCCGTTAAAAAAGTAAAACGTGTAAGTGGCACCGACCAGGTTAAAATAACTTTTGAACGTAAAGGGCGCATGCAAATGCCGATTGATTTTTCGGTTTATACAAAAGACGGGCTGCAATACAATTACTACATTCCGAATAACTGGTTTGAAAAAAAAACAACGGCAAAAATTTTACCGAGGTGGATTGGTTGGGACAAGGTAAAACCTACTTACACCGCTACAATCACAGTTCCTACAGACAAAAAAATTGTAAAGGTAGAAATTGACACGGCACATATTATGCCCGATATATGGCCAATTAATAATGCCACACCAAAAAATATTTCGTGGTTTAATTGGGACTCGCACGTAGCAAATCCGCCTAACAGAAACAAATATCAGACTTTTTTCCGCCCTTCTTTATGGTATAACGGATACGACGGGGTAAAAGTGGGAATGCACGTAAACGGAAATTACATGAACTATAAAGGCTTGTTTGATGTTACTGTTTGGCTGAACAGCGGGGCGGGGCAAAATTACTTAGACTCGGGAGTTTCTATTAACAGTCATGACCCGATTTCTTTCTTGTTTAATTTTAAAACACCTACCGACAAAATAATGAAGGGTACAAGTTTTTATTCGACTCTTAAGAAACTTGACGGGTTAAGCTCTGCGCTTTTGGGTTTTGATTTTAAGCACAAAAATGAAAAAACACGTTTTTATATGCAATACAAAGGCATGTTACGCGATGTGGGTTACGATTTAAATTATTTGATTTATAAAAAAGAATGGATTCCCGGAAGAGTAAACAGTTACACTTCATTCGGGTTAGATCATAATTATAGTTATACCCGGGGCAGAGGGCTTATTAATTTGAATTTCCGCGCGCCACTTTTTGGTGATTATGATTACTCGGCCGTGACATTAACCGCGGTAAATAAAAATTATTTAGGCAAAATCGGAATTCACACACGCGTTTTTGCACAGTACGGGTTTGGCAACAGCGTTCCTTACGAATCTATGTTGTTTGCCGCAGGAGCAAATCCCGAAGAGATGGCGGATAATAAATACACCCGCAGTATGGGAATTTTTCAACCCTTTATATTCGGTGCAACAACCAATAATTTTTGTTACGGAGGTGGTTTAAATTTACGTGGTTATATGGGCTATTTATTACCGCAGGTTAACGATGGCAATTATCGCTATAATTATAAAGGAACGAGCGGTGCCGCCTACAATATGGAAATTGATTTTGGAAAATGTTTTGGCTTTGTAGAAAAATGGACTAAGCAAACTATTTCGTTTAATCCATATTTATTCGGTGATGCGGGAATTATACAAACCAATTACAATTACGAACCGATTGCATTCTCTGATATTATGGCTGATGCCGGTGCAGGAGCTGCAATTACCGTGAATAAATGGTGGAAGTTAGTTAATTTTAAACCGCTGACTATTCGTGCCGACTTCCCGCTATTCATTAACAGATTACCTTATGCGGAGAAAGATTATTTCCAGTTCCGTTGGATGATTGGAGTCAGCAGGGCGTTTTAAAAATCTTGTCAGACTGAGCGGAATCGAAGTCCTTGTATTGATTCAAGCACGTCGACTTCGCTCGGTGTGACATCATTATTCTGAAATTTTACGATACTTCGAAATGCTTCAAGCTGTTCGCTGTCTCCCGCCTACTTCTTTTCTGTCAACTGATTCTCCTTCCACTTAAATGTCTGTATCATGTGCAGCACATCCAGGCGCAGATAATCAATTACAATTTTTAGGGAATCGATATTGGGCGGGCAATTAAAATACAATGAGCCACGCATAAAATTTTTGGTACTGTCTGTTACATAAAACTGTAAAGCAGTAGCAGTGTTTCCCTCTATATCATACATCAAACCAAAAACTTTTGCCGAGTCACGTAGAATTACTTGTTGTTCCAAGCCGGAAGCCTTTACCTGGTGGCGTATAGCTAACTCGCGGGCATCTTTTAAATATATCGGCAAATTATTTTTTACTTCGCCGTAGCTAAGGTATAGCTGCGCATTAAATAAAGGATATTTCAAATTCAACCAGCAGGGGTTTTGCCCTTTATCACTCGGTTCAATAGTTGAATACACCGGCATCTCGAATGAAAATGGGCAGCCGCTTTCGTAAATTTTATATTTTTTCTCAGGAAAAGTAAGGCTGTAAAACGCGCGTGGCTTGGGTGTAATTACTTCATCGTCGTTAGTGCCAATACAGGAATGCAGGAAGCAGGAGGCCGGTAGCAGAAGGCAGCATATACTCTTGATAAATTTTTCCATAAACTAAAAAGGTAAGTCGTCTCCGCCGGTTGGTCCGCTTGGAGTATTTGTATCGGTTTGTGCATTTGGGTCCTGACGTTTTATTAATTGGAACGTTTCTCCCACAATTTCTGTAATACTGCGTTGCACTCCGTCTTTATCCTGCCATTTACGGGTTTGTATTTTTCCTTCAAGATAAATGGTATTTCCTTTTTTCAAAAGTCGTTCTGCGTTCTCAGCAACACTTCTCCATAAAACTATATTATGCCATTCGGTTTGTTCTATGCGACGGCCTTCTTTGTCTTTATAGTACTCAGTTGTAGCCAAACTAAAATTAACCCGGGTAACACCACCCTCCAGTTTACGCATTTCGGGATCTTTGCCCAAATTACCCACCAATATTACTTTGTTTATCCCGGCCATTTTAACTCTGAAAACTGTTAATAAGCAAATGTATTTAATTTGCTAAATGTAAACAAGTTTTTTGCCTAATTGTATACCTTTGTGCATTATAAAAATGAAAAATTACGCCCTTTACATCTTTTGCTTTTTACTTTTTACCGGCTGTGTTTCCAGGCAAAAATATGCAGTGCTCCAAAAGCAGCGTGAGCAGACCCTTAGCGATAAAACAGCACTTGAAGAAGTGCTGAATAAAGTGGTGGTTGAGAATGATAGCTTAAAAAAGCAAAACAATACTTTAGACAGTGTTTACAGGGCTGAACACGAAAAATTTATTGCCCTTACTGCTAAAAATTATAGTTCCGCTCCGGCAGTAAAAACCAAAGGGGCGGCTATGTCCAAAAATACTGAGTACGAAAAGAAAGCGTTGTATATTTACAACCTGCCCTATTATATTTTTTGGCCAAAAAACCCGAAGGCCACAAGTTTCCTGATAGGCATTATCGGCGAATCGCCAATGAATGCGGCACTGGCATTACATGTGTACGGAAAAAACATTAATGAATTGCCCGCGGTGGTTGAACCTTATAATCCGGCGCCGGGTAAATTCTATCACATGATCTTTGTAGCTGAAAGCAGGCACAAGGATTTTTATAAATTGAAAAAAGAATTAAAAGATCAGCCCGTGCTTTTAATTGTTGAGAACCGCCATTTGGAAAAACTGGGCGCGCATATTTCATTTTATACCGAGGGCGATAAGATAAGATTTACCGTAAACAAAAAACATATTGAAAGAACGGGCTTGAACGTTAGCGAACAACTTATAAAACTCTCTAATGATAATTAAGCACTTTGAAAAAGCCCCTTAAATACATCGAATTCAAAAATGGTAAAATAGCTTTTACCGATCACGGCAAGGGCAGGGCAATTGTTTTATTGCATGGTTTTTTATTAAACAAAGAAATTTGGGAAGAAACCCGTAACGCTTTAAGTAAACACTTCCGCATTATTTGTATTGATTTGCCCGGGCATGGCAAAAGCGATTGTTTTGGCTATGTGCACGGCATGGATTTAATGGCAAAATCCGTAAAGGCTGTAATGGATAAATTGCGTTTAAAAAAATATGTTTTAGTGGGGCACAGTATGGGTGGATATGCCGCGCTTGCTTTCGCCGAATTATTTCCTGAACAAATAAAAGGGTTATGCCTTTTTCATTCTACTTCTTATGCCGACAGCGACAAGAAAAAACATGACAGAGATAAAGCTATTAAATCTGTGAAGAGCGATCCGAATATTTATATACGCGCCACGGTAAAAAATTTATTTGCCACGAAGAACTTAAAATTCTTTAAGAAGCAAATTACTTTTGCCACACAAATTGCACGTAAAACACCCAAACAGGGAATTGTAGATGCTTTGGAAGGAATGAAAGACCGTCCGAGCCGCGACGTTATTTTACATTTTGCGGATTATCCCATACAATTTATCGTTGGTAAATACGATAATCTGCTGCCGATGCAAAGCCTGCTCGACCAAACAAAACTTTGCAAACATCGGCACACTTTGTTTTTAGAAAACAGCGGGCACATGGGTTTTTTAGAACAACCCGATACCTGCATTAAATTTTTGAAGCGATTTGCGAGGATTTGTTTTAAATCGAAAAACTAAACTTGTTTCTCAATCATCCTGGTCAACTCTACAAAATCAGCAACGCTTAATTGCTCAGGGCGCATAGTGAAAAAACGGTGAGCAATAATTGATTCATCTTTTACAAAAGATTTCACTCCGTTGCGCACCATTTTACGACGCTGATTAAAAGTTAATTTAACAATGGCTTTGAAAAGTTTTTCGTCGCAATCAAGTTTCCCTGTTTTGTTGCGGGTTAAACGTATTACGGCCGAGCGCACTTTGGGAGGAGGATTGAATGCCCCCGGTTCTACCGTAAATAAATATTCAATATCATAATAAGCCTGAAGCAAAACACTTAATATTCCGTAAGCTTTAGTGCCGGGCTTAACGACAATACGTTCAGCTACTTCTTTCTGAAACATGCCAACAACAGTTTCTATTTTGTCGCGGTGATCATACACCTCAAACATAATTTGTGTGGAAATGTTGTATGGAAAATTACCAATGATAGAAAATTTAGAAGGAAAGAGTCTGTGTAAATCTATCTGTAAAAAATCTCCCGAAATAATTTTGCTTTCGTACTTCGGGTAATTCTTTTTTAAAAATTCTATGGATTCCCTGTCGACATCAATGGCGAAAAAGTTTTCTCTTTCAATTAAATATTTGGTTAAAACTCCCGTACCAGGCCCGATTTCCAATAAGGACAGAGGATTATTTTTTAAGCCCGCTTCAACAATGCGTTGGGCAATTTCCTCATCTTTTAAGAAGTGCTGGCCGAGATGTTTTTTTGCTTTTACGTAGTTCATTTTTCTTCACCGCTAAGGCGCCAAGATTTCGTTTCATTGGTTATAGCTCAAAATTTCCTTTGCGTCTTCGTGCCTTGGCAGTTAAACTATTTCCAGCAAGGTACGAAATGCCACGAACTTATCTTTAAATTTATCTAAGGCATCTTTTTGCAGGCGCGGGCCATGCTTGGCTTTATACTCCTCGATGTCGCTCATATTTAAAAAAGTATATTGCACAGAATAGGTTGTTCCCTCATCTTCTACATTGAGGATTTTCAACATACGGCTATCCACAAAACATCCTGTACTCATCACATCAGGTATATGCACTTCCCGCATCCATTTAAGCCACTCGTCGTGAGCAATTGCATCTATATTAATTGTTACATTGTAAATATACATTTTGCTAATTTAAATTTCTAACAACTAATTGCACAGTATAGCGGCTCTTCTGTTCCAATAAGACCTGTTTATCTATGCAAACGCGGTCGATAGTTGACTGGTCATAATAACGGATTGTAACCAATTCCACATTATCGTTATATAGTACTTTGTATTCCTTTTGCAATTCGCTTACCAGTTGCGGAATTTTCTTTTCATCCATATCGGCACAAACGGAAAAACTAATGGCCGATAATTGCATGGCATGCGTTTTAATTCCGTATTGGTAAAACAAAGCGAAAATCTTACTTAAATTGTCTTCGGCGATAAAAGAAAAATCGCGCGGAGAAATGGTAATCAGTAATTGATTTACTTTAAAAATGAAAGAAGGAATTGGTAAATGCTTTTTTATATCGCATATTGCTGTTCCCTGCGCATCGGGGTTAACAAAAGACTTTACATATAGTGGAATATTTTTATTTTGTAAAGGTTTTATTGTTTTGGGATGTATTACCGTTGCGCCGTAATAAGCTAACTCGATCGCATCCTGATAGGTTAGCTCCTCTATAAGTTGCGTGTTGCTAAACCATTTCGGATCGGCATTTAATACACCCGGAACGTCTTTCCAGATAGTAACGTTCTCTGCGTTCAAACTGTAAGCAAGAATGGCGGCTGTGTAATCAGAACCTTCTCTTCCCAATGTGGTGGTGAAGTTTTCGCTTGTTCCTCCCAGGAATCCCTGAGTAATAATAATTTTATTTTTTTTTATCGCGGGCATAAGCTCCTGTTGTGCTAATTGCTGCGTCAATTCAAAATCCACATTCCCTTCTCTATAAGTGTTGTCGGTTTGAATAATTCCTCTTGAATCCATCCATGAACAATTAATTCCGGATTCATTTAAATAAGCTGCAATAATCCGGGTAGAAATAATTTCCCCCATACAAACAATCTGGTCATATTCGTGGTTGTAATCATAAGTAGGTTCTTCTTCAATGGCCCACTGCAATTCTACAAAATCATTTTCCACCTGCATGTAAACGGGATGAGAAGCATTCGGGAAAAGTTCTTTGATAATACCGAAATGAAAATTTTTGATTTCTTCCAGTACAGTTTGAGGGTTTTCCTTTTTATAAAAAAATGCATCGGTTAAACGCTCCAAACCATTGGTAGTTTTTGCCATTGCCGAAACCACGATAACCAATTCCTCATCCGAAAAACATTTTACAATAGCTCCCATATTTTTTACAGCTGCCGCGTCTTTTACCGAGGCTCCGCCAAACTTAAAAATCTTCATCCTGCAAAAATAGGTATTTATGCCTTACGTAAATCGGTCGCGCAGGTTAGTGAAAGGTTTTTCAAAATAATTATAAATCAAGGTAGAAAAAGCAAGCGTTCCGCCCCAATACAAGAGATAATATAACCAGGGATACTCCCAATAACGGGTGTTATTTATAATCAGTGCGCCTGTTACTCCCAGGTTTGTGAGATACATCGCATAGGAGATTAGGCTCATATAAACAACAAATTTTCCCGTCTTACCGTTATAAATCCGTTCCTGCTCAGCCAGCGGTAGCATAAACATGGCAGCCAGAGCTGAAACAGTAAAATATGCGGTGCAAGCAAAGTAAGGGCTGTTATTAAAATTATAACATAAAACTACGCTAAACAATATTATCCCGATAGTAAAACAGGGCCATTTACATTTTAACCAGAATTTCTTATAATAAAAATGAATCCACGCGGCAAGCAGACCGAAACCAATGCTGTCAAAACGACAAGGCACTAATTTACGAATCCAGAAATCCCATGTTTCGTAGGTATAATCCTGGTGACGGGCTTTATAAAAACGAATTGCAGTTGAAAAAACAATAAGCAATAAAGTAAGAACAAGAAACAAATGTTTTCTGTTTTTAATCACGAAAGAAAAAAGTAAAAGCCCGACCGGGAATAAAAGATAAAACCATTCTTCCACACTCAGGCTCCAGGATTCCCAATACAAAAAATCGTAGGGCTTGAAGAAATTTTGCATGAAGACAAAAAATGTAATGAGATACTTATTTATAAATCCACTTGCCAGTCCGCTTGCAATTAAAATAATATTGATAAGTAAAAACAAAAAATAATTAGGCAGCGTACGAAACCAACGTCGAATTAAGAATGTTTTTACAAAAAAGAAATTAATTTTTTCTTCTTTCGTCATTCCTCTTAATAAAATACCTCCTATTAAAAATCCGCTGATGACAAAAAACAAGTCCACGCCGTCAATAATTCGTATACTAGCCAGTGTGGGAGATGCTTTTTCTAAAATAAAATTGCCGTGTTCATACACTACAATGCAAACAGCCAGCGCGCGCAACAAATCCAAGCCGTAAATACGCTTGGGATTATTTATTTCCCGGCTGATATGCTTAAACATTATTGCGGAACAATTACAATGTTAAACCTGAATCTTTTTCTTGCCTGCATACAATAAGGTGCTTTGCTGTACGGGTCGAGATACAAATACTCCAGCTTGGGTAAATTACAAAGCGTAGGCGGAAATTGCATTAATCCGCAAAAAGCAAGATTCAAATCGTACAATTCTTGCAGGCTGTCCATTTTTGCCGGAAGCGCTTTCAGATAATTACGGTACAAATTCAAAAAACGTAAATTTTTTAAGTTACTGAATCCAGCAGGAAGATATTTTAACTGGTTATTATTCAGCTGGAAAAAAGTAAGGTTTTGCAAATTACCGATTTCATCAGGCAAGCTGTCTAATTGATTATATTCTAAATTAATCGTCCCCAGGTTTTTTAAATTTCCAAACCCGGGTGGCAATGTTTTCAGATTATTAAACATGGCGGAAAAATATGTAAGTGCAGAAAGCTCTCCTATTTCCGGAGCGATTTTGGCAATATCGTTTCTGCCAACAACCAGTTTTCTTAATTTTTTGAGTTTACCTATTTCGGGAGGAATTTCCTTTAATTGGTTTTTAAAAAGAATCAGTACTTCCAGATTTTCGCATTTAAAAACCTGTTCAGGTATTTTTCCCAATCCGCGGCGGCTTAAATTTATTTTTTTCACCGCCGACGGATTTGAATACATCATTTTTAAACTGCTGTTGCATGACGACAGAAAAACAGCAGCTATAAAAACAAAAATATATTTCATTAAATCAATCCTTCGTCTGTAAAACTGAAATAAGAGCCCTCGCCGATAATAATGTGATCCAGTAATTGCACATCGAAAAGATTTGCTGCCTCTTTTATTTTTTTGGTTAATTGTATATCCGCATCACTGGGCCTTGTATTTCCCGAAGGATGATTGTGCGCCAATACAATGGCACTTGCCAGGTTTTCTACTGCCGCTTTCATCATCATTCGCACATCGGCAACGGTACCGGTTACTCCACCCCTGCTTACCAATTCCGTTTTGGTAATTTTATGCGCGCGGTTCAATAACATGATCCAGAATTCCTCGTGCGGCAAATCACTCAATTTGGCAACAATGTGTTTGTAAGCATCAGCGCTTGTTCTTACTATAGTGTGTTGCGGGGTTTCTGTTTCTTTTTTTCTTCTTCCTAATTCAAGTGCAGCAACTATGCTGATTGCCTTTGCTTCCCCTATCCCTTTAAATTTTTGCAAATCGCCCACTGACAACCTGGCAAGCTCGTACAAATTATTTCCGTATTCTTTTAATATGCGTTGTGCCAACTGTACGGCTGTTTCGTTTCTGCTTCCACTGCCCAATAAAATAGCCAGTAATTCCGCATCAGATAATGCTTGTTTTCCTTTTAACGATAGTTTTTCGCGGGGGCGGTCATCTTCGGCCCATTCTTTAATACTTAAATGTTGTAAAACTTCTTCTTCCATCTTAAAAAATAAAAGGCAAGTTACTAAAACTTCAATTACTTTTACATTCAATTTATGAGCGCGCCCGTTTCGGCATTAAGCATTTTTAAAAGCCCCGGTTTCCGCAATTTTATATTGGGAAGACTCTTTACCACATTGGCCATACAAATGCAAATGACCACCATAGGCCTGGAAATTTATTATGAATACCTTCAAAGCTATACGGCCGAACAAAGCGCTTATGTATTGGGGCAACTGGGGCTTTATGAGGCCATTCCCTTTATTATTACTTCGTTTTTATCCGGTTACATTGCCGACCGTTTTAACCGTAAGCGGATCATTATGATCAGCTGCACCGCTATTATGCTGAGTTCGGTTGTTTTATATTTTATCAGCACGCATCATATTTTATTTTTTGAGAAAATGGGTTATCACATATTTTTCTTTGTGATAATTATTATCGGAATCATCCGTTCATTCAATGCGGCAAGCATGATGCCTTTTATGTCGGAATTGGTTGACAGGAATTTTTACACATCTTCCGCCACATGGAACAGTACCGTTTGGCATGTTAGTTCTATCAGCGGGCCGGTATTGGGTGCGGTACTTTACGGGTTTATGAAATCGGCCGAAGTAATTTATTTAATTAACGCCGGATTATTTTTAACGGGCATGTTTTCTTTTAGCGTGATTAAATATAAACCGCTGCAGGTAAAACAAGTTAAAGAAGGAATTATAAAAAGTTTACGCGAGGGAATTGATTTTGTATTTCAGAAAAAACTTTTACTCTCGGCTATTTCTTTAGATTTATTTGCTGTTTTGTTCGGCGGAGCTGTTGCCATACTTCCTGCTTTTAACGATAAAATTTTACATGCATCTCCTGAACAATTTGGTTTGTTACGCACTGCCCCTGCTGTAGGCGCTTTGCTAATGGCTGTTGTAATTACTTTGAAGCCTCCCGGAAAACGAGCGGGAATTTCTTTATTAATGGCAGTAATCGGTTTCGGAGTGTTTACTATTTTATTTGCTCTTTGCACAAATTACTGGTTGGCATTTGCGGCTTTATTGATGACAGGCGCTCTTGATAACATTAGTGTTGTTGTGAGGCAATCAGTTATGCAATTGGTTACACCCGACCATATGCGCGGAAGAGTTTCGGCGGTAAATAGTGTTTTTATCGGTTCCTCCAATGAAATCGGCGGTTACGAATCGGGCTTAGCAGCAAGAATTATGGGCTTGGTTCCTTCTATTATCTTTGGAGGGGGAATGACAATATTAGTTGTGCTGGGAATAAATAAATTAAATCCTGAATTAAAAAAACTTGATTTAAAAAAGGTTTAACTTGAAAGTTGAAACGCAACAGCTGATTCGTATATTCGTACTGAATTCGTAATTCGTATCCAATGAACAGAAGAATTTTTATTAAAACCACAGGCCTTGTTGCAGGCGTTTCGGCAATTAGCCCTTCATTAGGTGCGGAGACTTTTGTACAAAATACTAAAGACGGAATAATTCCTGCCGAAGTAATAAAAGCTATACGTGCCCGCATAAAACCGGTTACGGCAGAAGAACGTTTATTAAGAATTGAACATGCCCGCAAACTGATGGGCGAAAACCCCGAAGGGACAGGTAAACTTGATGCGCTTTTAATGGAAGGTGGAACTTCGCTTAATTATTTTTCGGGAGCGCGATGGGGAAGGTCAGAACGATTATTTGCGATGATTTTGCCAATGAAAGGTGAGCCTTTTTTCATAGCACCGAAATTTGAGGAAAGCCGCGCTAAAGAGCAAACAGGCAACGCGCAGGTTTATTGCTGGGAAGAAAATGAAAATCCGTACGAATTAATTGCAAAAGTTTTTAAAGAAAAGAATTTTTTAAACGGGACTTTAGGTATTGAAGAAACAACAAGATATTTTGTAACGGAGAATATTCAGAAGATAATTCCTACTCTTAAAATTAAAAGCGGAACTGTTGTTACTGCGGGTTGTCGCGGTGTAAAAACCGCACACGAAATAGAGTTAATGCAAATTGCCAATGATATTGCCGCCGAAGTTTACAAAGCGGCCGTAAAGCAATTGAAAGAGGGAATGAGTGAAAATGAATTCGGAAATATTATCTCAAATCTCTTTAACGAGTTCGAAACTCCCGGAGGAGCTTTGGTATTATTCGGGGAAGCAAGCGCACATCCGCACGGCTTGGTAAAAGAAATGCGTTTAAAACAAAACGACATTGTATTAATGGATGGTGGCTGCGAAGTTGAAGGTTACGAATCAGATATTACACGCATGGCAGTTTTCGGAACGGCAACTGATAAAATGAAAAAGAATTTTGACATCGTTCGTAAAGCGCAGGATGAAGGATTAAAAGCAGCAAAACCCGGTGTAGAAGCGTGTACAGTTGATGCTGCCGCAAGAAAAATAATTACCGATAATGGCTATGGCCCGGGTTATAAATATTTTACTCACCGCTTAGGCCACGGTATTGGCATGGACGGGCACGAATGGTATTATTTAGTTGGCGGAAATAAATACATTTTAAACCCCGGCAATATGTTCAGCAATGAACCAGGTATTTATATTCCCGGAGAATTCGGAATTCGTTTAGAAGACGAAATGTTGATTACCGAAACCGGCGCAAAATTACTTTTACCTCAGCAAAGCGGTTTAGAGAAGATGTTTTAATAAGCTGATAAATTTATTTTTTCAATCTCCCTTTTGTAGTTTTTCTTCTTGAAAAAATACCTTGAGTCCTGTACGATTTGTCGGATATAAATAGCTGCTCCTATCGAATAAAACCATCCGTTAAGGTTCAGCCTGCTGTTATTATTAATCACATAACGATAGCCGCCCATTACGTTAATGCCAAACCAACGTGTGGGTTTAAAATAAATATCCAGAGCAGTTCCCAGCGGAATTACATTACCATAACGATTTGGTAAATGTTGCGATGTATTTTCTACAACACTTGTAACACGATAAAACCCGTAACCCGCTTCAACAGGTATACCCACTTCCCACCATTTTGTTTCAATAAAAGAATATTCATAAAAAACAGTTAAATACTGAAAAGTAAGATTTTGGTCAATAGTCGCGTTATCTCTTATTCGTTGACGTGTTGAAGAATTTTGTATACTATACCCGCCTATGCCCATATTATGCCTGTCAAATAAAGTAATTCCGGCCTTGGCACCCCAAATATTAACCGGCGAATTGGTATTGCCAGTTTTTAAAAAAGAATTGCGTTGGTCTATTGCCACGAGCGGAAATACTTTACGTGGACGATAAATCCAGGTTGAATCCTTTTTAAACTGCTTATACAATGAATCAAGTTTTACCTGTTTAGTTTGAGCAAAAATGGTATCTGTTCCCGAAAGAAATAAACTAATAAAAAGTAAGCTATAAAGTGTGTTTCGCCTGCACATGTGTTTCCGGGGAAGTAAAGCTTATTTCTTAGACGCTTAAATCCTTAAAGGTTTAAAAAATTACGCGCAAAAATACCTGATTTAAAGGCCGCAAACGAAAAGAGGGAGTTAAAAATTGTGAATTTTACTTTATTCCCAGCTTTTTTAACAATTCGGCAGACACGGCTTTTTTATTGATAGTAATACTGATGGTTTTCAGTTTAACATATTCCGGCGAAGCGTAAAAATAACCGTCGCACTCGTTGCGGTTATTGCCCCATGAATTTTTAACCAGGTAATATTTATTTCCGTTCTGGTCGGTTGCAAGGCCTATAAAATGCATGCCATGGTCGTCTTGTGTTTGATAATTATCAAAACCCTCCTGACGTAATTCAGATGTAACAGTTTGTTGTTTGCATGGTTTTACAAAACAATTATTTTTTTCGGCTTCGCTCATTTTGTCCCAATTTTCCGGGACCAAGGCTAATCCATCTTTGAAACGAAAGTACGGCTCGCTTACATCGGCTGACCAGGCAACACCGCAACCGTTGGCAAGAGCGTTATCAATCGTTTTCATTAATTCCTCTAAGGGAATGTTGTTGTATTCTTTCCATGCCCAGTTATCGGGCACTTCTAAAATGAATGGCTTGTAAAAAGGATGATGTGTGAAAGAAGAAATCAAAACATAATCATCAGGATTTAAACTTAGCTCTGCCGCGTATGTTTTGGGAGTATATTTTTTTCCTTTGTATTCAAATTCTTCGGGCGCTTTGCCTAAATATTTATCTAAAATACTTTCTATGTTTGCTTTCCATTCCGCAGGGTTTATTTGTTGATTTTTCGGGTCAACCACTTTTTTCATTTCTACTACCAAAATAGAATCCATTTGTTTATGGTTGTATGGATAAACATCACCTGCTTTAAAGCTCGGGTTATAAACTTCCTGCGGCACCATGCCATAATTTTTCCAGCAATTAATTACATCGCTTGGCTCTCCGCCTTCAGCAAAAGTTGCATTGCCGTGCATGCGTACATATAAATCCGCTTTTAACGAATAGGTTTTACGCACTACAAACATTTCGCTCAGTTTAACATCCTTAATTTTTTTAATCCGCATAATTTCCGATTCAAAGAATGAAAGTGTAGAAAAACTCCAGCAAGTACCGGTCATGCCCTGATTTTGTACCGGAGTAACGTCAATACTTTTTGTAATGGTAAATTTATACTCGCTGTTTTTTTTGTTGGTGGTTGGGGCTTGCGCTTGCAATGAGAACCAAGAGGCAAGAATTAAGAAGTATGTTAAACTAAAATATTTTTTCATATGTATTTTTTAAGAGAAGCAAATATATAATATTACCTGGCAATATAACAGAGCATTCGTGCACTCATTTGTGTACCTGAAACTAAAGCTAATAATCGCCGATAGTCCCTGTATCTACCAATTGTTCGAGTGCTTTGGCAAGCTGCTCGTCGTTAGGCGCATTGCCGTGCCATTTATGTGTGCCCATCATATAATCAACGCCAAAGCCCATTTCGGTTTTCATGATATTGATGATGGGCTTGCCTTTGCCCACAAAAGTTTTTGCGTGTTCTAATCCTTTTATTACTGTTTCTAAATTATTTCCTTCGTTAATTTCCAACACCTGCCAGCCGAATGCCTCAAACTTTGCTTTTAAACTTCCCATCGGCAAAACTTTATCTGTATCGCCGTCAATTTGCCTTCCGTTAAAATCAACCGTGGCAATTAAATTATCTACTTTATTTGCTGCGGCATACATGGCTGCTTCCCAAATTTGTCCTTCCTGTAATTCGCCGTCGCCATGCAGAGAGAAAACAAGATTATTTTCTTTATTTAATTTTTTTGTCAACGCTGCGCCGATCGCAACACTCATTCCTTGTCCGAGTGAACCCGAAGCAATACGCACGCCCGGTAAATGTTCATGCGTAGTAGGATGTCCCTGCAGGCGTGAGTTTAATTTGCGGAACGTTTTTAATTCATTTACAGGAAAATATCCGCTGCGCGCCAATACGCTGTAATAAACCGGCGAGATATGGCCGTTAGAAAGAAAAAACAAATCCTCACCTTTACCGTCCATCGTAAAATTTTTAGGATTGTGTTTCATCACTCTGTTGTATAATCCCACAAAAAATTCAACGCAACCTAAAGAACCTCCGGGGTGACCTGATGCAGGTGCGTGAACCATGCGTACAATGTCGCGACGCACTTGTGTGCAGCGTTTTTTCAATTCTTCGGTGTTTGGCATAATTTGTTTTTTGCAAAAGTATAGCCAAAGCACAAAAAAAACACCGCCTGTTGATAAAGCGGTGTTTTGTTGAAAACGGAGCGTCTATTTTTTCTTAAAAATAAATGAAGCTATAAGTGTAATGGCAATACCAACAGGAAGTGGCTCCATAAAAGTAATGGCTGCTCTGAAAAAGGGGTTTTTGTAAAGCTCAACGTATTTAAGCATTTCTTCTTTTTTGGCGGCTATTTCTGCTGATGACGCCCCGCTTGCTTTTACTTTTTCCATCATTGCTGCAGAGTAATCAAGCATAAAATCTTTAAAAATGGTGCTGAATAATACCATCCATACAATTACATAAATAACAGAGGAAATGAACGTAATTAAGATCCCCACTTTAAAAGCCTTTCCAAAAGTAATGAGCCCCCCCGTTTGTGTTATCTCTGTAGGATTTTATACCTACAAAAATCATAATACCGGCAAGAATCATGGTTGAGTAGCCAAGTATCTCTGCTTTGTCAAAACCCATATTCTTACCGATTAATCCTGTAATCACCATCATGGCACCCATAATTCCTCCGGAAATAAGTCCGAATGTTAAAACTGTTTTTTTCATGTTTTTTTAAATTAAATTGTTTTTAATGCGGCAAAACTAAGGTCGTTTTATTTTTTTCCCTTCATACCAAAGTATGATTTTGTGCTTTAATCCTCTGAAATACAACTAAAGTTGACAAAATCAGGGTATCAAACCTAAACTTTTTGCTTTTTCAACGGCTTGTGTTCGTCTGTTTACTTCCAGTTTTTCAAAAAGGCGGGATGAATGGGTTTTAACCGTATTTAAAGAAACAAAGAGTTTATCCGCAATTTCCTGGTTGCTTAACCCGCCCGCAATTAATTCAAGTACTTCATGTTCCCGTTTACTGATACTTAATTGCTTTAAAAGATTTTCGTTTAACACAAAATTATTCCGGTCAACCAAAACAGCAACTTCTTTAACTACTATTACTTCTTTTTTACGTGTAAGTTTTAATCCGGCCCAAATACCTACCATGGTAAATAAAACCGCGATGGCGCCTACGTAAAAATCCATTACGTGATCTTTAATAAAAATCTTATACTCTAAAAATTTAAGAGTGATAGTAAGTAAACCCAGTGCAATTCCGTATATCAGTATTTTCTTTTTCACTAAACAAAAATACTATTCTATTTTTTTCGGAAAGAAAATTATTCGAAGAGTTTAAACGCAACAGCAGATAAATACCCGATAAGTGTGCTCAATCCCACCACTTTTGCACCGCCCAGATGAACCGCCTCAGGTATCATGGTTTGAGCAATCATGGTTAGCATGGCTCCGGCAGCCAAGCCTTCAATGGCAATTTCAATTTCATGTGGAATGGAAGAACCGATATAATATCCACCTAACGCACCTATTGCAATAATCAACACCAGCGACATCCACATCATCATAATTTTTCCGGTGCTCATTCCCGATTTTTTCATTCCCATACTTGCCGATAATGCTTCCGGGAAATTGGAAAGAAAAAGTCCCGCGATTAATGTGTAAGGCAAAACTTCTGAAAAAGAAGGTTCAGCCCCGGCGCCAAGTTTTACAGAGAGCAGTGCAAGAAACCCGGCGCCTATTACAAAACTCTCGGGTATCCCATCAATTAATAATCCGAGCCAGATTGCCATGCCGTTGCCACCCTGTTTGCCTTCTTCTTTTTGTGCCTGCTCTATCTCTTTTTCTTCAACAACAGTTTTTGGTTTTTTTAATTTAATAAAATTTATGGTAGAACCCACCTTACGTATAAATCCGCCCTTACTGTTAATCAATTCATCAAGTGTGTAAAATAAAAACCCGCCGCCAATACATCCCAATATCAACGCACCCATAGTATAAAAAGCGTGCTTTTTTCCATGCTCCATGCCGGTAGGACTGTTTATATGGCCTACGATTTCTTCAACGGTTGGGGCGATTAACTCAACACTTAAAGCAGCCAATAGTGCGCCGGCACCGAATGCGGTAAAAATAGCAGTTATTTTTGGTCCCGGTTTAAAGGCGAATCCGGCAATTGCACCAAGAGGTAGAGATATAGTAACCAATGCACCAATTACAAAAGCCCAAATGGCATACTTGGTTGTGGGGTGCATAAAATCGGGCACAGTACCGGCATGCGCCCACATCAAATAACCAATTACAAGAAAGATAATAATTGCTGCGGAAACCAAAAGCGCCTTTCTCATACATTGTTTGTTTACTCAAATGTATAAAAACAAGCTTATCTTTCCGAATATATAATTTTCTTTTGAAAATTTATATCTTATTGTCTATATGCAATTACTGTCCGTACCGAAAACAAAATGTATGTCTTTTTTTACGGGTAATTGGAGCAGCAGCAAAAATGTGGCCTGTGTTATAGTACACGGGTTTGTATATCATCCTCACTATAACATAGCCAACTTCCGAGCCCGGTAGTAATGGCTGGTATTTGAGTTAACCTTAGGCAATTTCTCTTCCCAATAGCTTTTAGCTGTGCCGAAACCTTATTTTTCCGTTATTTTCCCCTTAAATTTTCTAAAAATGCTTTAACATTCAAAATCATCTGCTAACTTTAGCAGGTATTTTTAATACAAGGAAAAATGGACAAACTGAAAGAGAAATTTCGCGAAAAGGCGACACCGCTTGCCGCCGAAATAAAAACAATTATTAAAGAACACGGCGATGTAAAACTGGGGGAATATACCGTTGCACAAGTATACCAGGGTATGAAAGGAATGATTGGTATGGTTACCGAAACATCGCGCCTCGACCCCGAAGAAGGAATCCGTTTCCGCGGATACACAATACCTGAATTACGTAAACAATTACCAAAAGCACCGGGCGGCACAGAACCGCTTCCGGAAGGAATTTTTCACCTGATGCTTATTGGAGAATTGCCTACACAGGACGATGTAACTCATATTACAACTGAGTGGCAAAAACGCAGCGTGGTGCCTAAACACGTTTTTGATGTAATGGATAAATTGCCCGAAAGTACCCATCCTATGACTTTGTTCTGCACAGCCATTCTCGCTCTGCAAACAGAATCTGTATTTGCAAAAGCTTACTCGAAAGGCATTAACAAAAAAGATTATTGGGATTATTGCTACGAAGATGCTATGAATATGATTGCGCGTTTACCACGCGTGGCCGCATACATCTATCGCAAAAAATATAAAAACAGTGTGCATATCGAACCGGATCATAAACTTGACTGGGCAGCGAACCTTGCACACATGATGGGATACGAAGAATTTGATGTGAAACGTTTAATGCGTTTGTATATGACTATTCACGTTGACCACGAAGGTGGAAACGTATCGGCCCACTCTACTCACTTGGTGGGAAGCGCCTTAAGCGATCCTTATTTATCATTCTGCGCAGGTATGGCGGGATTAGCCGGTCCGTTACATGGGCTTGCTAATCAGGAAGTGCTGCACTGGATTATGGAGCTGAAAGAAAATTTAGGCGGAGGTTTACCAACCAAACAACAAATTGAAGAGTACATTAAAAAAACACTTGCCGAAGGAAAAGTAGTTCCGGGTTATGGCCACGCTGTATTGCGTAAAACCGACCCTCGCTTTGCCGCACAACAGGATTTTTATAAAAACTACATTAAGCACGACGATATTTGTGAAATCGTGCAAATGATTTACGAAGTAGCTCCTCCCATTCTCGAATCAACCGGGAAAATTAAAAACCCGTGGCCAAACGTAGATGCGCATTCAGGTGCTTTACTAACTCACTACGGCATTCATGAGCATGATTTTTATACCGTATTATTCGGGGTTTCCCGCGCTTTGGGTGTAATGGCAAGCTTAATTTGGGACAGGGCTTTGGGTCACCCTATTGAAAGACCGGGCTCGGTTACTACCGAAAATATTAAGGCTAAAATTGCTGCTGCAAAGGCGAAAGCTTAGTGTTTTAGCTATTGTATTGATTTTAAGGAGCTTGTTAGCCCCTTTCTTTTAACTTATATCTTGCCACTTCTCACTTTATACACTATATTTGCAGTCCGTTTTTTAGCCGCTGGTTGCACGAGGCGACGAATGCTGAAAAGCTTAATTAAAAAAGAAAAGTCATGAGTTTATTACTTGATTTTGTAAAACAACAATTAACCCCTGTGGTTAACCACCCCAAATTTAAAGCCGGTGATACAATTACTGTGCACTATAAAATTAAAGAGGGTGATAAGGAGCGCGTACAGCAATACACAGGTGTTGTTATACAACGCAAAAACGAAAGAGCAACTGCCAGCTTTACTGTTCGTAAAATTTCTAACGGTATCGGTGTTGAGCGGATTTTCCCTTTAGCCTCTCCTTTTATCGAGAAAATTGAAATCGGTAAAGTGGGTGATGTTCGCCGTGCTAAAATGTACTACCTGCGCGAGCGCACCGGTAAAGCAGCACGTATACGCGAGCGTATTATAAATACTGAAGAAACAGCCGAGGCTGCTAAATAATAAAGTTTTCACACAATATAAAAGGCTGCTAAAAATTTAGCGGCCTTTTTTACTTTTGTACCATGAACGTACTCATTTTAGGAAGCGGCGGACGCGAACATGCCTTCGCTTACAAAATATCACAAAGCAAAAAATTAGAAAACCTGTACATAGCGCCGGGCAATGCGGGCACAGCCTTATGCGGAACTAACGCAGACATCAGCGCAACCGATTTTGAGGCCATTAAGAATTTTGTTTGGGAAAAAGGAATTGATATGGTTGTTGTTGGTCCCGAAGATCCATTGGTAAAAGGCATTTATGATTTTTTTAAAGGAGATGAGGTATTGAAAGATATCGCTATCATAGGCCCGTCGAAAGCAGGTGCGCAATTAGAAGGAAGCAAAGATTTTTCGAAAGAGTTTATGATTCGTCATAGCATTCCTACCGCGCGTTACCAGACTTTTACCAAAAATACTTTAGCCGCAGGATTAAAATTTTTAGAAACACTTTCGCCGCCCTATGTTTTAAAAGCAGACGGATTAGCCGCGGGTAAAGGAGTTGTTATTCCGAACACTTTAGAAGAAGCAAAAAAAGAATTAACCGAAATGCTGGCCAATGCAAAATTCGGTAACGCATCTGCCAAAGTGGTGATTGAAGAATTTTTAAAAGGCATTGAACTTTCTGTTTTTGTTTTAACCGACGGAAAAAATTATAAAATACTTCCGGCCGCAAAAGATTACAAACGCATTGGTGAAGGAGATACCGGCTTAAATACCGGCGGTATGGGCGCTGTGAGTCCGGTGCCGTTTGCCGATGCAGATTTTATAAAGAAAGTAGAAGAGCGCGTTGCCATTCCCACTTTAAAAGGATTGCGAAAGGAAAATATAGTTTACAAAGGTTTTATTTTTATTGGTTTAATGAATTGCAACGGCGAGCCGCAGGTGATAGAATACAATTGCCGTATGGGCGACCCGGAGACAGAAGTTGTGTTACCACGCATAAAAACAGATTTGCTGGATTTGTTTGATGCTGTTGCCAATGAAAAACTCGATAAAATAACTTTAGAAGTTGACGAACGCATTGCTACGACCGTAATGCTTGTTGCAGGCGGATATCCGGAGGCTTATGAAAAAAATAAAATCATCTCGGGATTGGATAAAACAAAAGACAGTATCATTTTTCACGCGGGAACAAAAAATGAGAACGGAAATGTTGTAACAAACGGCGGAAGAATAATTGCAGTTACATCGTTCGGAAACACCATTGAAGAAGCTGTTTCAAAAAGTTTTAAAAACGCGGAGATAATTTCGTACGATAAAAAATATTACAGAAAGGATATCGGAAAAGATTTAATGAAATTAGAAAAGGTTAAGTAATGGATTTTACATTCGATATAAAAGAAATAGCAACGGTAACAATGGTATTATTTGCTGTTATCGATGTGGTTGGCTCTATCCCTGTAATTTTAGGGCTTAAAGAAAAGGTGGGCGCGCTGCAAGCAGGCAAAGCTTCTTTGGTTTCGCTTGCTATTATGGTTGTATTTTTATTTGCCGGCGAATCTATTTTAAAACTCATCGGTTTAACACCTCAGGATTTTGCCATTGCGGGTTCGTTGGTAATTTTCTTTATCGCGCTGGAAATGATTTTAGGAATTCGGTTGTATAAAGATGAAGTTTCCGCAACAGCGTCAGTCGTTCCTCTCGCCTTCCCGCTTATTGCCGGTACAGGTACACTAACAACTTTACTTTCTATGCGGGCGCAATACAGCATGCTTTCTTTATTAATTGGTATTGTACTCAACGTAGGCATTGTTTACATCGTGCTTAAAAAACTGAACTACCTCGAAAAATTATTAGGTGTAGGCGGTGTTGCCATTTTAAGAAAAGTGTTCGGGATTATTTTATTAGCCATTGCTGTAAAGATATTCAGGACGAATACCGGGTTGTAAATGAAGCTTGCGTTAGCGATTGCAGCGGAAAGCCCGCAGCGAGCTGTTGGGAGCGAGGACTTGCAACGGAAAGCGCGACCCGCCCCGTAATTTAAATGATTGACAAAAGACAATGGCGGGTAACGCCCAAATAAAAATTTGACTGATTCAATACACATATACACCGACGGCGCTGCCAGCGGAAATCCCGGCCCGGGTGGTTACGGAATTGTGATGCTGTATAAAAACCACCGCAAAGAATTCAGCGAAGGCTTTAAACATACAACCAATAATCGCATGGAATTGTTGGCCGTAATAGTTGCATTAGAGCAATTAAAAAAAGACACACATCCAGTTATCGTTTTCTCCGATTCAAAATACGTTGTGGATGCTTTCGAAAAAAAATGGCTGGACGGTTGGATTAAAAAAGATTTTAAAAAAGTAAAAAACGTTGACCTTTGGCTACGGCTTCTAAAAGTGTACAAAAAACACAAGGTGAAGTTTAGCTGGGTGAAAGGTCATGCCAATAATAAAGAAAATAACCGCTGCGATGAGCTTGCCGTTGAGGCCTACAAACAGCTTGATCTTAAAATAGATACGGGTTATGAAGCCTCACAGGAAAACGTGTTTGACAGCTGAGGTAAAAAAAATTTCATTTTCTGTATCCTTTTATCCTTTTCTGCGTTTAAATAAGACACGTTGCGCATGATTAGAGTATTAGCCATATTTTTATTCAGCACCCTGCCGGCGGTACTCTGCGCGCAAAACGATGATAAGAAAAAAAACTCTGCCATAAAAAAACCGGCCAGGTTTAAAGTTGTCAAACTGAACGACCCCGTACCTTTTCTGGGGAAATACACACACAACAACGAAGCGCAAAAATCAGAATTAGTTAAGGCAGATACTTTGCAAATAAAATATTGCTTTAACCTTCCTTCCGAATTAAGGGTTTACCGATTTCGCCTTTCAGCAATTGTAAACGGGCTGTACTACTCGTACACTACACGTGGCGGGCTGCTTACACGTGAGATGAAAGATTTATTGGACAAAACCGTGAACGGCACTAAAATAAAAATAAGTACAGTAGGTTATAAAAAAGTAAAGAATGACACCGTCAAGACCGATTTTACTGACATCTGCATTAAAGTAATTGACAATACCGATACCAGCCTTATTACCTATAAGCTGAAACATAAAATTCCGGAGCCCGGTTTATTCTCTGTAAAAAACAATTGCCCTCTAAGGTTACACGTCTCGACCTGATGTTTGTTGACCAACTGTTTGTTAAGTGCGATTGCGAAATACCCGCATTAAGCACCCAGTTCCGTGTACTGGCCTTTGAACTCAGAGCCTATCACAACGGATATAAAATGATTTACTCCTCTAATGGCTGTGATATTACCGAGGAGATGCGCGACGCACTTATACACGCCAAAACCGGCACTAAGTTTATGATAGAAAAAATACGCGTATGCACCGGTGATGGAATTGTGGGCTACCTTAAGCCCCGCATGTTTAAAGTGATTCCTTAAATTATTCTACATTTACCTGTATCTTTTCGTGCCCCCAGGCGTTCTATATATAACCCCGCAAATAATTGTTTTATGGAAGAGGACCCGCACCTGGAAGAAAAACAAATTGAAGAGGCCAAGAAAAACCCGCAAAGTTTTGAACCTCTTTATAAAAAGTATTACGAGCGTATTTTGCGTTTTGTATATAAACGAATGGAAAATTTGGACGATACCAGAGAAATTACCTCAAGTGTGTTTATTAAAGCCTTGAGCAATATCAGCAAATACACCTACAGAGGACATCCGTTTTCCAGTTGGTTATACCGCATAGCCCTTAATGAAATAACGCAGTTTTACCGCGATGCAAATAAAATGCGGGTTATAAGCATCGATACTTACGGCATCAGCAGGGTTGCTGACGAGACGGGAAAAGACAGGGATTTGAATCCTGTTTTAGCAAAAGCCATGCAACATCTTTCTGAAGAAGAAGTGCTTTTGCTTGAACTGCGTTTTTTTGAAGACAAAGCATTTGCCGAAGTCGGTGCCATACTGGATATCACGGAAAACAATGCTAAAGTAAAAACATATCGTGTAATTGATAAGTTGCGTGAAATATTTAAAAAGTTGAACGATTAATCCCGGTTTAATCGGGACTCATTTGAAAAAAATTAAAACAAGAGCCATGAAAAAATATAGTATAAAAGAAAACCGCCCCGAGCTGACGAAAGACGAGATTGAACAGGGAATGGATTTTAATAAAATAAAAAGCAAAGCCAATTCCGGCGCGAAAGTAGTTTCGTTGAAAAGATATGTGCTGATGGGAATGGCGGCAACAGTTATAGTAACGTTGACAATTTTCTGGCCGCAAATTTCTACCGGCGATCAAACACATTTAAAAAATGAAATCGCTCAATTGCCCACAAATACAAACACACCCGATACCTTTGTAGTAAAAAGCGAAACCGACACCACACTTATTTACAGCAGTGGGAGCAAAATAACTATTCCGGCCAATGCCTTTGTTTATGAAAACGGCGACCCGGTAAAAGGAAATGTAAAAATAAATTACCGCGAGTTTCATAAAGTGAGTGAGATTTTACTTTCTTCCATTCCTATGCGCTACGACTCGGCAGGAAAAGAAATGTATTTTGAATCGGCAGGTATGTTTGATATCTCTGCTCAGCAAGATGAGAAACAAGTTTTTATTAAAAAAGATAAAAGCCTGAATGTAGAAATGGCAACGCTTGATAAAGCCGAAAAAAAATATAACCAGTATCTTTTAAATGAAAAAACCGGGCAGTGGTCATTTATAAAAAGAGATGAAATGGAAGTTCTTCCTGCACCCGCTGCTCCTGCTCCTGCAAAAACTGATTCCATAAAACTTACAAGGCCGGTAAAACCATTAAACGAAAGAATGTTTACCGTCGACGCAACCGGCAGGCCTGATTTAGAAATTTACAACAACGTTGTTTTTGAAGTTGCAAAAGATTGCAAAAATTTTAACGTCGAGGAATCGAAAACAGAATGGGGCATGGTGAATATTGCCAAATTGGAAAAAGCCTATACTTATAAAGTAACTTTCTCTTATCCTATGTCGGGCCCGCAACGTACTTACGAAGTAACTGCAAACCCTGTTAAAGACGGTAACATGGAAAAAGCGTTGGCAAAATACGACGCGCTTTATGATGTCTACAAAAAAAGACTGAACGAAGCCGAAAAAGCGGACCTTGCCGCTCACCAGGCATTGCTGAAAGAAAAAACCACTTACGAAAATGTTTTTCAGAATTATGTCGAACTGCAAAGAAAAAACGAAGCGCTTACTATAAAAAATGCTAACCAGGTGGCCGAAGCAACTCAGGTTGTTTACCGTACTTTTCAGATAAAACAATTCGGTATCTGGAATTCGGATTGTCCGCAAAGTATGCCGCAGGGGGTTGAAGTATTTGCAAATTTTGAAACTGCTGACGGGAAAAAAGTAAATGTTGCCGGAGTTTACCTGGTGGAGAAAGGGAAAAATGCTCTTTACAATTTATATGTTCCTGAAAAATTTTCTTTTAATCCGGATGCAGAGAATGTGTTGCTGGTTATTACCCGCGATCACAAGTTAGGTTGGGTAAAAAACAATGTGTTTGAAGGAATTGATAAAACCACAAAAAACTTTACCTTTAAATTAAATATGCTGAGTAAAGACAATTATACTTCGGCGGATATTGATGGAATTCTTATATGACAAAAATAAAGCATGCAGGATTATGTCGGAACGTACGAAGCCGGTGGCTCGGTAACCCCCGAGGCGTTGTAGGTTTTGTACGGGCCGGCTCCCTGCTGTTTTTATTATTTTTGTTTTCGTTTTCTTCGTACGCTCAAGTAACAAAAACTGATTCGGTTACGCATTTTAAAGTAAAATACAGTGACGACGATTACAAGTTTTTCCCGGAGGACGGTTATTTATTTGCAGGAAGCAAAAACAAATTAAAAATTACTAATACCAGGGGAGTTAAGTTTGAAGTGAAACTTACCAATGGCAGCATCACAAAATCTACCGACAGTATTTTTACCATTGAAGGGCTTTCTAATTTTGGCGTAACACTTGTTTCAATTTTTGAAACGGATATGAACGGGAAAAAGAAATTAGCATTGAATAAACCGTTTACAGTTGTTTCTTTTCCTAAAGTAAAATTTGGCGGCGTTGCTTGCGACTCTACGATGCCTGCATTAATACTTGCTGTTGGAACGATGAGTGTATATTATAAAAGTATCAATAAAAAAGTTCCGGTAACAAGTTTTAAAATGGAGTTTTACGAAAAAGAAAAATTTGTTTCAGACAGCTCTGCCAATAACCGCCTGAGTAAAAAAATGATGGCGTACGTTGAAAAATTAAAACCCGGTTCTTTAGTGTATTTAAGCAATATAAAATACAAAGACCCTAACGGCGCGGAACATACAGAGCCTGTTTACAGGGTTTTTATAATTAAAGATAAAGAGGTATTTAAATTCGGAGTGAATAATTGAATAATTAAAAAGAGGTTCTCTTAAATTATTTCCTCTTCACCGCTTTTTTAGCCTTTTTAATCGGGGGGGGTTTTGCGGGAGCTTTTTTAACAATAACTGTTTTTACTTTTTTCACAGCTTTAGCAGGAACCTTTTCTTTTTTGGCGACGGCCTTTTTAGGTGAAGGTTTTTTACTGGCGGCCTGGCGGGTATTACCGGCAATAGCTTGTTCATAAGCATCCATTCCGCCAATGAGTTGT
Source organism: Bacteroidia bacterium (assembly GCA_035569635.1). GTDB lineage: Bacteria > Bacteroidota > Bacteroidia > B-17B0 > Aurantibacillaceae > PALSA-968. The sequence goes on along the minus strand of DATMMV010000084.1, from coordinate 13,824 downwards.
ACTACACCGGCAAAATCAAGCTTAGAAGGTTCTACCGTTTTAGGAATTTTAAAGAATTTTTTTCCAAGTGCGATACAAGGTCCCCAACGGCCTTTTAAAACTTTTAAGTCGGGGTTTTCTTTAAACGTAACAATTATTTTATCAGCGTCCTTCTGGCGTTTTGCTAAAATCAATTCAATGCAACGGTCGCCGTCTACTTTATAAGGATCGTCTTCCTTGCCTAAAGAAGTAAATACATTATTATGTACTACATAAGGGCCAAAGCGGCCGATACCCACTTTCATTTCTTTGCCTTCAAATTCCCCAACGATGCGCGGCATTTTGAATAATAACAACGCTTCGTCCAATGTAATAGTTTCCATACGTTGGTCTTTGCGCAAAGAAGCAAAACGCGGTTTATTATTTTCATCTCCGCTTTCACCTATTTGCACCAACGGACCAAAACGACCTATACGTACAATAATAGGTTTGCCGCTAACAGGGTCTTTTCCTAATGATCTTTCTCCGCTTGCACGCTCGCTGTTATCAATAGTACTTTCAATAGTTTTATGAAAAGGCTTGTAAAAATCCTTCAGCATTTTTGTCCAGTCCAGTTTACCATCGGCAATTTCATCAAACTCTTCTTCCACTTTTGCGGTAAAATGGAAATCTAAAATAACCGAGAAATACTGCATTAAAAAATCGGTAACCACCATACCGATATCAGTGGGGAACATTTTTGATTTTTCGGCGCCGGTATTTTCTACGCTAACTACTTCCGAAATATTCCCGTTATTGAAAGTAAGTACATTATAATTACGCTGAGTTCCCAAGCGATCCGTTTTTTCTACATAGTTTCGTTTTTGTATCGTAGAAATTGTTGGTGCATAAGTAGAAGGACGGCCAATACCAAGCTCCTCTAATTTTTTTACAAGACTTGCTTCCGTATAACGTGCAGGATGATGCGTGAATTTTTCGGTAGCAATAATATTTTTATTTATTAAGGAATTGCCGATTTTCATTGGAGGAAGCATTCCGCTTTCTTCTTCACTCTCTTCATCATCATCGCTTCCTTCTAAATATACTTTCAGGAAACCATCGAATTTCAATACTTCTCCCTGTGCAACAAAAGTTTCTGTTGTAGTAGAAATAGTAATCGTTGCCGTAGTTTTTTCAAGTTCGGCGTCAGCCATCTGAGAAGCAATGGTGCGTTTCCAGATTAAATCATACAAACGTTGTTCGTTACGTTCTCCATCAACTGCCTGAGTTTCTATATAAGTAGGGCGAATAGCTTCGTGAGCCTCTTGCGCACCTTTAGATTTTGTTTTATAATGACGCGGGTTATGATATTTCGCCCCGTAAAATTTATTAATCGCTGCTTTGGCTTGCCCCATTGCGGTTTCCGAAAGGTTAACCGAATCGGTACGCATATAAGTTATCTTACCCGCTTCGTATAAACGCTGGGCAAGTACCATGGTTTGCGCAACCGAAAAACTTAATTTTCTTGCAGCTTCCTGCTGTAGGGTAGAAGTAGTAAACGGAGCTGCGGGTGAACGCTTGGCGGGTCTGGTTTCTAAATTACCAATGGAAAACTTAGCGCCCTTGCATTTTTCTAAAAACGCTTTGGCATCGGCTTTATTTGTAAAACGTTTATTTAATTCCGCTTTTAAACCCGAATTACCAACTGTAAACTCGGCAATTATACGGTAAGCAGAAGTTGATTTAAAATTTTGTATTTCTCTTTCGCGGTCAACAATTAAACGCACAGCCACCGATTGTACACGACCGGCAGATAAACTCGGGCGAACTTTTTTCCAAAGTACGGGTGATAATTCAAAACCCACCAACCTATCTAATATACGGCGTGCCTGTTGTGCATCTACCAAATGTTTATCAATTTTTCGCGGATTTTTTATCGCTTCTAAAATTGCCGACTTGGTAATTTCATGAAAAACGATACGTTTTGTTTCGCTGATTTTTAAACCTAATGCTTCCGCCAAATGCCATGAAATGGCTTCTCCCTCGCGGTCCTCATCCGTTGCTAACCAAACAATGTCTGCCCCCTTTGCTAATTTTTTTAAATCAGCTACTACTTTTTCTTTATCGGGTGATATTTCGTATTCGGGCTCGAAGTTCTTTTCAAGGTTGATTCCCATACCTTTTTTAACAAGGTCGCGAACGTGGCCAAAGCTGGATCTAACGGTAAAATCTTTTCCTAAAAAACCTTCTATGGTTTTTGCTTTTGCCGGCGACTCAACTATTACAAGGTTCTTACTCATCAATTTTTAGTTCAGGTTCAAAGTCTAAAGTTCAGGGGTAAAAAGAATGCGTTCCATAAAAACTTTATACTTCAAACTTTCAACGTTAAACTTTTTCAGTCTGCAAAAGAAGTAAAATTTACTTAAATAGCGAAAAAAGACTTTTTCAACCTGAAATTCAGCCTCGTTATGGGTGAAAAAGGGGTTTTTATCCTTCGGGAGCATGCTCATTTTGAGGTTTTATCTTCTTCCAGATTATCTTAAACCACTCTGTAAATTGCCCCGGGTTTTGCGCTAATTCCGCTTCAATGGCATCCATTTTCAGGTATTTATATTCGCTCACTTCAGCAGGATCGGGCAAAGGAACATCATCGCAAATACCTGCAAAAACATAATCAAATTCGTGTTCGCTCAGGCCTTTGTCGAGTTTTACTTCATAAGTAAAATTAAATGCTGATAATAATTTACAGTTAATACCCATCTCTTCATAAAGCCTTCTTGTGGCGGCATCCATCGGAGTTTCTCCTTTTCGGGGGTGCGAGCAGCAGGCGTTAGTCCATAATCCGGCGGAATGATATTTACCATCGGCACGCTTTTGAAGCAACATTTGTTTTTGTGAATTAAAAATTAAAACAGAAACCGCGCGGTGCAATTTTCCCTCAAGATGGGCCTGCATTTTTTCCATGATACCAAGTTCCTTGTCCTTCGCGTCAACCAGCACTACATATTCTTTGTTCATTAATTCAAACTTGGTTCTTGAGGTAAATCGGCAAATACTTTATAATTCCCTCCCAGCCTTGCAACGTGTTCGGGCCACATATCTTCCGGATGTTTATTTATTAATTCGCTTGTAAAAGAATCTAAAACTCCCCAGGCTTTTTCTTCAATTTCTCCTTCTAACTGACCGGCACCCCAACCCGAATACCCGATGAAAAAACGTATTTGTGAAGGTTGCAGAGTGTGATTTTTTAATCCCTCGGCTATCTCCTGAAAATTGCCACTCCAATAATAATTCTGCTGGATATGAATACTGTCGGAAATTTTTTTTCCGGCTGTATGAATATAAAACAATTGATTTTGCGCCACTGGTCCGCCGTAATAAACAGGAAGTTTTAAATCATCCATACCCTGCAATACATCTTTTAAGGTAAGATGCATGGGTTTATTCAGAATAAATCCGAGAGAGCCTTGCTCGTTATGCTCTGCCATGAGAATAACGGTGCGTTTAAAGCTCCCGTCGTTTAACATAGGGCGCGCAACTAATATTTGTCCTTGTAAAACGGGCATGTATCTTTGTATTACAAAACTACTGCATGAATTCGCTCAATGAATATACGAAGAATTTGCGACATGATTTCGTAAAAGCAAATTTTAATGAAAAAGATGCCAACAACAATCCCTTTAAACAATTTGAAAAATGGTATGCCGAAGCTATAAAAAGCGGGCTCTCTGAACCTAATGCGATGGCCCTTTGTACCGCCACAAAAAAAGGAAAACCTTCCTCCCGCATTGTTTTATTGCGTGGGTTAAAAAATCACGGTTTTAATTTTTTTACAAATTATTACAGCCGTAAAGGGAATGAATTGAAAGAAAATCCCTATGCCAGTCTGTTATTTTATTGGCCTGAATTGGAAAGGCAAATACGTATTGAGGGGAAAGTTGTTTTTGCTTCTATAAAAGCTTCTGATGAATATTTTAATTTGCGTCCGCGCGAATCACGTATAGGCGCATGGGCGTCCCAGCAGAGTAAAATTATTAGTGGTAGAAAAGAGCTTGACAAATTAGTGAAAAGTATTTCTGAAAAATACGATGAAAAAATTCCACGCCCTGAAAACTGGGGCGGCTATGTTTTGCAAGCTACTTATTACGAATTCTGGCAAGGAAGGCAGAATCGTTTGCACGATCGCATTTGCTACTCGCTTAAAAATGGTAAGTGGAAAAAAGCGCGATTAGCGCCTTAATTATTTTAAATTTCTGAATGATAAAAAGGGCTTTCGCATTCTTATTCCTTCTTTCGGCCCGCCTGTTAAGCCAGGACACAATTTCTGTGCTTTTCAAAACAGGATATTTTAAAATTGAAAACAAGGAAATTGAAAAGTTAGACCTTATACCTGTTACTTTTGAATTGAATGACTTGGATTCTGTACATTTTGTGGGAATGGCGGATTCGGTGGGAAAATTTGAATCAAATCTTAAGCTATCTGAAAAAAGGGTTGTACAGGTAGAAAAATTTTGCAGAAAATTTATTCCCGCAACAATACCGGTTCGTGTAGGCGCATCCGGAGAAACCAATCAGAATAAATTAGAATTTAACCGGCGTGTAAATATTATTCTGTACTTCAAAACCAAACGGCGCGAAACAATTGAATCGGCAGACAATGACACTTCTGCTGTTAACACTACTTCTGTTACCACCTGTTACGATATTGATTACGACCTTTTACATCATTGCCATCTTCGTTTAATAACCAAAGGCAAAAAAGAATTTATTGTTATCGAAAGCCAGGTTACTGAATGGAAAAAATTAGAAAAATTATTTTACGCGGATATCAACAAATCAGGGAAAATAATTGTAAGGCCTCTTAAGTGGAAAGATGTGACTACGGGAAGGTTTTGGTGGGCACGAAGCAGAAACACAGCATTAGTACTCAAAGAAAGCTTCAGGAAATTCAAAATATTCCGCAAGCATCCTTTACCATGCGGAGAATGCAGTGAAACATTTGAGGTGAACAAACCACTTTCAAAAGTTGACACTTGTTTTCAGACGGATTATTTTTTGATGCATAATCTCCAGGTTAAAGTTCCTCTTTTTCCACGCAGCTGGGTGAGAGTTCGTGTCCCTCGCGAATATGTTGATATAAGCTGTGATTATTTTATCGGTTGTCACAAAGATTGGAAATTAAAATGGGAAGAAAGAAGCGGAAGAAAAAATCAGAAATATTTTTTTACCAAACTACCGGTTCGTATATTTTATCTTGAGAATATTACCCGTTATACGGACTGCTGTACTTATAAACCCGAGCCATCTGAATGTGATAAAGGAATTATCGGAGTTTGTCCGCTTAGTCCGCCCGACAAAGCACTTATGATAATTCTTGAACCGGGATACAATTACCAATTAAAAACCCATTTACCTTACTTTATGCTTGGGCTTGGAAAAAATTGGGATAAGGGCTTGTTTGCTTTGTTAAGTGGAATTGATATAAATCACAATTGGTATTCTACACTGAGATACCAATATTATTATCTTTCTTTTCCTTTTAAATCATCGGTAATTAGTTGGCAAAGTCCGGGCAGTGCCCTTACTATTGAACGATACGGACGTTTATATATAGGCTCTGAATTAAACGCATTAATAACTCAAAGCACTAATTATATTTCACAGAACTTGCATCTTGGTCTTGCGTTGGTAAATTACAAATACAGAGCTTTCTTTCAGCGTGCCTTTATACAATATAGTGTAAACGTTGATTACTCGGGAAATTACTCTTCTAAAACAATATTTCCAATGTTGCAGGCAGGTATTGATTGCAAATTATTCCATTTTTAACCGGAGTTTTGGTTTTTCTCTCTTTGCTTTTTGTAAATAAAAACGCCTCCCATAATTAAAGCGGAAAGAATGATTAATCCCAACAAGCCCCAAACAAAACTGCCGCTGCTCTTTACGGTTACCAAAAATACAATCGCAAATAAAAATACAGTTGCAATTTCATTGAAAATGCGTAACCGTAAGGAAGTTCCTTTATAAGAATTTGTTTTCATCTGCGTAAAAATTATATGGCAGCGAAAATGATAAATATAAAGACATCCCACGAAGGTAAGTTTAACGTGCATCCAGGGTTGTGAAAGATACCCGCTGAAATTAAACGACAAAAGCCATGTGCCAAAAATAAGTGTAAGCACTGCACTTGGCCATGTAATTCCAAACCACAAACGCCTTTGCATAAGTTGGTATTGGGGAATTAAAATATTTTTCTCTATTTCTGTTTTTTCATTGGTCTCCACCTGGTAAATAAATAAACGCACAATGTAAAATAGTCCTGCAAACCAGCAGACCATGAAAATTATGTGCAATGCCAGAACATATTTAAAATCCATTTATGCTGATGTTATGAGTGAACTGATTGGTGTGCAAACGCCATCGGCGCAAGTGTAACATTGTAACTTATCTCTGAAAACTGCGGGCTTGTAAATTGATTTTCCTAATAACATCCGCAAACATTCCTGTACGCCTTCAATGATACTCGGATGCGGGTGAATCATATCAGCCAACTCTCTTATACCATGATTAGTGTGAACTAAATATGCAACTGCTTGTATTGCACTGCTTGCGTGAACACCGACAACACGCATACCTAATATATGCATCTCATCGTCGTTGGTAACTAAAATTTTAAAAAAACCGTTTGTGTTACGCATGGCAATAGCACGTGCGTTTGTGCTGTAATCAAGTTTTACAACTTTGAAAGATAGGTTTTTTTCTTTTGCTTCCTGTTCGCTCATGCCAACCGCCGCTACTTCGGGGTTTAAAAACATGATGGTAGAAATATTTTTATAATTAATCGGTTTTATCGGAGGGCCGAACATTCGTACAGCTGCGTGCCGGGCTTCTCTTTCTCCCACATTTACCAATGCAATTCCGCCGGTAACATCACCTGCCACATAAATATTCGGAATATTGGTTTGAGTATCGCTGTGAGAAATGAATCCTCGTTCAGATAATTTCACTCCGGCATTTTCCAATCCGATGTTTTCAATATTCGGCACACGCCCTACTGCCACCAAGGCCTTATCAACGGTAATTATTTCACGTTTTCCGTCCTTGTATAAAAGTTCGTATTCTACTTTTCCGTTCTTAATTTCCATTCGCTCCAATTGCGAATTATGATGCACCACAACGCCGTTATGTTCTAAATTTTCTGTAACAGTAGCGGAAATATCTTCGTCTTCCATCGGAAGAATACGGTCCGCCTTATCAATAAGATTTACTTGTGTTTCTCCGAAATTAGAAAATATCGTGGCGAATTCGCAACCAATGACACCTGCCCCCAGTATCACCATACTTTTAGGAAAATACGGGATATTTTTTACTCCGTCACTGGTCAATATAATTTTTTCATCAATAGAAATATGCGGCAAATATCTCGGGCGGCTGCCTGTGGCAATTAAAATGTTTTCAGTTTGAATAATTTTTTTTTCGCCGTTCTCTTTTGTAATCTCAACCCGGTTCTTACTCAGAATTTTTCCGTTACCTTTTTCCAGGTGAAAATATTTTGAACCGAGTGCCGCCTCCAATAAACGTAAATGGGTTGTCATTTGTGTTTTACGTTCAAAAATGGCATCGCGCACCACTTTATCCGCATCTGTAAATTGCACTCTGTAACCGGGGATTGTTTCACGAATAGTGGCCACCTTCATGGAGTGTTCCCACATGGTTTTAGAGCTGAGCACACCATCATAAACCGCAGCGCCACCAATACGCTGTCTTTCTATCAATAAAACTTTTTTCTTGAAATCAACCGCACGCATGGCTCCCGCATATCCCGCGGGCCCTCCTCCTATTACAACCAAATCAAATGTATCCATTATTTCAGTTGTTCTAATTCTTTCCAAACAAATTCTGCAATAGAAGAAATATATTTATCCGAAAAATCAAATTTTATTCCCGCCGCATTATACACTTCGGGAATTGAAACCGTGTAGCCCAATGACAAAGCGTCTTTATATTGTTGCAAGGCCTGCGTCGAATTATGCAAATAATTTTTCCAGACCGCGAGAGCACCTAATTGAGCAAAACCGTATTCAATATAATAAAACGGGACTTCAAAAATATGCAATTGCCCGTGCCACATGCGTTTTACACTTGACTCAAGTCCTTTATAATCTATTACCCCGCTTTCGTATTGATGGTAAATTTCTTCCCATGTTGCATACCGCTCGGCTGTAGTTTGATCGGGTTTTTCATAAATTTTTTGCTGAAAAGCATCTACGCATGCAATCCAACAAAGTGTTTTAATTATTTTTTCGAGCTGTTCTTTTTTAGCCCGCTGTAAATCTTTCGCGTCTTTATAAAAAACATCCCAACGCTGCATAGAAATCAATTCCATGCTCATCGATGCAAGTTCAGCCACTTCTGAAGGGACACTTTTAAATTCATTTATCTTGTAATCCTTAGTTAAGAATGCGTGTACCGCATGACCACCTTCGTGCACCATAGTTACAACATCACGTTGCATACCTACCGCGTTCATAAAAATAAAAGGGACACCGCTCTCATACAATGGATAATTATATCCGCCCGGCGCTTTTCCTTTACGCGATTCCAGGTCGAGGTGATGCATTTTTTGCATGGTACTTAAACACTCACCGAAATATTTGTCGGTAACATTAAAACAATCAATTGATTTTTCTAAAAGTTCCTTTGCCTCGGTAAACGGATGAAGGGCGCTGTTATTTCCGGTATCTACTTCTGTATCCCAAGGTTTGTAATTTTCAAGATTAAGTTTCTTTTTTCTTTCTTCGTCAATTTTCCTGCTCAGGGGAACAAAATATTTTTTTACACTTTCATGAAAATTAAAACAATCCTCCTTATTGTAATCAAAACGGCCGAGTTCTTTAAATTTATAATCACGGTAATTTTTAAACCCGGCATTAAGGGCTACCTGATGGCGCAGGGCCAATAATTCTTCAAATAGTTTATTTAAAACGGCTTCGTCTTTATCTTTCCTCTTCTGAATAATACTGTAAACTTCTTCACGGATTTTGCGATCCTGATTTTTAAAATACAAAGCGGCTTGTTGCAGAGTAAGTTCTTTCCCTTCGTAGGTAATAGTTTGTTTGCCGGTGATTGACGCGTATTGCTGGGATTTAGTGGATATCTGCGAATGAAGTTCCACATTGTTCTCCCTGAAAAGCTCAATGCTGTTTTTTACCGAGCGCAGGTAGATAAAATATTTTTTCTGGTCGAGTTTTTTTACAAAAGGTGAGTTAATTAATTTTTTATTAAGTTGATCGGAAAGCGGCGCCATTTTTGGTTCAATCTCGGTTACAAAAAATTCATAGCTTTTTACAAGTTCCGCATTTTCCGTATCGCAACTCATTTTTATATAACGCCATCCATAATTTTCGCTGATGGCGGCATCCAGTTCGTTTACATCCAGCATCCATGTTTCCAATTCGGGTGCTGAATTAATTTCTCTATTCAGAAGTTCACTGTAAATCGATTCTAAATCATCCCAGCTTTTGATATCAAAATTTGAAGGAAGGTAGTTGCGGTTGGTTTTAGGGCTTGCGATCATAGGTGTAAAAATAAAAAAACCCCGCCTTTTTAGCGGGGTTTATTTTTCAGAATTTTTAATTATGCCACTCCTGTTTTACGTACACCCGAAGTTTTTTTAGCCCCTTTGGTATTGGCTTTACCGCTTTCTTTCGCGGAAGGTTTTGCAAATTTCTTGGCATTTTCATCATGATGTTGAACTTTCGTTTTATCGTCATGCTTTTCGCCGGCTTCCTTGGTTTTTAAATTTCCAGTTTCCTGCAATAAATTATACCAGTTAAATAATTTGCGCATGTTTGAGGCATACACGCGTTCTTTATCATAATCGGGTAATATGCTTTCAAAATAGGCTATAATTTGTTTCTCGTCGGCTTTGTGGTCAATGCACTTGCCGCCTTTTTCTTTTTCAAAAATCGCTTTTAAAATGTCGCTAACGGGTTTGTTATCGCCGGTAGTAAACATACTGATATCTTCCAGCGAAGATATTTGCTGATGCGCGTGAACAGGTACACGCTTTTTATCGTTTAACGATTCGGCAATTACGCCATTCTTCATTTGCCCTACCACTTTGTAAAGCCCCGGCATGCCGCTTACTGATATTATTCCGCTTAAATCCATAGAAAATTATTAGAGTGTAAAAGTAATTATTTTTTAAAACCCGGTTGACGATTGTGTTTTTCCCGGAGTTGGCCTTGGGCCGGTTGTATTACCTATTCCCATTCCATAACCGGGATTAAAATTATAACGCAGGCATAATTCAAGGCCGCCACGTGTTTTACTGAATGGTGTAAGACCTGATAAATTTATATCATAACTAACACCCAGTCCGTACTTACCATATTCAAACAACACTTGCGGGCTGAACGAATCGCGCGAGCGGTAAAACCCCCCTAAAGAAACCGCAACCGGTTTAATAGTTCCCGAGTGAACCGAGGCATCTTCCAGCACATATCTGAACATAACGCCTGCCATCACTTCAATCTGCGTACCCTGCATCATAATAATGTAGCTGGGGATAATGTTTGATTTAATTTGTGGTAAAGCAAAAACAAAATTAGCATGATGTACAAATTTCATATGCAGGTTCTCTCCCGTATTTCCATAGAATGAATAAAACGGAACATTAACGTGGAAAGCGGAAAAACCAATATCAAACCTGTGCCCGTCAGCTGCGCTTATGTAACGTTCACTTTTTGCATAATGATAATTAAAGCCCGCGCCGAAATCTCCGTACATAAATTTATTGTTGGGAATTTGCTCTCCCTGTAAATTTGCGTCATACTTGTAACCGTTGTACTGGCTGTCCCAGGTCAGTTTATTGCCATCAATTGTTCTCTGATCAAAAGCTCCGGTAAGGGCCATCGAGAATTTTCCGTTTTTCCCTGACTTTAACACAGTGCCTAACATAAGGCCCATGTGCAATGAACTGAAGTTTGCATCACCGGATACATCGTTATATACATTAAACCCGGTAGTCCAGTACGAACGCCTGTTTAATTTTTTATGCTTCATGGCAAACTCCGCACTTGCACCAACCGATTTATAAGGTACGGCAACGCTTTTCCACTGACTTTTGTAATTCATGATAGCGCGCACATCATACGATACACCGCAAAGAGCAGGATTGAGGTAAACCGGTGCTTCGTTAAATTGCGAAAAATGTAAATCCTGTGCAAGGATATTGCTCCCCGCAAATACCTGCAAAAAAATACAACCCAAAATTATTTTTTTAACCGCTGCTTTCATGTTGCTATCTTATTACGGTTGTACTTCCGTGCTTCTTGACTTCTTTTCCGTTTGATAAAAATCCTTCCAGTATCCATACAAAAACTCCGGCATTTACAGGAGTATTCCGGAAAGTTCCATCCCAACCGAAATTAAGCGTGCTTGATTCAAATACTTTTTCGCCCCAACGGTCAAATACCTTAAATGTAAAATTCTCGAGGCAATTGCTGCGCACATAAAGCACATCGTTTTTACCATCTGCGTTAGGTGAGAATGCGGTTGGTATAAACGGGTCGTAACATTTTAAATCCACGTAAACAACCATACTGTCTGTACTCTTACAGCCATTCACATCCGTTACCGTTAAATAATAAGCGGTTGTTTGAGAAGGATTGGCCCAGGGTTTCGGACAACCCGAAACCGGATAAGGGGACGGACAACCGAGTGAATCGGGTGGAGTCCAACTATACGTGGTAATTGCAAAATTACCTGAACTGTTTGTTCCGTTTAATTGCGTGCTGTCGCCAAGATTAATTGTTACGTTAGGGCCTGCATTAGCTAAAGGCCCCGCATCAACTTTTACAAAATGTGTAACTATTACAGGCGGCCCGGTACCGGGGCCGTGAGAAACTGCCATAGTAACCGGAAAAACGCCATTAGTGTTAAGCGAACTGTTTACGTGATAGCAAACTTTTATACCGGGTATCGGCGTTGAATCTGTAGCAGCGTAATACGCTGTATCGGGCAAATGTACCGAATATCCTCCGGTAGATCCGTATGCATTTCCACCCACAAATATCCATTGATAAAACAGCGGCAATACATTAAAATTATGTGTTAAATCCGTAAAATAAATACAATGGTTTACGCATATGGTATCCTTTGTCATTGTAAAATCTGAATTTACCAAAGGCGAGCAGTTATTTACATAAACTGTCAGCTCGGTCTGTTTTCGTTTTACACAAGTACCTTTAACCGTAAGCGTATAAATGGTAGTGGCAATCGGCTTTATTATAACTGTATCCTTTTTCGGATTTATTGGTGTAACGGTGGAGGGTCCCGTTGTCGGAGCCCAGTAATATTGATATGTACCGTTTAGCTGATTAAGTGCGGGAAGGCCTACAAGTGTGTCTTTTTGCCCCGCACAAATTATTAAATATTGTGCATCAATAGTCGCTAATGTGGTATCACCTATGAGGACTTTTATAGAATCTTTTAAGCCTTTACAGCCTTTATAAGTCGGCGTAATATAATACATAGTTGGATTAGTAGGATTTGCGTAAACAGGATTGCCGGTGGTTGAGGATAAATGCGAATTCGGCGTCCAACTATAAGTTGTACCGGAGCTTTTAGGCGGAAGACTGGTTACACGGAGTGAATCACCCATTTTATTACAATTATCAACCGTATCAGATACAGCGAAAACGGTTGGTGTGGGAATAACATAAACCGAAGCCGTATAGGTTGGATAAGCCGGGCAGCCGGGCACTGCATAGTTGATGGTATAATGATAGATGGTATCTACAACACCATAATAAACAGGTGTTACAGGGGCGCCTCCACCCGAATTTGTACCGAGGCCCGCAGTTGGTGCCGCCGCCCAGGTATAGGTAGCGGTACTTGGCAAACCATTAACCGTTATGGATGTAGTAGAAGTTGAACAAATGGTGTCTTTCGGCGAATAGGTTACCGTTACAGTAGGAGCAGGACTAACAGTAGCGGTAATAGTTGTTGGCGCAGAAACACAACCGCCCTTACTACCAACAACCGTATAGGTAAAAATACCAGCTGTACTTGGATTCACGTTGGTGCTATCGCCATTGGCATAAGTTGTAGTAATACCTGTACCTGACCATGTATAAGTTGTTGCGCCTGATGCGTAAAGATTTGTTCCCGTTCCGCCCAGGCAAATAACTGCTCCACTGGTGGGAGAAGCAATAACAGTTGGTGTTGATACAACCGTTAAACTGTATTTAACTGAATCTTTAACTCCGCTTGTGTTGCTGGCAATGAGTGTGAGCGTATACGAACCGGGGTTATTAAAAATTATGTTTGTCCCGTTTTGGTTCGGATTAATGATATTTACTCCTACGGAAGATAAGCAAGACCATTGCCAGAAAAGAATCGGTCCGGGGTTTGCATTACCTGTAAATTGATACGGATTACCTGTACAAAATGTGGTTGTGCCAACCGGTGGTGTTATTGTAACAGTAAGAGTTGGGGCGGCGTTTACCTTAGGTTGGCCCTTTGCGGGGTTAACCGAAATTACATTTTTGCCCGAAAGCAAAAAAGTAAAAAGGCAAAAAAACGCGAAAAAGTATCCCTTTTTCATATCGTGTTTTTAATTTTTGGATTACGAATGTACAAATTTAATCTGAAACTGAAAAACGCTTAATCAGGGCTTCTTAAAGGGCTCCATAACCGAGTTAAAATCCACCGCTATTTCTTCCGCAATATTCTTCACATACAGTGACGGGACTTTAATTTTATAATCTGCCAGTTTCACTTTAAAATCAGCTATCAGCGTTATCTCATTTCCTTTTATTTTAAGGGTTCCGGGAATGGTTACATCCTGCGTTACGCCAT